>JBIJCJ010000017.1:0-30367 GCA_044344765.1 Pirellulales bacterium | reverse complement strand
GATCATGCCGGTTCCTCCTGCGGCGACGCGATTGGTCGCGGACGAAACCGTCCGCCGCCTCGATCCCCCCGCGCCCGCCGCCGGACCTGTCTTCGGCAGAATCACCGGCGCATCCGCCGCAACGGACAGAACCGGAGAAAAAGTCACGGCTCACCGCGCCGCTTCCTCCGATCCGCAGCGGCTGGGCAAGATCCCCGGATTTCCCAGACAAAAGCCGGGCCGCAGGGTCTGCCCAGGCCCTGTGTCTTTTCCGCCGCAAGCCCGGTCCCTCAAGCCACGCTGCAGGTTCTACCGATTGCTCCGAGGGCAACGGGGGGGGCACGGTGATGATGGAAACGGCTCGCGCCGAAAGCGATCCCGACGTCGTTGGCGACGGGCCGGGAACGGTGCGGTGGCGCCGCGTCCGCGCCCTGCGACTCTGCGGCGCGGTGCTGCTGACGGCGCTTGTGGCCGGTGGAGCCCGCGCCCGCGAGGAGCTCGAGACCGACCGCGATTCGTTCACCTTCGCGCCCACGACGGCCGGGCCAGGCACGTCGATCGTCGAGGCTTCGTACTCGTTCATCGACAACCGCCGGGGGCCGGAAGCCCACAGCTTCCCGGAGGTGCTGCTCCGCAGGGGATGGGGTGAGAAGATCGAGCTCCGCCTCGGCTTCAACTACGAGGCCGGCGGGCCGGGCACCGTGTCGGGAAGCGAGTTCGGCGGGGAGGACATCGAGACCGAGGACGAGAGCCGCATCCTCTACGGCACGAAGGTCGAGACCAGCGAACAGGATGGCTGGCTGCCACGGTCGGCGGCCGTGCTCCAGGGCTACACGCCGGTCTCCGGACCGTCGAACAGGTCGACGCTCGTGCTCGGCGAGGCCTGGGGGTGGCGGTTCGCCGGCGGCTGGGAATGGACGACGGCCATGCGGTACGGCACCGGCTTCGAAGAGGCGGACGCCTTCAGCCAATGGGCGCCGTCGAGCGTGATCAAGATTCCCGTCGGCGAGCGGTGGAACGTGCACGCCGAATATTTCGGCATCTTCTCCACCGGAAAGGAACTGCCGCTCAACGTCCAATACGCGAGCTGCGGCGGGCACGTGCTGGCGACCGAGAATCTCGAGATCGGCCTCCGGGTGGGCTGGGGGCTCAACGAGACCACGCCGGCGTTCTTCTCCAACGTCGGCGTCGGCTGGCGGTATTGAGCTTGGGAAAAAGGTGGGGAAATCGGCGACGACGCGGCGCGCTCCGCCGACGCGTTTGGGCGACGCGATTTGACAAGGGCGTAACTCGCAAATCTCGCGAGACGCCGTCAGAAAGGCTGTCGTGATGCCCCGCTTTTCCAGCGTCACAGACCCAGCCAGCATGCTGTAAAGTCGTGTCCGATCCTCTCGGCGTTGGAGAACCTTCGCGGCGATCGATCCCGCCATGCCATCGCCGCTGCCGGGAAGCCCGAAGCGTAAGCTGAGGGAATACGCGTCGCTGCACCAGAAACCGCTCCGTATTCCCTCGGCTCGCGCCTCGGGCTTCAAGGAACAGGACCGCCAAACCAGAAAAACCGGAAACCAATCGCCGGGCACATAAGGCAGTCTGGCGAAAATGCGGTGCGAGATTTGCGAGTTACGCCCATTTGACAACACGGGCGGATGCCAATAATATGAACGCTTGTTCAGTTTTTGGAGGTGCCTTCATGACCATGGAAACGATCCGGGCGTTCATTCGACGTGAGCCGTTCGAACCGTTCGTGATCAGGCTTTCAAACGGGGAAGTGCACGAGGTGCTCCGTCCCGAATGCGTGGCCCTCACGAAGACGAAGGTGGTCGTGACCTACCCCGATGAAGACCGTGTGGTTCATTGCGGCCTGATTCACGTCAACGCGATCGAGGCTCTCCAGCGGGCGTAAATGGGAAGCGGGGGAGCGAAGAGTCCCTGCACCCTCACCCCGGCCCTCTCCCAGAGGGCCAAGAGGGAGAGGGTGAGGCGGCACTGATTTTCAGTTTCCCACCTCGAGGGTCACGCTCGCGGAGTGGGCGTTGAACTCGGGGGCGTAGCGGCTCTGGATCTTCGCGAAGCCGCTCGACGCCGTGCCCCGGTGGGCCGCACGCAGGGAATACTCGAAGACGTGCACGCCCCGCGGCAGCCGCTCGAAGAACATCTGCGTGGAGGCGTCGCGGATCGCCACGTACCAGCCCACGCCGTCGCCCCACCGCCAGCCGGAGAGCACGTCCACCGGCTCCGTGATGCTCGGCCGATGGTCGGCCAGCTCCAGGAACTCGTAGTCGCGGTCGCTCTTCACGACGAGCCGGACGACGAGCTCGTCACCCAGCTCGACCTGGGCCGCGGCGGCTTCGCCAGCCTTGGCCGCGGCGAGCGGCACGAGCTCCGGCCCGGCCTTCGTCATCCGCTTGACGAACAGCTGCTTCTCGATCGACAGCTCCTCGCGGCCCGCGGCCGGCACCTTCGAGATGTCGTCGAGGTACTGCCAGTGGATGCCGCCGAAGGCGAGCCCCTTGTCCTTCTTCGTGACGGTGATCGCCGCCATCTCGGGCTTGATCTCGCGGCGCGTGAACCGCTCTTCGAAGAAGCCGGTGCCGGCCTCGACCTGCGCGGGCTCGACCCGCTCGCCGCCCACGTCCACCGTGACGAGCTCCTGCGAGGCGAGCAGGTCGTCGCCGCGGCCGAGCAGGGTGCCGACGGCGTCGGCCGTCGCCCGGCTGCCCCGCCACTGGCTCGTCCGCTTCTGAGACAGCAGCCAGACCTTGAGCGCCTCGACCGCGTCCTTGTCGCCGGCCACCTCGTCGAAGGCCTCGACCATCATCGACTGCGTGGCGATCGGGGCGTGGGCCCAGCTCCACCAGCCCGGGTGCGGATCCCGCCACCACATGCCCTGCCAGGTTTCCTTTTCGGTGCCGGGCTTCACGTCGGCGTCCACCGCCCGCTGCCGGAGGCTGTCGATGATCGAGACCGCCGTCGGCTTGTCGCCGGAGCGGGCCAGTGCGATCGCCAGCTGTCCCTGCGAGAGCCGGGGATCGATCTTCATCCAGGTCTTCCGCGCCACGTCGAAGGCCCACTGGATCGCCGCCGCGGCCTCGCCCTGGGGCGGGGCGTCTTTCGTGAAGAAGCTCCGCGCGTAGAGCGCCGAGACGCCGATCGGCGTGAGCACGATCTCGTCGGGCTTGTCCTTCCAGGCCTTGATCGCCCAGTTCCGCTCCTCGACGAGCCGGCCGTCGAGCCAGGGGATGGCCTCGAGCGCCAGCTGGACGTCGAGCTTGACCCCCGCGGCCCGCAGCCGGCCGAAGCCGGCGATGATGCCGAGCGACACGGAGTCGCAGGTGCGGCCGCCCGGGAACCAGGGCCAGCCGCCGTCGCCATTGCGGAGGTTTTCCAGCCGGGCAAGGGCCGCCTGCATCTCGTTGCCCGCCCGCGTGGCGTCGAACAACAGCGCGATCCGGGCCCGGGCCTCCTTCTCGTCCACCGCGTCGCGAACCCAGGGCGTCTCGGCAAGCAGCGTCTGCACGAGATCCGTGTTCTTTTCCAATGGGCTCTCGACCGCGGCGGTGCCCTTCCACTGTTCGAACACCCGCGCGATCCGCGGGTCGCTCGTGGCCAGGTGCCGGGCGAGCGTGTTGGCGTAGAGCCGCGTGAAGAGTGTCTCCGTGCTCTCGTCGGCCTGCTCCATGATCGCGGGCAGGGCGAGGACGGCGTACCAGGCCGGGTTGGACGTCGCCTGCACGACGAGCGACTGGCTCTGGATGTCGGTGCCGGCGCTCTTGGCCAGCCGGTCGAGCGACACCTTGCGTTCGCCCGGGCCGCGGATCGTGACGGGCACCGATTCACTGACGAGCACCTTGCGGGGCAGGACCGCAATCAAGGCCTCCTCGCCATCGGCGGCCTTGCCGGCCGAGCCGGTGGCCAGATACCGCAGGGCCTCCGTGCCGTCGGCCACCCTCACGGTGAACACCACCGGCTGCGACTCGCCCGCGGCGAGATCGAACGGCAGCTCCCGCCGGCCGTCCACGAGATCGTCGCGAGAGCGGTCGGTGCGGGCGTCGGCGAGTGAAAACTTCACGCTACCGGTGAGCCGGCCGGTGGAGGTGTTGCTCACCTTCACCGGGACCTGCACGACGTCGCCCGCGCGGAGGAACCGCGGCATGATCGGCTCCACCATCAGGTCTTTGGCAGACACGCATGTGTCCTCGATCGTGCCGCTGCGGAGACCGGCATCGTGGGCCAGCCCCTTGAACTGCCAGGTCGTGAGCGTGTCGGGCAGCGTGAACTCGATCGTCACCACGCCGTCCTTGTCGCTCGACAGCGCCGGCAGGAAGAAGGCCGTCTCGACGAGGTTCTTCCGCGGCGGGGGCGGGGCGGCCGCGGCCGTGACGCCGGGCTCCTGCGGGCCGCCGGGGCCGGTCTGCCGATCTTCCGCGCGTTTTGCAGATTGTTTCTCGAGCCCTCCGTTCGCTTCCAAACCGGCTGATGCCCTCACTGCTTCCGGTGTTGCTGCGGCATCCATCGCCATCGCCGCCATTGGCATCGGGGCCCCGCGCCGCATCCGCATCCGCCCACCGCCGCCCGCGAAGTCGCCAAACCCGCCCCGCATCGGCGTGCCGAACGGCTCCCGCAGCACGCGGTAGGTCATCTCCGGCACGGGCACGGTCCGCTGGGCGAAGTGGCCGAGGACGTGGTTGAAGCTCACCGCCTGGTTCGTGAACGCGAGGTTCATCCAGCTCGACTCGCGGCGGAAGAAGCCCATCAGGTCGCCCGGCCAGGCATGCGCGGCGAGCGCGTCGAGCGACTGGTCGTAGGCGAGCGCCAGAAACTCGGCCACGGCGGGGGCGGCCGGGGCGGAGGTGATCTTGGCCCGCCAGATTTCCTTTGCGCCCGGCTCGAGCCGCCGGGTGAACCGCTCCCACTCGATGGCGAGCTTCTTGTTCGTCCACGGCACGTCGATCGTGCGGCTCTCGACATGGATCCGCCCGTCGCGGACCAGCCACGCCCGGACCGTGAACCCGCCGCGGTGGGCGTCGGTGACCTTCAGGCTCACCGGCCACTGCGTGCGGCCCGGCTCGGTCCAGAATCGCGCGAGCGTCTTGCCTGCCTGCGAAAGCTCGACGAGCGCCCGGCCCGCGTCGTAGCCGGTGCCCACGAGCCCCGTGAACTCGCCGTTCGGCTCGACCGTCGCCGCCTTGGCCCGCATCACGAACGCCCGCCGCACGCCGTATTTCGCCCCCTGGGGATCGACCACCTCGACGATCGTCTCGGCCCGCACGGCCGGCACGTCCCCGTTGGCCGGAATCTCGAACACGGCCTTGTAGATGCCCGCGGCGAGCGTCGCCGTCACATCGGCCTTACCCGTCGCCTTGTCGGTCGTGACCTTTTCGGTCGTCACCTGTTCGCCGAGAGCCCAGGTGTTGATGTCGGCGGGATCGGGCTTGATCGGCTGCGGCGCCACCAGCGCCCCGCGGCGCCGGCCCCGCATCGGCATCGGCTGCGGGCCACCGTGGCCGCCAACCAGATCGGGCCGCACCACGGCCGCCGGCTGCGCGAGCCGCGACACGGTGAGCGTGCCGGTCGCCTCCCGCGGCTGGCCGTCGAGCGTGGTCGTGGCCAGCGCGAGCTTCACTGCGGCGGGCTTGCCATCCTCCACGGCCAGCCAGTCGCCGGCCGAGACCGTCGCCTCGACGTCGGTGTAGCCGACGCTTACGGTCTGGGTGTCGCTGCGGGTCTCGCCGCTGGGATCCGTGACGTCGGCCGTGACGGTGTAGGTGAACACCGGCAGCGACTCCTTGGGCACGCTCCGGTCGGGCCGGGCCGGGAACGTGACGGTGAACTTTCCGCTGTCGTCGGTCAGCACCGTGCCGCGGGCGATCCGCTGCCCACCCTGATCGAAGGGCAGCCGGGGAAAGAACCAGCGGCACCAGAACGGCCAGCGGACGTTGCGGACCACGTTCCACTTCACCTTCGCGCCGCCGACGGCCACGCCGGTGTAGGTCGTCGCCGTGCCCGACAGGGAAACGTCGCCGCCGAGCGGCACGGCCCTCTCGGGCTTGGCGAGATCGACCTTGAACTTCGGCCGTTTGTATTCCTCGACGCGGACGGCCACGCCGCCCGCGAAGCCGTCGCTGCCTTCCGCCTGGGCCTGGATCGACCACTGGCCCGGCAGGGCGCCCGTGGCGATCGGGAACGTGCCGTGGAACGAGCCGTTGGCGGAGGTCTTGTGGGTGGCCTTCGCCACCTCGCGGCCGTTGGCATCGCGGAACGTGACCACGATCGCGCGGTCGGCGACGGCGCGGTAGTCGGCCTTCGCGAAGTCGCTCGCGCAGGCGATGCCCTTGTAGTGGACGAGCTGGCCCGGGCGGTGGATGCCGCGGTCGGTGACCAGCACCATCGACTTGGTCCCCGCGGGCTGCTCGTGCCGCCACACGTGGGTCGATTCGGTGGCGGTCGCGTGCCGCCTGCCGCCGAGATCGGCCGAGGCGACGACGACGACCTCCTCTTGCTGCGGGGCGGAGAGTTCGTAGCGGCCGTCCTTGTCGGTGGTGGCGGTGCCGGCCTCGGCGAAGGGGGCCAGATTGCCGCGGTCGCCGCGGACGAAGACCTTCACGGCCGCGCCGACTACGGGCTCGCCCGAGGCGACGTTGACGACGTGGCCCGCGACCGTGACGGGGCCACCCTGCCGGGCCCGCTGGATCTCGCGTTGGCGTTCATTTCCAGCGGCCTGCACGTCGGCCGCGAGAACGCCGGCGCCCTGCCCGGCCACGATCGCCAGGTTCGTGACCCGCACCAGCGAAACGGACACGACGTTGTCCTGCTCGCCGAAGTCGGCCTTGTGGCTGGCGATCACCCAGTAGTCGCCGGGCTCGAGTGCGGCCGCGTCGAACGTCGCCGCCACCGGCAGGTCGTGGTGCCGGTGCCGGTAGTCGTCGGTGGCCGGCAGGTCGGCGGCCTGCTCCTTGACGGCGGGCAGGGCGAGGATCGGCTTGCGGTCGGCGTCGTCGAGCCACTGGCCGTGCGGCTTGCCCGCCTTGAGCCGGGCGAGAAAGTCGGCCTTCGCCAGCCGGAGGTGAACCTTGGCGAGGTTGCGGTAGCTGACGCGGATCACGGGGAACGGCGCGGCCCAGGTCGATTCCGTGAACAGCTGCAGGTCGCGGCTCTCGATCTCGACGACCAGGGCGCGGCACATCGCCCCGCCCGGGCTTTTCGGGTGGGCCTCCGCGCCGGCCAGCGCGATCTTCCGCGCCTCCACCAGATCACCCGGCGCGCCGTTCTCGCCTTGGCGCACGAGCGATGCCAGATGAAAGCGGCCGAGCGCAGCCGTCTCGTGGTCGCCTGCCCGTTCGATGAAGCCGCGGAGGGCCGCCGCCTTGCGGTCGGCGAGGTCGCCCGGCTCGCCCGTGGACACGGCCGCGCCGCTGGCCCACAGGATCCGGTCGAGGTCGGCGGAGAGGAACGCCGTGCGATCCTGGTCGGCGCGGTGGAAGTCGATGAGGTCGCGGTAGAGCGCGACCGCATCGACGAGCGGCGAGTCGGTGTCGGTGAACCCCTTTTCAGTTTCCGGCTTCCACGCACAAAACTCCGCCGGCGTTCCGAGGGCGGGGCTCGCGGCGTCGAGCTCGAAGGCGTCCTCGGGGGCGACGAGGCCGCGCTCGCCGGAACTCGAAAACTCGATCGCATCGCGGACGATCACGTCCCACACGGTCGGCCGGTAGGCGTCGGCCATCTTGCCCTTCTCGATGATCGCCGACCACGCGGCGACGGGCATTTGCTGGAGGGCCGCCCGCTCGGGGCTGCCGGGCTTGCCCACGGCTTCCGCGAACCGGCCGCGGATCTCCTTGACGATCGTGGGCAGATCCCACTCGGCGATGCTCTTCAGGTCGTCGGCTTTCGCGCCGCCCTGTGGCAGCGGCACGCCGCCCTGCGTCCGCTGCTGGTACCGCCAGCGGTTCATCTGGAAGAAGCCCCATGTCCAGTTGGCGCGGATCGCCTCGAGCACGCCGCGGGTCTCGGCGGGCGCCTTGTCCATCGCGGCCGCGAGCCGGATCAGCCGCTCGGGATCGTCGCCGGGCCGGTCGCCCGTCTCGGTGAGGATCCGCGTGGCGATCGCCCGGGCCACCTCGTCCCAGGCCTTGGCCTGCGTCGCCTCGGCCTCGATGCCCGCCAGTGCCGCGGCCGCCGACTTCGGTTTCCCCTCGTCGAGGGCCGTCTGCACTCGCTTCCAGGCCTCGGCCCGCGAGGCGGGGGGCGGATCGTCGGCGGCGGATGAGGTCATGAGGACGGCTCCTCCCAGGGTGAGCAGGATCGCGAGCATGCCCGCGCAGTTCCGGCCCCAGCGGCCGGCCGGATCACGGGAATCGTCTACGGGGGTGGGCATGGCGTGGATCTCCAGCAGGGGCGGGAAAGTATCGCGGGGGAGAGCGACGGAAACCAAATCCGCAACCGGGCCGAACCGAGGGATTTCTCAGTTGGATGCGCCCGGATGCCGAAAAGTTCCGCCTCCGCGTCCGGGCTGCCTGCGGCGGGGCCAGGCGGCCGCCGTCAGCGCATCCTCGTGCGGCGCCCGGGCCCGAGCGAGGATGTCGATCATGGTCCGGAGCGTGCGGCGGTCGAGATGCCCGAGCTGGTCCTTGCCGAGCCGCCGCACCTCGGCCGCGAGCCGGCCGATGACCGCGACGCCGGCGGCCGTGATCGACACGAAGACGACGCGGCGGTTTTCCTGGCACCGCCGCCGCACGACGAGCCCGCGTTCCTCGAGCTTGTCGAGCAGCCGCGTCATGTCGGCGGCGCGGGACACGAGCCGGGCCCCGACCGCCGAGGTCGACAGGGCCCCGGGCCGGGCCGACGCGAGGATCCGCAGGGCGTTGTACTGCTGGGCGGTGAGCCCATGCCGCTGGAAGACCTGCTCGTCGAGTTCCCGCAGCCGGTCGTAGGTCCGCCACAGCTGCAGATAGGCCTCCTGCTCGAGCGAGTCGAAGGCGGCGGAGGTCGAACGCGTCCGGCCGGGCGGGGTCGTCGCCATCCCGGCATTGTAATGGTCGAGCATCCTTTGAACAATGGTCGTTCGAACAATTATCGATGCGGCCGCGGAGTGTTCCCATGACGACGCACGACTGGACGCTGCTCGCGCTGCACCTCGCGGCGCTGCTCGGCACGGCGCTCGTGCTCGGCCAGGGGGCGCGGCGGATCGGGATTCCGGCCGTGGTCGGCGAGATCGCCGGCGGGCTCCTGCTCGGGCCGACGGTGCTCGGCCGGCTGGCCCCCGACGTGCACCAGTACCTGTTTCCGGCGACGGGCCCGATCACCTCCGCCCGCACGGCGATAGCCCGCGTGGGGATGCTGTTTTTCATCGTCACGATCGGCCTCGACATCAGCCTCGGCGAGTTCCGCCGCGTCGGCCGCAAGGCCCTCTCCGTGGGGACGATCGGCACGCTCGTGCCGCTGCTCCTCGGGTTCGTGATGTGCTACGTCTTCCCCGACGTCGTCGGCGTGACGCGGAAGGACCTGTTCGCGACGGCGCTCTTCATGGGGTCGATCCTCTCGCTCTCGGCCAACCCGGTGATCGCCCGCATCCTCATGGACATGGGACTCTTCAAGAGCGACATCGGCCGGACGATCATGTCGGCGACGCTCGTGGACGACCTCGTGGGCTGGGGTCTGTTCGCCGTGATCCTCGCGGAGTTCGCGCCGCAGGCGACCGGGCAGGGGCAGGCCGCCGCGATCCTCGGCCTGGTATGCCTGTTCGTCGGCGGGATCCTCCTCGCCGGCCGATTTCTCCTGCCGCCGCTCCTGGACCGCATGCACCGCATCATGCCGCAGCCGGCAGGGCTGATCTCCTGCATCGTGCTGCTCGCACTCCTGGGAGCCGCCGGATCCGAGCACCTCGGCCTGCACTCCTTCCTGGGGGCGTTCGTCGTCGGCATCGCACTGGCCGACGTGTCCCGGAAATATCCGCAGCCGTTCGCCGTGATCGGCGACTTCTCCTACGCCGTGTTCACACCGGTGTTCTTCGTCTCGATGGCGATCGGGGCCGACTTCGTCGCGGGGTTCGACTTCTGGCTCGTGGCCCTGGTCACGGCCGTGGCGTTTGCGGGCAAGATCTGCGGGGTCTTCCTCGGCGGCCGGCTGGCGGGCATGGACCCGCGGCAGGCGCTGGCCGTGGGCTGCGGCCTGAATGCCCGGGGCATCCTCGGCATCGTCATGGCCGCGGCGGCCTACGAGGCCCAGCTCATCGACCTCCGCCTCTTCGTGGCCTGCGTGCTGATGTGCGTGCTGACGACGATGGCCGCCGGGCCGGCCCTGGAGCTGATCCTCGGCCGGAAGTTCGAACGGGCTGCGGCTTAGAGATGGGCGGGTTGCGTCCGCAGCTTTTCGACACGCCCCAGTTTGAGACCCGGCCCGCTTGCGTGGCCCTTCCCGGCCCGAAGGCGTTGGCAGGAAACGGCTTCCGACCCGCAGGCGTGGTGTGGCCCGGATCCGGAACTATGCTAGAATCTTGAGTGGTTTTCCCGATTGGTGAGGGAGAATCTCGTTCACGTGATGCGACCCGAAAACCTCCCGCGGAAGCCGGCATCGTCATGGCTCCAGCATGCAAATCTCATGAAGAAATGACATTGACCATGCGTTCGCGTTCGTGGATCCGGCGTTTGGCGCACGCCGGGATCGCTGCTGTCGCCCTGCTTCTCGTGTTTCTTTCGGTCTCCCGCCCGGCGACGCTGACGGCCGAGACCGCCGTCGCGGCCCCGCCGACTGCCGCGGAGCTCGATTACAACCGCGACATCCGGCCGATCCTCGTCGAAAACTGCTTCGGCTGTCACGGGGCCGACAGTGCCGGTCGCAAGGCCGATCTGCGGCTCGACGACCGCGACGCCGCCGTGGAGAGCGGGGCGATCGTGCCCGGCGATCCCGACTCCAGCGTCGCCCTCGACCGCATCTTCTCCGCCGACCCCGAGGAGGTGATGCCGCCGCCCTCGATCAAGAAGGTGCTCACGCCGGAGCAAAAGGAATTGCTCAAGCGCTGGATCGCCGAGGGGGCCGAGTACCTGCCCCACTGGTCGTTCATCCCGCCGCAGCGGCCCGAGCCGCCGGCCGTCAAGAACGGCTCCTGGGTGAAGAACCCGATCGACCGGTTCGTGCTGGCGCGGCTCGAGGCCGAGCGGCTCACGCCGGCTCCCGAGGCCGATCGGCGGGCGCTCGCCCGCCGACTCGCGCTCGACGTCACGGGGCTCCCGCCCGAGCCGGCCCTTGTCGAGGCGTTCGTCGCCGACCCGCGGCCCGACGCCTATGAGCGGCTCGTTGACGATCTGCTCGCCAAGCCCGAGTGGGGCGAGCACCGCGGCCGCCACTGGCTCGACTATGCCCGCTACGGAGATACCCACGGCATCCATTTGGACAATTTCCGGGAGATGTGGAGCTACCGGCAGTGGGTGGTGAACGCCTTCAACCGCAACCTGCCCTTCGACGAGTTCACGATCCTCCAGCTGGCGGGCGACCTCGTGGCGAAGCAGCTCCAGGGCGACCAGGAACGGATCCTCGACGCCCAGATCGCCAGCGGCTTCAATCGCTGCAACATCACGACCAACGAGGGAGGCGTGATCGACGAGGAATACCTCGTGCTCTACACCCGCGACCGCACGGAGACGACGGCGGCGGTCTGGCTCGGCCTCACGGCCGGGTGCGCGGTCTGCCACAACCACAAGTTCGACCCGCTCTCGCAGAAGGAGTTTTACGAACTCGCCGCGTTCTTCAACAACACGAAGCAGGCCGCCAAGGACGGAAACGCCCAGAATACCCCGCCGATCGTCACGGTGCCCGCGGTCGAGGATCGGCGTCGGTTCGCCGAGGCGGAGCTGGAGCTCGGGGCCGTGAAGGAGGCGATCGAGGCCCGCAGGAAGGCGGCGCGGCCGGAGTTTGCGGAATGGATCCAGAAGGCCGACCCGGGAGTCATCGCCCGAGTGCTGCCGCAGGATCCGCCGCAGACGGAACTGCGGTTCGCCGAAGGTGCCGGGACGACGACGCGGGCGCGGGTCGGCGGGGACGATCTTGACCTCGCGCTCGACCCGAAGGCCACCTGGGAGGTCGGGCCGGATGGCGCGGCCACGATCGGCCTCGACGGCAAGGCCGTCGCGGTCGAGGGAGCGGGCGACTTCGAGCACGATCAGCCGTTCACCGTGAACTTCTGGATTCGCCCGTCCGCCAGCGACGGCTCCTACGTCGTCGTCGGTCGAGTGGACGAGGCACAGGACCGGCGGGGATGGGAAGTGTCGGTAAATGGTAGCAAGGTCTTCCTGACGCTGGTCCATGCGTGGCCCGCCGAAGTTCTCCGGGTGAACGCACCGGAAAAGCTGCCGGCCGACGCCTGGACGTTCGTGACGGTTGCTTACGACGGATCGGGCAGGCCCGAGGGGGTCGCCGTCCACTACGACGGCAAGTCGCGGCAGAAGGTGGTCGTCGAGACGAACGGCCTCGAAAAGCGTTCGATCAAGACCGCGGTGCCGCTCACCGTCGGCAGCCGTTCGGCAGGGGCGAATCCCGCCTCCGGCGTCGGGCTCGCGGGGCTTTCGATTTACGACCGATCGCTGACGGCGGGGGAACTTGCCGGCATGGCACGGGCGCGGGCGATCGCCACCGTCCTCCGCCTCCCCGCCGCCGAGCGGCCCAAGGCCGCCGCCGGCATCTACGACTGGTGGCTGGTGACGAATGACGAGCCGACGAAGCGGGAAGCGGACAAAGCTGCACGGCTCGACGCGGAGCTGGATGAGATGCGGAAGCGAGGCACGATCGCCCACGTGATGAACGAGAAGAACGAGATGGCGAAGGCCTTCATCCTCGACCGCGGCGAGTACGACAAGCGGAAGGACGAGGTGCGGCCCGGCACGCCCGCGATCCTGCCGGCGTTCCCGGCCGATCTGCCGAAGAACCGTCTCGGCCTGGCGAAGTGGCTCTTGCTCCAGGAGCATCCGCTCACCTCGCGGGTGACGGTCAATCGCTTCTGGCAGGAGGTGTTCGGCACGGGCCTCGTGCGGACTTCCGGTGACTTTGGGATCACCGGTGAGCTGCCCAGCCATCCGGAGCTGCTCGACTGGCTGGCCGTCGAGTTCCGCGAGAACGGCTGGGACGTGAAGCGGCTCTTCCGGCTCATGCTCACGAGCGCCGCCTACCGGCAGTCGGCCGCGGCCACGCCCGAGAAGCTCGCGAAGGATGCCGCGAATCGGCTCCTCTCCCGCGGGCCCCGGTTCCGGATGGATGCCGAGATGGTCCGCGACGCCGCGCTCGCCTCGAGCGGTCTGCTGGTCAAGCAGCTCGGCGGCCCGAGCGTGAAGCCCTACCAGCCGGACGGCGTCTGGGAGGCGGTGTCGATGGGCGGCAACACGAGCAAGTACAAGCGGGACACGGGCGACGCCCTCTACCGCCGCAGCATGTATTGGTTCTGGAAGCGGTCGGCGCCGCCGGCCTCGATGGAGATCTTCAACGCGCCGTCGCGGGAGAACTGCACCGTGAAGCGGGAGCGGACCAACACGCCGCTCCAGGCGCTGGTGACCCTCAACGATCCGCAGTTCGTGGAGGCGGCGCGGGTGCTGGCCGACCGGGCCATCCAGGCCGCGGCCGGCGACGACGCGCGGATCGACTTGATCGCGCGGCGGGTGCTCTCCCGGCCGTTCGCCCCCGAGGAACTGGCGGTCGTGAAGCGGTCGCTCTCCGATCTCTCCGCCTGGTATGGAGACCACGCCGAGGATGCGAAGCGGCTCGTCGCCGTGGGCGATGCGACGCCCACGACCACCGATACCGTGCAGCTCGCCGCCTGGACGATGCTCACCAACCAAGTGATGAACCTCGACGAAGTCCTCTGCAAGTAGGAGCTCCGCAGCCATGAACCCGCCCATCCGTTCGCCGCTCGACGAGCTCGGCCTCAACCTCACCCGGCGGCGGTTCTTCGAGCGGGGCGGCCACCTGCTCGGCGGCGCGGCGCTGGCCACGCTCCTGGCTGAGGATGCGGCCCGCGGCAACACCCTCACCCCCCCGGCCGCGGGCGTCGAGCGGGTGGCGGGCGCCGTCGGCCCGCACTTCGCGCCCAAGGCGAAGCGAGTGATCTACCTGCACATGGTGGGCGGGCCGCCGCAGCAGGACATGTTCGACTACAAGCCGGTCATGGACGACTGGTACGACAAGGATCTCCCCGAGAGCATCCGCAACGGCCAGCGGCTCACCACGATGACGAGCGGCCAGAAGCGGTTCCCGATCGCACCGTCGAAGTTCAAGTTCGCCCGGCACGGCGAGTGCGGCATGTGGGTCACGGAGCTGCTGCCGCACACCGCCAAGATGGTCGACGAGATGTGCTTCATCCGCTCGATGCACACCGAGGCGATCAACCACGAGCCGGCGATCTGCTTCATGCAGACGGGCAATCAGATCGTCGGCCGGCCCTGCCTCGGCTCCTGGCTCAGCTACGGCCTCGGCTCGCTCAACAAGGACCTGCCGACCTTCGTCGTGCTCGTGGCCCGGCCCACGAACAACGGGCAGAGCCAGGCGATCGGCGCCCGGCTGTGGGGCAGCGGCTTCCTGCCGGGCGAGCACGCGGGCGTGAGCTTCCGGAGCGCCGGCGACCCGATCCTCTACATCAACAACCCGCCCGGCGTGTCGGCGGAGGTGCGGCGGAAGACGCTCGACGGGCTCCAGGCCCTCAATCAGCGGACGCTCGAGCAGCTCGGCGACCCCGAGACGCAGACGCGGATCTCGCAGTACGAGATGGCCTTCCGCATGCAGTCGAGCGTGCCCGAGCTGACGAACCTCGCGGCCGAGCCGGAGAGCACCTTCGGGCTCTACGGCGCGGCGGCGAAGAAGCCGGGCACGTTCGCCAACACGGTGCTCATGGCGCGGCGGATGGTCGAGCGGGGCGTGCGGTTCGTGCAGGTGTACATCAACAACTGGGACCACCACTCCAACGTGGCCGGCACGCTCCCCAGCCAGTGCAAGGACATCGACCAGGCCTGCTACGGGCTCGTGCAGGATCTCAAGGCCCGCGGCCTCCTCGACGAGACGCTCGTCGTCTGGGGCGGCGAGTTCGGCCGCACGGTCTACTCGCAGGGTGGCCTCTCCAAGCAAAACTACGGCCGCGACCACCACCCGCGGTGCTTCACGATGTGGATGGCCGGCGGCGGCGCGCGGCCGGGGCAGCTCTACGGCGAGACCGACGACTTCTCCTACAACATCGTCAAGGATCCGGTGCACATCCGCGACTTCCACGCCACAGTGCTCCACCTGCTCGGCTTCGACCACGAGCGGCTCACCTACCGCCACCTCGGCCTCGACTTCAAGCTCACGGGCGTCGAGCACGCCCGCGTGATCCCCGAACTGATGGCTTCCTAGGCTTTGATCGGAGTCTCATGGCCGACCTCCCGCCCCAGCACGTTCCGCAGTCCGCCGGCACAATCCGCCCGCTCGACGCGAACGAGCGCCGCGTGCTCGGCACGCTCATCGAGAAGGGGAAGACCACGCCCGACCAGTATCCGCTCTCGCTCAACGCCCTGGTCACGGGCTGCAACCAGAAGAGCAACCGCGATCCCGTCATGACGCTCGACGAGGAGCAGGTGATGCGGGCGGTGACCGGCCTGCGAAAGTGCGGGGCGATGGCGGAGGTGTTCGGCAGCGGCAAGATTCCCCGCTATCGACACCTGGCCTACGAGTGGCTCGGGGTCGAGAAGGAGGAGCTGGCGATCCTCGGGGAGCTGCTGCTTCGCGGCGAGCAGACCGAGGGCGACCTCCGCGGCCGGGCGAGCCGCATGGACCCGATCCCCGACCTGGACGTGCTCCGCGGCCACCTCGACCGCCTGGCCGACCGGGGGCTCGTCGTCTGGCTCTCGCCGCCGGGCCGCGGCCGGATGCTGACGCACGGCCTGCTGCCGGCCGAGAAGCTCGACAAGGTGCGGTCGCAGCTCGGCCTGGCAGGAGGCGGCGTGGCCGAGCCCGGGCCGTCCGAGGATCTCACCGAGCGGGTCACAGAGCCGCCGCCGGCCGTGGCCGAGACGCCGGCGCCGCGTCCTGCCGCGCCGGCCCGCGATGACGTCGCCGACCGCGTGGCCGACTTGGAACGCACCGTGGCCGACCTCCGCGACCGCCTCGCGCGGCTCGAGGCCGATCTCGGCGGCTGACTCGCGAGGCTGGCGATGCCCTTGATGATCCGTGAACCGGCAGAGGCAGGCGAGGGGATGCGGCTGCCATGCCATGACGATGTCACGCCCAACCCGGCGCGGGGACGGCATGAGTTGCGTCGCTGGCGAAGGTCCGCCACGCTCCGCATCCTCACGCCGATCCCCTCGCCTGCCTCTCGCGGCTCGGCTGGCCGGGGATTGACCGTGCTCGCCGGCCTCGCGGCCGTGATCCTGGCCGGCTCGGCGCCGGCGGCCACGCCGCTCACGGTCGTCGCGGGCTGCACGCTCGTGGCCGCCGAGTGGGCCGACGGCGACAGCTTCCCGGTGCGCACGCCCGCCGGCGAGGTGCACACGGTGCGGCTCTACGGCGCCGACTGCCTGGAGCAGCATGTCGGCGGCGAGACCGACGCCCGGCGGCTGCGCGGCCAGCGACGGTACTTCGGGATCACGAGCGTGCGGCCCGACGCGACGGCCTCGATCGCCCTGGCGAAGCAGCTCGCGGGCCAGGCGACCGCCGAGACCCGGCGGTTCCTCGCCCGGCCATTCACGATCCACACGAGCTTCGCCGACGCCCGCGGCGACGGCCGCCACAAGCGGATCTACGCCTTCGTGATCGACGCCGAGGGCCGCGATCTCGCCAAGCACCTCGTGTCCGCCGGCCTGGCGCGGGCCTACGGCGTGGGCCGCGTCACGCTCGCGGGCGAATCGGCCGAGGAATATCGGGAGACGCTCGCCGACCTGGAGCTCCAGGCGGCGAAGCGCGGCGCCGGCATCTGGGCCCATACCGACTGGGATGCGCTGCCGGCGGAGCGGCGGCTGGAACGGCGCGAGGAGCAGGAACTGCGGGTGGCGATCGACGGGGCCCTGCCGCCTGGCTTCACGGTCGAGATCAACACCGCCTCGCGGCAGGATCTGATGCGGCTGCCGCAGGTGGGCGAAACGCTCGCCAGCCGGATCATCGAGCGGCGGCCGTACCGCCGGCTCACCGACCTGCTCGAGGTGGACGGCATCGGCCCGAGCACCTACCGGGCCCTCAAGCCCATGCTGCGGCTCGACCCGCCGGCCGAGTGAAGCCGCCAGCCTCTGCCATGCATGATATCACGCTCATTCTCACGCTCACCGCGGGCCTGACGGCGGCGTTCGTCCTCGGGTTCGTCACGCACGCGCTGCGGCTCTCGCCGATCGTGGGCTACCTCCTGGCGGGGATCGCCGTCGGGCCGTTCACGCCGGGCTTCGAGGCCGACCATGGGATCGCCGAGCAGCTCGCCGAGGTGGGCGTGATCCTGCTGATGTTCGGCGTGGGGCTGCACTTTCACGTCCGCGAACTGATGGCCGTGCGAGCCGTCGCCGTGCCCGGGGCGCTCGTGCAGAGCGCCGTCGCCACGCTGCTCGGGGCCCTCGTCGGCCGGCTCGTCGGCTGGGACTGGCCCACGGCCTTGATCTTCGGTGGGGCGACTTCCGTGGCGAGCACGGTGGTGCTCGTCCGCGTCCTCTCCGACAGCCACGATCTCCATACCCGCACCGGCCACATCGCCGTCGGCTGGCTCGTGGTCGAGGATCTGCTGACGGTCGTCGCGCTCGTGCTCCTGCCGGCGCTGTTGAACGCCGCCGCGGGGGCGGCGGGCGTGCCGGCCGCGCTCGCCATGGCGGCGGTGAAGATCCTGCTCCTCGTGGCTCTGCTCGCCGTCGTCGGCGGCCGGATCATCCCCTGGGTGCTCGAGCGGGTCGTGGCGACGCGGTCGCGCGAACTGTTCACGCTCGCCGTGCTCGTGATCGCGCTGGGCATCGCCGTCTTATCGGCGAAGTTCTTCGGGGTGTCGATGGCCCTGGGGGCGTTTCTCGCCGGCATGATCGTGGGCCGCAGCGATTTCAGCCAGCGGGCGGCCTCGGAGGCGTTGCCGATGCGCGACGCCTTCGCCGTGCTGTTCTTCGTTTCGGTCGGAATGTTGTTCAATCCCCGCACCCTCCTCGAGGCCCCCGGCCTGATCGCCGCGACGCTGGCCATCATTCTCGTCGCCAAGCCGCTCGCGGCGTTCGTGATCGCGGTGGTCCGCGGGTGCCCCCTGCGGGTCGCGCTGCCGGTGTCGGTGTCGCTCGCCCAGATCGGCGAGTTCTCGTTCATGCTGGCGGCGGTGGCCCGCGAACTGGGCGCGATGCCCGACCGTGCGGTCGATGCGCTGGTGGCCGCCTCGATCGCATCGATCACGCTCAATCCGCTCCTCTACCGGGCCGCGCGGCTGATCGAGCCCGCGATCGCACGCCGGTTCGCCGCGGCGGCGGAGCCCGCCGGGGACGGCGACGACGCGACCGGGGACGCCGCGCATCGGGCGATCGTCGTCGGCTACGGGCCGGTGGGACGGAAGGTGACGGAGCTGCTGCTCGACAACGGCATCGAGCCGATCGTGATCGAGCTCAATCTCGACACCGTGCGGCGGCTCCGCACGTTCGACGTGCGTGCCGTCTACGGCGATGCCAGCCGCCCCGACATTCTCGCCGAGGCCGGGATCGCGCGGGCCCGCCACCTCCTCCTGACCGCGGCGACGGGCGCGGCCGAAGCGGAGATCGTGCGCCGGGCACGGGAAATGAATCCGTCGATCCGCGTGGTCGCCCGCACGCAATTCGTGCACCAGGTGCCCGCCCTGCGGAAGGCCGGAGCCACGGACGTGTTTGCCGACGAGGGAGAGGTGGCGCTCGCGATCACGACGAGCATCCTCGGGCACCTCGGGGCCACCGACGATCAGATCGACCGCGAGCGGGCCCGCGTGGCTGAGATTTTTCGCTCCGGATAGCAGGCCGTGTCACGGGTCTTCTCTATCGTTGACGCGAAACCGCACGTGGGCAGATTTCCGTACGCGTGAAAATACTCGCGCACTCTGACGGTCGGTTTTTCGACCTCCAGGTGCTTCATTCGCCAAATTTGACCGTGGGTGGCAAAATGCTACCCTTCCTCTATGAGTCAGCCTGTGAAGCTCAGTGACGACCTGGTGCTCGAGGCACGCACGGTTGGTGCCGTGGCCCGGCGATCAATCGCCGGGCAGGTGGAGTTCTGGGCCCGTCTCGGCAAATCGATCGAACCGCTGCTCCGTGGTGACCGGGCGTTGGCGCTGCAGCGATCGGGAACGGCGCGGTCGCTGGCCGAGAGCATCCAGTCCGTGGACACCGATGTGGGCCGCGGCCGCGTTCGCGCGTATCTCGAGTCCCGTCCATTTCCGCATTTCGAACCGTGCCAGGACGAAGCGGGCATGGTGGTGAGGATCGACGAGGACGGCACCCGCACCCGCGGGCGATTCGTCAGCCGCGAGTTCATCGCCGCGAGGTGAGGGGCCGGATGGATTGGCGATCGCTGCTTGACGCGAGGCCCGTCGTGGTGGCGCTCGCCGGGTCGAACGGCGCGGCCAAGTCGACTTTCTTCCACGCCCACCTCGCCGACACGGGATTGCGGTTCGTGAATGCCGACGATCTGGCCGTCGAGATGGGGCTGGGGGCCTACGAGGCGGCCGAACTCGCCGCGTCGCTGAGGGCCGGCCTGGTCGGCCAGCGGGAGAGTTTCGTGTTCGAGACGGTGCTCTCGGATCCCGTCGGCGCGAAGGTCGCCGAACTGGCGGACGCGAGCCGCAACGGCATGCACGTCGTGATGGTTTTTATCCGCGTCGATTCACCCGAGACTTCGAAACAGCGGGTCGCCATGCGGGTCATGCAGGGGGGGCATGACGTGCCGGACGAGAAACTCGAAGCCCGATTCCAGCGCACCCTCGCCAACCTGGATCGGGCGATCGAAGCGTTGCCGGTCGTGATCATTTTCGACAACACGCACCTCGCCCACCCCTTCCGGCTCGAAGCCGTCTACGAAACAGGCCGGCGGATCGGGCCGTAGAACAGCCGGGTTCGCCCCGCGCTTGACCTTCCTTGAACTGCGCTGAAGCGGTTAGAGCCGCTGCCCGTTCGATAAGGTGCCAGTCACACAAAAATGGGCTCTCTCTCCTTGGCGGCGGATCTTCCGATCCGCACCTCATGCACGGCGCCGGCCCTTCTTCAGGCGGCCGACCTTCTCCAGTCGCGATCGGACCATTGCCCAACTCTGGCTCGGCTCGCGTTCCCGCGACCTGACGGTGGCGACGTCAAGGATGTCTTCCCAAAGCCCGCTCCCGCGCCGGAGATCGATCATTACTGCGGTCTTTTGACCACGCTCGTCGAACAGGAACTTGACCCCGCGAATCATGGAAGAACCTCCGGATAGCAACTGGCAACCACCCCCGGTCATACCCGCCCCCGACGCGCCATGTTCTCCAGAATGCCGGAGGTGGGACTTGAACCCACACGCCCTTGCGGGCAACGGATTTTGAGTCCGCCGCGTCTGCCATTCCGCCACTCCGGCTCGTGAGGGCGTCGCCGCCGCTCCAGACTACGCCGCCGCGCACCGCTTTGCCAGACGCGGTAGAGTTGGGGCGGCCGCAGCCGACAGGACCGCCCGCCCCATGAACGTCGTCGTCTTCGAGGATCGATCCGTCGCCCGCCTCGGTGTCGTGGTCGCCGCTCGCCCCGCCTGCGACCTCACCATCGGCGGGCACACCCTCGTCGAACTGCTCGGGCACCTGGGCCCCGTCCGCCGCGTCGTCCGGCCACACCTCGCCCGCCACCTGGCCGACCTCGCCGGCGGACGGATCGCCATCTGGGGCGGCGCGGCCGATGCCCGCCCCGCCCCTCCGGCCTCCACGCACGGGGCGCTGACACTGCTGGTCAACGCCCGGCTCGTTCCCAGTCGCAGCCACCTCGTGGCCCTGCGGACACTCGTCGAGGCCGGTCGGCGCTGCATGGTGCGGTCGGGACGCGACATCGCGGCCGCCATCCTCCACCCCGCCGCCGACGGCCGCGGGCCGGACCGGGCGGTTCTCGATGCGCTCGCGACACACGGCGGCGACGCGCTCGACGACCTCGACGCGTTGGCCCTGCCGGAGCACGACACCACCTTCACGTTGCTCGGGCAGGCCCACGAGGTCGTCTCGGCGCACGAGGCCGAACTCGCCGACTCCCTGGCGCTGCGGATCGACGGCGGCGGGTATGACGAGCTGCGGCCCGGGCTGTTCGTGGCCGAGGCCGCGACCGTAGCCGAATGGGTCGCCGTGCGACGCGGCCCAGTCGTGGTCGAACGCGGTGCGGAGATCGGGCCCTTGGTGTGCCTCGACGGGCCGGTGTGGATCGGCCCCGAGGCGCGGGTCAACCCGCACGCCTGGCTGCGGGCCGGCACCGCCATCGGCCGCGCGTGCCGCGTGGGCGGCGAGGTCGAGGCGAGCGTCTTGGAGCCCTTCTCCAACAAACCGCACGACGGCTTCCTCGGCCACAGTCACATCGGCAGCTGGACGAACCTCGCCGCCGGCACGATCACGGGCAACCTGAAGGCCACCTACGGGCCGGTGCGGCTCCACGACGTCCTGCCCGACGGCCGCCGGGCCACGATCGATACCGGCCGGCAGTTTCTCGGGGCGCTCGTCGGCGACTTCGTGAAGTCGGCCGTCAACACGTCGCTGCCCTGCGGCGGCCGGATCGGCGTGGCCGCCACGATCGGCGGCAGCCCGCCCGAGACCGTGCCGGCCTTCCACAACATGCTCCTGGGCGGGCCGGGAGGCAGCCGTTCGTCGGCCGAACAGGCGGCCACGACCCTCGAGCGGATGATGGCGCGACGCGGCCTGGAGATGCAGCCGGCCGACCGCGACCTGCTCGCAGCCCTGGCGGAGCGCGGCTGACCCGCCCTCCCCCGCAGCGTCATGCCGGACCGCGGGCCGCGGTCTACAATACCGGCCCCCGAAGGATCCGGGTCCGCAGTCGAAAGGGAGCGCGCGTGTCGATCAAGGAAGCCTATGGCAGCGGCCGGTTCGGCCTGTCGTTCGAACTGTTTCCGCCGAAGACCGCCGAGTCGGAAGCCACGATGTGGCGGACGGTCGATGAACTGATGGCCTACGGGCCCGCGCTCGTGACCTGCACCTACGGCGCCGGCGGATCGACCCGCGACAAGACGCTCGACATCGTCGCGGGCGTGCGACGGCGTCACGACGTGGCCGTGGCCAGCCACCTGACGTGCGTCGGCAGCACGGTGGACGAGCTGCGGTCGTACCTCCGCGCGGCCCGCGACCGCGGCGTGACGGCGATCGTCGCGCTGCGGGGCGACCCGCCGCAGGGCGAGGCGTCGTTTCGGCCGGTCGCCGGCGGCCTGCGATATGCCAGCGAGCTCGTGGCCCTGATCCGCGGCGAGTTTCCCGACCTCGACATCCTCGTGGCCGGATATCCCGAGACCCACCAGGAAGCCCCGAGCCCGGAGGCCGACCTCGAGAACCTGAAGCGGAAGTGCGACGCCGGCGGCGACGTGGTCGTGACGCAGCTCTTTTACGACAACGCCGACTTCTTCCGGTTTCGCGACCGCTGTGAGGCGATCGGGATCACGGCGCCGATCGTGCCCGGCGTGATGCCGGTCACCAACTACGCGCAGATCCGGCGGATCGCCGGCTTGTGCAAGGCCCGGCTCCCGGAGGCATTCACGCGGCCCTTCGAGGCCGCCGGCGCCGACGAGGCCGCCCAGTTCGAGGCGGGCGTCGATTACGCGGCCCGGCAGGTCGAGGAGCTGATGGCGGACGGCGTGCCCGGCGTCCACTTCTACGTCCTCAACAAGTCGCCCGCGACGGTCCGCGTGCTCGGCCACGTCGGCCTCGTGCCCCGCTGAAGCGAACTACCGCGGCGGCTGGTCGTCGCCCATCGTGCGGATGTAACTCCGCAACCGCGGCTGCTTTCGCGCGGCGCGAGCCATCCATGGCCTCGCTTCGCTTACGGGCATCCGTGATCCTGATCACGGATGCGGCTCGCCCTCCCGGCGAGATTCTCCACCGTCCGATCTACCGCGGCGGCTGGTCGTCGTCCATCGTGCGGATGTAACTCCGCAACCGCTCCAGTTCGTCGGTGACGTGGCGGAGCTTGAGCATGTTCTCGACACGCTTCACGAGCTCGACCCGGTTCACCGGCTTGGAGAGAAAGTCGTCGGTGCCGGCTTCCACCGCTCGCTCGATGTCGCCCAGCTCGCCCAGCGCCGTCACCATCAGGATCATGATCGGGCTCGTCGCCGGATCGGACTTGAGCCGCTGGCAGACCTCGAAGCCCGAGAGCTTGGGCATCATCACGTCCAGCAGGATGACGTCGGGATGGAAGGCGGCCACCTTGGCGAGGGTGTCGGCGCCGTCCACGGCCGTGGCGATCTCGCAATCGATGTCGGCGAGGTAGACCTCGAGCAGCTCGCGGTTGGGCTCGTTGTCGTCGGCGATCAGCACGCGGCTCCGCCGGACGGCGGCATCGGGCTGGACGGATTGGGCCTGGGATTTTGGCATCGCGGATCGCACCGGGGAGGGGCGTGTCAGGGGCACTCGAAGAGCGACTGGCTCTTCACGATCGCCAGATCGTCGGGAAACGTGTGATAGGTCTGCACCAGCAGGCTGCGGGGGCGGGTCTCGACATGGATCCACGACACGGCCCCGAGGGCCAGGCGGCCGCCGGACTCGAAGCGGTGGAGGAGCCCCCGCTTCGCCCCCTCGACGACGAGCTCCTGCTGGAACGACCAAAACACCTCCTGCTCGACGGTCTCGAGCTGGAAGCAGGTCTGGTAGGAGGCCCCGCCCCGGCACTCCATGCGGTCGCTGCGCTCCCCGGCGATGCGGTGCGACAGCAGCCGCCGCTTCTGCGGGAGCGGCTGGGCCAGGCTCGTGGCCACCTCGGTGAGCGTCAGGCCGTCCTTCCGCCAGGTGACGAGATGGCCGGCCCCGGTGATCGCGATCGTCGCCGAGTAGCCGCCGCGGTCGATCGACCGCGTGGCGCAGATCTCGAACAGTTCGGGATGGAGCACGCGGCCGTAGAGCTGAAAGACGAGCTCCGCGACCTTGGGGCGAACCGAGAGCACGATGGCAACGACTCCGGGACCTGCGACGGACCGCGGCACGACCGCAGTCCACCAAGAACCTCCCGCCTGTGAACGCGATTATACGGCCGTCGCTCCCCAGCCTCCAAGATGAACCGACGGCGCCATGGGATGCGGTGAAAATCCGTCGTTATGCGGCGGTGAAAAAATGAACGCCGACCCTTGACAAGATCGCAGCCCGCCGTCTCGAAGCGACGGCCGCTCAGATGAGTCCCACGAGCACGTCGTACACCGCGTGCGTGCCGGCCACGATGCCGAAGCCGCGGACGACGAACAGGATGGCGAAGAACATGCCGGCCAGGAAGCGGAACGTGAAACTGTAGAGCTCGAAAGCATCGCCCAGTGGGCCCACGTAATGGGCCGCGCTGAACAGCAGGCTCGAAGCCACGAGGCCGAGGATCGCGGCGGTGACGGCCGAGGCCCCGAGCCGCTCGCAGAGCCAGATCAACAGGGGCAGCAGCAGGAGCCGAAAGAGCACCTCCTCGTAGAGACCCGCCCCGCAAAACCCGATCAGGCGGGCAAATACCCCGTCCCAGCCGGCCGCGGCCGCCGCCAAGGGCCAGAGCCGGTCCTGAAGGCGGGCCAGGCCCACGAGCGTGGCCGCCCAGAGCACGCATTCGGCGGCCATGCCGGCGAGCACGGCGGGGCTGAACCGCCAGCGGTCATGCTCGATGTGGTGCCAGGCGAGCAGCCCGAGCACGGTGAGCGTGGGGAGCAGGAAGTAGGCCCCGAAACCGAGGGCGTCGAGCAGCTGCCGCAGCCAGACGTCGGCGCCGTTGCGCGGCGATCCGCGGCCCAGCAGCAGCACGCCCCCCTCGTAGGCCAGCACCAGCGGCAGGGCGAACACGAGGCTCGTCAGCGGCGTGCGCGACAGGCTCCAGTAGGAATCGGTCGCGGCCTGGGGCGGTGCATCGCCGAGGCCCGCGTCGGTTCCGTCGAACGACGGCGCGATGTCGTCGATCCACGCCTGCGGATCGGACGGATCGTCGTCGCCATGCGAATCGTCGTTCAAACGGCTCATGGGCCTTGAATCAGAGGAAACGGCCTGCCGTCCCGCCGCCGAAAAGCACACCATCTTTTCGCGGCCCCGGCAATGCTGGCACTGCTGGCGCCGCAGCGGCGCGGATTTCGACCGCGGAAGCCGTCATCATACGGCGATGCGGCCGCGTGCTTGACAAGCCGACGTGACTCCACAGAATCACGCCCATCAGTCGACGACGAGACGCACAGCACGAGCGACATGACTGCGATTCCCGCCCGCCGGGCTTCGCAACGCCGAGCCGAGGAGAAGGTTCAACGCGAGGACTGGTGCGGAGTCGGAAACAATCAAAGGGGGGCGACGACTTGAGGGATCGACAGTCGACGACCTTGGTCGTGGCCTGGATGTCCCCCCCGTTTTCCGGCCCCGCACCGCACGCGGGGGATTCATTTGCCGGCGGCGGTACCGCGGCCGGTAGAATGTTCCGCTCCGTTCAAGGTCGCGGGAACAACCATGGCACGATGCCTCGTCGGGTGCGGGTCGAATCTCGGTCGGCGGCGTGAGCAGCTCGACCGCGCCGTCGAGCTGTTGCGGTTCATGCCGGGTGTGCGGATGCTGGCCGTGAGCCGGTTCCGCGAGACGCGTCCGGTGGGCGGCCCCGTGGGCCAAGCGCCGTATCTCAATGGCGCCTGCCTGCTGGAGACCGATCTCGGGCCGCACGACGTGCTCGGGATGCTGGCCGCCGTCGAGAACACCCTGCACCGCGAGCGGACGGAACGCTGGGGCGAACGGACGCTCGACCTCGACCTGCTGCTCTACGACGACCTCGTGCTCGACGACGCGGCGCTCACCGTTCCGCACCCGCGGATGACGACGCGGCGGTTCGTGCTCGAGCCGGCGGTCGAGATCGCCGCCGATGTCCGGCATCCCCTCGCCGCCTGCTCGTTGCGCTCGCTCCTCGACAACATCTCCGCGCCGCATCCGCTGGTCGCCGTGGTGGGCGTGCCCGGCAGCGGGGCCGCCGAGGTCGCCGCCGCCGTCGGCGACGCGGTGCTCGCCCGCCTGATCCACGCGCCCCGGACGTTGCCGCTGCCCACGCCGGCGACCGGTCCGCAGGCATGGCACGACCTCGTCGCGGCCTGGACCGCGCCGCTGGAGGCGGTCGCGTGGCCGGACGATCCGCACGGCACCGTCATCGACTACTGTCTCGACGCCATCGCCGCGGCCGCGGCGGCCGACCTGGCGCCGACCGAAGCCGCGCGGCTCGACGCAGCGCTCGACCGTGCGGCACGGCGGGTGCCCGTCCCCCACGTGGTCATCCTCTTGGTCGCGTCCGCAGATGTGCTCGCGGAGCGGGTCGCCGAGTGCGTTCGCGACGGCGGCTCGGCCGCCAGCCTGCAGCCGGCCACCGCCACGCTGTGCGGCCCGCCGGCGACCGGCGCGGCGCTCGCCAGCCTCCAGGACCGTCTCGTGCGTCGGCTGCGCGGGCCGGGCCCGCGCAGCCCGCTGGCGCCCAAGGCCGTGGTCACGGTCGATGCGTCCGACATGGGCCGGGCCATTGCCGAGTCGATCGCGGCCGTCGAGGCGATGGTCTGATGCCCGGGAAGATTCCGCTCATCGGCGGGCCCGCGGCGATGCGGGAGGCCGTGTCGGCCGCCCGGGCCGCCGGCCGCCGCGTCGGGTTCGTGCCCACGATGGGCGCCCTGCACGCGGGCCACGTGAGTCTCGTGGAGCGGGCGGCGCTGGAGTGCGACGACGT
This sequence comes from Pirellulales bacterium, assembly GCA_044344765.1. GTDB lineage: Bacteria > Planctomycetota > Planctomycetia > Pirellulales > UBA1268 > QWPN01. The sequence goes on along the minus strand of JBIJCJ010000017.1, from coordinate 3,557 downwards.
CGCGGTCTCGATCTTCGTCAACCCGACCCAGTTCGGCCCCGGTGAGGATTACGGTCGTTATCCGCGGACGCTCGACGCCGACCTGGCACTGCTGGCGCCGCATGGCGTGCGTTGGGTCTACGCGCCCGACGCCGCGGCCGTCTATCCGCCCGACGACGCCACGCGGGTCGTGGTTGCCGGGCCGGCCGAGGGCTTCGAGGGAACGATCCGCCCCGGTCACTTTCCGGGCGTGGCCACGGTCGTGTGCCGACTCTTCCTGGCGGTGCCGGCCGACGTCGCCTACTTCGGCGCCAAGGACTGGCAGCAGACGCTCGTCGTCAAACGGATGGTCCGCGATCTCGGCCTGCCGGTGACGATCGTCGTCTGCCCGACCGTCCGCGAAGCTGACGGCCTCGCGTTGAGCTCCCGCAACGCCTACCTCTCCGTCGCCGAGCGGCCGCGGGCCACCGCGCTGTTTGCCAGCCTCGAGCGGGCGGAGGACGCCTGGCGGGCCGGGGCCGAGGTCGCGGCGATCGAGGCGGCGATGCGGGAGCCGCTCATGGCGGCCGGCGTGGCGATCGACTACGCGACGGTCGTCGATGCGGAGTCGCTCCAGCCGCCGCAGGCGGGGCGGCCGGCGGTGGCACTGATCGCCGCCCGGCTGGGCACGACCCGGCTGATCGACAACCGCGAACTACCGCCCCGATCGAGCGGTGTCGGCTGATGCAATCGACGCTGTTTCACATCCCGGCGCACATCGGATCGCTGCCGCTCTTCGGCTGGGGCCTGCTGCTGGCGCTGTGGGCCGTCGGCGGTGGCGGCGCGCTGGCGTGGACGGCGGCCCGCGAGGGCGTCTCGCGGGCGCTGGCCGGCCTCGGCGTGCCGCTCGCGGCGGCCGGTGCGTTCATTCTCTGGGGGCTGCCGGCGCTCGACGACGGCGCGGGGGTGCCGATCCGCGGCTACGGCGTGATGCTGCTCGTGGCGGCGGCGGCCGGCACGTGGCTCTCGGTGCGGCGCGGCCGTGCGGTGGGCATCGACGCCGACACGATCCTCGGGCTCGGCATGGAGATCTTTCTCTGGGGGCTCGTCGGCGCGCGGCTGTTTTACGTCCTCGAGTATCACGATCAGTTCTTCCCGCCCGGCCGCAGCCTGCCGGCGGCGCTCGCGCAGGTGCTCAACATCGCCCAGGGGGGCCTCGTCGTCTTCGGTTCGCTGCCCACCGCGGCGATCGCCGCCTGGCTCTTCGCGCGGCGCCGCGGGCTCGACATCCTGCAGCTCGCCGACGTGATCGCGCCGGGCCTGCTCGTGGGCCTGGCGCTCGGCCGCCTCGGCTGCTTCCTCAACGGCTGCTGCTACGGCGGCCCCTGCGATCTCCCCTGGGCCGTGCGGTTTCCGCCGGACAGCCCGCCGTGGCTCGACCAGGCCGCCCGCGGACTCCTCCCGGCCCCCGCGCCGGGGCAGCCGCCGCCGTGGAGCCTGCCCGTGCATCCGGCGCAGCTCTACGCCGCGATCGATGCGGCGCTGCTGGCGGCCCTCGCGATCGCCGTCACGCCCGTCGCCCGCCGCCGCGGCGCGGTCTTCGCGCTGGTGCTCACGCTCCATCCGATCTCGCGGATGCTGCTGGAGGCGATCCGCATCGACGAGCCGCCGGCCCTCGGCACGGTGCTCTCGATCTCGCAGCTGGTGTCGCTGGTGCTCCTCGCGCTCTCCGCGGCGCTGTGGTGGTGGATCGCCCGGCAGCCGCTGCCCGCCCGGCCGGGTGCCCGGGGCGGCGCGGACGCGTGATGCCGCGGTGCCGGACGGCCCGGCTTTGACGGCCGCCCCGGTGGCGGCGACATTGGGAAACACGGCCACAGAACGCGGCGGGAACTTTTCGTCGTCGCCGCGCATCCAACCGTCCAGGGCATTCGCACGTGGGCAGCCACCCCAGCCAACCGCAGCCGCCGTCGGCACCCGCAGCGGCCGACGCTGACGCAGCGCTCGTGGCTGCCGTGGTGGCCGGCGATCGGCAGGCGTTCGCACGCCTCGTGGAGCGGCACCAGGCGCGGATCCTGGCGCTCCTCGAGCGGCTGACGAGCTGCCGGGAGCAGGCCCGCGACCTCGCCCAGGAGACGTTCGTGTCGGCCTACCGCAAACTCGCGAGCTTCGAACACCGCAGCGCCTTCGCCACGTGGCTGTATCGGATCGCCTGCAACCATGCCGCGGCGGCGGGACGGCGGCGACGGCCGGTCGCCATGCTCGATGCGGCTGACACCACCGGCCAAGCCCTGGTCGAGCCGGTGGCTCGGCTGGCGCCCGTCTCGGCCGGTCTCGAACAGGAGGATCTCGCCCGACATGTCGCCGCCGCGCTCGATCGCCTCGACGCCCGCTATCGGGAGGTCGTGGTGCTCGCCGACATGCAGGAGGCTGGCTATGAGGAGATCGCCGCGGCGCTCGACATCCCGCTGGGCACCGTCCGCAGTCGGCTCCATCGGGGCCGCATGGAACTGCGCCGCCTGCTGGCCACGCTCGATCGAGGCATGCCATGAAACCTGACCCGTCCGCACCACCGCTCGCGGCCGACGACCCGCGGCTCAGCGAATGGATCGACGGCCGCCTGCCTGCCGCCGAGGCCGCCGAGATCGCGCGGGCCGTCGCCGCCGCGCCCGAATTGTCCCGGCTCGTGGCGGATCTGCGCGGGATCAAGAAGTCGCTGGCGTCCCTGCCCGCGTCGCCGCCGCCGGCTGCGTTCGTCGGCGCCGTGATGGCCGCCCTCGACGCCACGGCGGTCGGTGGAGCGGAAGACGCCGATGTCGAGGCAGAATGGCGGAAGATCGAGCGTGAGCGGCTGGAGGAGGAGATCGCCGAGGCCCGCGAAGACGCCGCCGAGCCGGTGGACGAGCCGATGCGGCACCGCTGGCCGTGGCTGGCGCTGGCCGGCGCGTTGGCGGCAGGCGTGCTGGCCGCGTTCGTGATCAACCGTCCGAGCGAGGTGGGCGACCGCGAGGTGGCACTCGTCGCGCCGCGGCAGCGCGAACAGAGACCAGCGTATCGAGACGCCGCGAAGGCCCGGCCGGGCGGAAAGAAAACGGACCAGGACGCGTGGCTGCCTGAGGTTGGCACGGACAGCGAGTCCGGCCCAGCGGATCCCGCCACCGCGGCCGAAAAGGGGAAGGATTTGGTGGCCGGCGTTTCGGAGGCCCGTGTCGCCGCGCAGGCGCCGTTCGCGCCGCCTGCGGCGTTGGCCGCTCCTGCGGCCGCTCCAGCCGCAGCGCAACGCGGTGGGGGTGGCGGGGGTGGTGGGCAAGAAACGCGGGTCCGTTCCGTGACCTACCGGATTCGGACGGCCGCCGACCGCCAGCGGCTCGAAAGCCTGCTGGCAGCGAGCGGCGGGGAGACCGGGAAGCAGGCGAAGAAGGGGCTGCAGCTCGATGGCGGCGACGGCGTGCTGCGGGGAGCGGCGACCGATGAAGCCGTTAAACGCCGCACGTCCCCCGAGGCTGAAACTCCCCGCCGCGGACCCGGTGGTCCATCCTCCGAGCGGATCGCCGTCGTCGGGCCGGCCGACGCGATGGCCAGGCTGGCGGCTGCTTTGGAGG
>JBIJCJ010000143.1:0-9560 GCA_044344765.1 Pirellulales bacterium | reverse complement strand
CGCAGTTTCGCTCGGTTACGGCAGCCAGGCCGGCCACCGACAGGGACTCGCACCCTGCTGGTTCAGTACACTTGCAATCGCACAGCCCCTCGCGGAAGCGAGGGGGTGACGCGGTCCACTCCATGGGATCGTGGATCGCATTACCGCGATTCCCGCAATCCGTGCGGCAACCCGTCACCCCCCGGCTCCCGCCGGGGGCTTCTGGAATCCTCGTTATCTGTGCATCGCGCCCCTCCATTCCCAACCCACTCCCGAGGAGATGAATCATGGCTCCGCTGTCGCTGATTCCCAAAGTCGCCCTGCTCACGCTCGCCGTCCTGGGCGTCGGCATGGCGGTCTTCCCAGCCGCATCGCCGGCCACTGCCGCCGAGCAGGGAGCCGGCCCACGCCGCCTGCGGCATGTCGTGCTCTTTAAGTTCAAGGAGTCCTCGACTCCCGAGGACGTGGCCCGGATCGTGGCCGGCTTCCGGGCCCTGCCCGGCAAGATCAAGGAGATCGCCGCCTTCGAGTGGGGCACCGACGTCTCGCCCGAGGGCAAGGCGCAGGGCTTCACCCACTGCTTCCTGCTGACCTTCGCCACCGCGGCCGACCGCGACGCCTACCTGCCGCACCCGGCGCACAAGGAGTTCGTCGCCCTCGTCGGCCCGCACGTCGACAAGGTGTGCGTCGTGGACTACTGGACGCAGGACTGACCGTCAGCCCCCGGCTCCCGCCGGGGCGAGAACGCTGATTGTGGTGGCCACCCCGATGCCGTGAAGCCCGAGGCGCGAGCCGAGGGAATGCGGATCCGCTTCCAGTTGAGCGACGCGTATTCCCTCACCTTACGGTTCGGGCTTCCCGGCAACCGGGCATCGACGGTCAGAGACCGCCGCTACAGGAAAGCCGCACGCATCGACGGTCAGAGCTAGTCGCCCCAGGATGCACCGGGCGTCAGGCCCGGAGGGCCGGGTTGATTCCAGCGGGCGGAGGCCCCGCCAGGCAAAAATCGCACGATGCGATGTTTTGCCTGAAGCCAGAGACCGCCGCTACAGGACGTCGCGGCGGAGGATCTCGACTTCTTCACCCGGCTCGTGCACGCGACCGTCGGCGGGAAGCGCGACGAGGCCCGCGGCGGCGGCGAGACCGAGCAGGTCGGAGGATCCGGTCCACGGCTGCGGTGTGGCCACCAGGCCCTGCGGCCCGTGCGCCAGGCGACAGGGCAGATAGACGGGCCGGTCGGCAGCAGCCTTCGCCGCCGCGCCGAGCACGGCTCGCTCCCGCGGCAGGTGCCAGCGGTCACGCCCCGCGGCGGCGAGAATCATGATCGCCGGCCGCACGAAGAGCTCGAAGCAGACGAGGCTGCTCGCCGGATTGCCGGGCAGGCCGAAGACGAGCGTCGGGGGTCCACCGTCCGGCCGCGGGCGCACGCCGAACCACACCGGCTTGCCCGGCTTGAGCCGCACCTTGTGAAACACCTGCTCGACCCCGCAGCGGGCGAAGATCTCGGGCACGAGGTCGAGGTCACCGGCCGACACGCCCCCCGAGAGCACGAGCACGTCGGCGGCGAGGCCCTGCGCCACCAGCGCCCGGATCGCCTCCGGCTTGTCGGCGGCGACGCCGAGCGGAATCGGCTCGGCACCCAGCAGCGACACGGCGGCGGCGAGCATCGGGCCATTGGAGTTGCGGGTCTGGCCGAACGCGGGCACGGCATCGCAGGCGACGAGCTCGCTGCCAGTCGAAGCGATCGCCACGCGGACCCGTGGCACGGCGACGACATGCGTGGCTCCGGCTTCGGCGGCGAGGCCGACCTCGGCGGCACCGAGCGCCGTTCCGGCGGCGAGCACCTCGCGGCCGCGGGCGAACGCCGCCGCCTGCCGCGCCACGTGCTGCCCCGGTCGAAACTTCGGCTCCGCCAGCCGCACCCGGCCGCCGGCATGCACGCCGGGCGTGCCGTCCACGGCTCGCTCCACCGGCACGACGGCGTCGGCACCGGCGGGAATCGGCGCCCCGGTCATGATCCGGGCACAGGTGCCCGGCCGGATCTCGAGCCCGGTCACGTCACCGGCCGCGAGATCCACGGCGACGTCGAGCTCCACGACCTCGCCCGGACGCGCGAAGTCGGCCGACCGCACCGCGAAGCCGTCCATCATCGCGCGATCCCACGGCGGCGAGTCGCAGTCGGCGACGACGCCGGCGGCGAGGCGGCGGCCGACGGCATCCAGAAGCCGCTGCCGCCGCGGTGGCAGCGGCTGCGCCGTGCGTTCCACCAGCGCGATCGCTTCGGCGAGGTCGATCATCCGGCAACGGGGGCGACGGCGAGGAACGCCCGCAACAGGTCGTAACCCGCGGGCGTGAGAAAACTCTCGGGGTGGAACTGCACGCCATAGACGGGCAGCGTCTTGTGGCGGATGGCCATGATCTCACGCGAGCCGTCGGGGGCGGTGGACCAGGCATCGACCTCGAAGTCGCGCGGCAGGGTCGGCGGGTCGATCACGAGGCTGTGGTACCGGGTGGCCTCGATCGGGCTCTCCAGGCCGGCGAACAGCCCCTGCCCGGCGTGCTCGATCCGATCGACCTTGCCGTGCATCAGCTGCTTCGCCCGCACGATCGTGCCGCCGAACACCTGGCCGATCGACTGGTGCCCGAGGCACACGCCCAGCATCGGCATCCGGCCCGCGAACCGCCGGACCACGTCGCAGGAGATGCCGGCCTCGTCGGGCGTGCACGGCCCCGGCGAGATCACGAGGTGCGTCGGCGCCTTGGCGGCGATTTCGGCGCCGCTGATGCGATCGTTGCGGTGCACCTCGACGGGCAGGTCGGGCGCGATCTCCCCGAACCGCTGCACGAGGTTCCAGGTGAAGGAGTCGTAGTTGTCGATGAGGAGGAGCATGCGTGTGTTCGAACGATGGCGAGCGGAATCGGCGCACCCTCGACGAGCGGGAGGCAGCCGCGGCTGCGCGTGCCATTCCGACCGACCGTGGCTACTCCAGGAGCGTGCCCGGGTGCCCCTCGCGGTCCACCAGCGGCATGACGTTGGGCTTGTAGATCGTGTTGTAGGCCGCGGCGAGCCGGTGGGCCTCGAGGGCCGCCTCGTCGGCCCAGTGCTCGATGAGCGTGAACCGGCGTGGCTCGGCCGAGGAATGGTAGACGTCGAACCGCAGGCAGCCGGGCTCGGTGCGGCTCGAACGCATGGCCGCGGCGAGATGCTCGCGGATCCGGGGAACGTCGGCCGCGTCCTTCGCGGTGAGGAGGATCGTGAGGCAGATCATGGCGTGGCTCCGGAAAATTGATAATTGGGGACGGGAGCGAATTTTGCGGCGTGGACGGGTTCCATTATGGCGGCGTGGGGAGAAAAATCGCTCCCGTCCCCAATTTTGCCCGGCGGGCCAGAATCCGCAGGTAGGGCGGGAGGAACTCGGCCCGGTGGGCGAACGATCCGGCCGTCGCCCCCGGCTGCCGGTGATCGGGCTCGCAAAAGTCCTCGATCGCGAAGCCGGCGGCGCAGATCCCGCCGAGCAGGGTGGAGAGCGAATGGACGAACTCCTGGGTGCCCGCCTCCCGCAGCCGTGAGGGGGGCTCCGCAGGCAGCGGTGCGGTGCGGCTGAGCGGATGGATCAGTTCATAGCGGCCGGCGGTCCCTGGCAGGAGGCCGGCCTGCAGGCTCGCCGGCGCCTTGTGCTGACTGACGTACAGCCCGCCGGGCCGCGTCACCCGGGCCACCTCGCGAAACACGCGTCCCACATCGGGCAGATAGCAGGTGCTCACCGGGTGGATGACGAGGTCGAAGCGTCCCGCGGCCAGCATCCCGAGATCGTCCATCGAGCCCTGCACGATCTCCAGGTCGATCTTCCGCTCGCGGGCGACCTGCCGGTCGAGTTCGAGCATCGCCGGCGAGATGTCGAGCACGGTCACCTTCGCGCCGGCGGCCGCATAGAGCGGCCCATGCTTGCCGCCGCCCGCCGCCAGGCAGAGCACCTCGAGACCGTCCAGCCGCGCCGGCAGCCACGACCGCCCCGCGCCACCGAGCCAGCCGCGGGGATCGGCGAACGCCGCATCGACGGCGGGCCGCGTCAGGGCGGAGCCGGCGGCGGCGAGACGGTCCCAGGCGCGAGCGTTGTGCTCGACCGCGCCGGCCCGCAGAGCCGCGGGCGCGCCGTCAGCCGACACGGCTCACCCTCCGGGCCCGCGTCGAGCGCCGCGCCGCGAGCAGTGCCGTCGCCGCGCCGCCGATGAGCAGGGCCCAGGTGGCCGGCTCCGGCACGGCCGTCACGGTGAGGTCGTCCATCGCGAAGTAGGCGGGAGTGTTCAAGCCAAACGTGCCCTTGTCGGAGCCGTCGAACGTGAACTCGATCGTGTCCACGGTGCCGAGCGTGGTGAGATCGAACCACGCCCAGGAGGCGAGGATGCCCGGGGGTGAAGCGCCCCGCAGATCGGCGAGATAGAACGTCGCCGTGCCGGTCGTGGCGCCGGCGAGCTTTCCGGTGGCCGTCGCCGCGAACCAGCCCGTGCCGGACGGAAGCGGAGTGCTGAAGTTGTTGGGGTCGGGAAAGGCCATGACACCATATGCGTAGGTCGTGTTGGCGATCTCGAAGCCAGAGACCGTGGTCGGCACCGGCAGTTGGATCGTGGCCCCGTCGCCGTAGGCGATCGCGTAGTTGGTTCCTGGCCCGCCGACGCCACCGCCGGGCTTCGAGGCGTATTGGTTCGTGAAAATCCCATCGGTCGTATTCACGACGTTCGAGTAGGCAAACCCATACCAGTACTCGTAATTGAAGCCGCCGTAAGAATCGATCCCGAACGTGTTCCCGAACGACACACCGGCCGACGCCCAGGGCGTGCTCAGCGACTGCCCGGGCGACAGGTTTCCAGGGTTGCCGTTGAAATGGCCCGAGGCGGGAACCGTCAGGTCGTCGAAATCGACGACCACTTCCGCCCGAGCACGCAGGCCCCCGATGCAGGATGCAAGAACCAAGAGGCAAAAGACAAAACGCATGAACGACTCTCCAGTAAGCGGCAGGAAGTGCGACTACCCACGTCCGACGATCAGCCGGACGCGACAACGTGACCGAAGGCGCGGCACCACCGCGCCGACGAATGGATCAGTTGCGGGGAGCGGCACCTCCGGGCCCACGGAGCGTCGATGCTGTCATGGCAGCTCTCCCTGGCCGCCTGCCTCGCCGCCGGAGCGGGTGCAGGCGGCCGCGAGAACGCGCGTGTCGGTGGAATCGGCCACCAGCCGCACGGCCCCGTCGCCGAACAGGGCGTGGGCGCCGCCGGGGTGCCGGCTGCGGAGCTCGTCCTCCCAGGTCGGCCAGTTCACGGCATAGGCCTGGTCGAAGAGGTTGCGGCCGTTGATCCACTGGCCGTCGGGCCAGTCGCCCACGGCGCACTCGCCGACGAACGCCGTCTTCGAGAGACCGTCGGCGATCTCCCGCTCCGCGAAGCCGCGGTCGTGCATGAGGGCGCCCTTCTCTGGGTTGTTCGGCGACACGATCCGCTCTCCGGTGATGCCACCGTAGTCGCAGCCGCCGAGGCCCGCCACGACGGGCTGACGACCGGACGACGGGCAGCGGTATACGGCCAGCGGCGTCGCCGCGGCCGGCGCGTTGGCCGGGTGGTCGAACGGCCTCTTGAAATCGATCCGCTCCGCCAGCGACTGCTCCTCGAGCCACGGCAGGATCGTCGCGCTCCATGCCAGGCAACGGGCCGTTCCCGACTTGCCCGCGGCCCGCCACTCCAGGCAGCCGACGGGAAACCGCCGCCTGGCGAGCAGGTGGCCATGCAGCGCGCAGCCGATGTTCCGCAGATTGTTCATGCAGACCGTTCGCCGGCCGGCCTCGCGGGCCGACTGCACGGCGGGCAGGAGCAGCGCCACGAGCGCCGCGAGCACCGCCACGACGACGAGCAGCTCGACGAGCGTCATGCCACGACGGCGGAATCGATGGAGCGGGACCATGGCGAGGGCAGTCCACAAGCGCATCGCCCCCCTCTCGGCACGCGCATGCGGATACACGCGCAGCCTAAGGTGAAGCGAGTGCTTGCAGCAGCGGATCCTGTGAACGTCGAGCGTCCGGCCGCTTCCGCGGCCGTGTCCACCATTCCGCCCTCGCGGTCCGGCAGACTCCCGACTCTGGTAGGTCTTCTGACTCCCAGGCTCAGCCGGCTGCATGCCTTCTCGCGACAGGCTTTCGCCCCGCAATGGCTCGAAACAGCCGGCCTCGTCGCCTGGTCACAGCGGCGGGGCCGTCCCGGATTTGCACCGGAGTTCCCTGTTTGCCGGATGAAAACAGACGTTTTCGTCCGGCCACCAGAATCGTTGGAAAAGTCTACCGATTGCGGTGGAGGTGTCAATCAAGCCGAGGGCGGCCGCGGCGCCGGCAGAGTTTGCCATTCGCCGCTCGACGCGTGGTAAACCCTGCCGGTTGCGCGTGACTGCGACGTGAAGCTGTGACGGTCGTGCGCGGCCGCGCCGCACGGTCCACCGATGCGGCATCGACGGCAGTCTTCACGCAATGCGCAGCCGCGAATCCCCGCACGAAAAATACTTGGGACTCGCTCAAGCCGCTTTCACCGGGGCGCCGATAGCCCCCATGTCCCCCGGGGCATCACTGTGCCCGTCGGGCAACCAGGGGGCGGCAGTAACCTGCGATCCCTCGAGTCACGGAATGGCTCGACAGGCCTGCCGCGGAGAGTACGTGGATCACAACCTCGGGGTGACAGCGTCGCAAGCGGGACGACCACACCGGTGATCCACAAGCAAAGGAGATGTGGCTCGATGAAGCGTATGATGTTCCTCGGTGCACTGATTCTCGGTGTCACCGTTTGTACCCAGTCCTTCGGTTTCGAGCTCCTTGACCGGATGCTCGGCGGCAAGGGCTGCACCTCGTGCTGTGAGCCCGGCTGCGATGCCGGCAAGGGCTGTGTTGAGCCCGGCTGCGGCGCCGGCAATGGCTGTGCGGAGCCCGCCTGCGGAGCCGGCAACGGCTGTGCGGAGCCGGCCTGCGGAGCCGGTAACGGCTGTGCGGATCCGAGCTGCGGTGCGGGTTCGTGCTGCGGTGTTCGGAAGTTCAAGAAGCACGACCTTTTCGGCGGGCTGAAGGGCCTGTTCGAGAAGTGCAAGCGGAAGCACCGTGGCTGCTGCGACAGCTGCTGTGAGCCCGCCTGCGGTGCTGGCAACGGTTGCGCTGAGCCGGCCTGCGGTGCTGGCAACGGCTGTGCGGAGCCCGCCTGCGGAGCCGGCAACGGCTGTGCGGAGCCGGCCTGCGACGCCAATGCTGGCTGCTGCGAGCCGAGCTGCGGTGCGGCTGCCGGCTGCTGCGGCACCCGGAAGTGTGCGACCCCGATTCGTGACCTCCTCCGCGCCATCCATGCCGCGAAGAAGGCCTGCCACGCTCGCAAGAGCTGCTGCGGTGAGCCCGACTGCTCGGCCGGCAACGGCTGCTGCGAGCCGGCCTGCGGTGCCGGCAACGGCTGCGTGGAGTCGGCTGCTGCCCCGACCCCCGATGCCTCCGCGTCGAAGACGCAGAGCAAGGTGGTCGCGGTGAGCCGCACGGTCGCCGCCAAGTGATTTGAGGGTCGATAGGTCGAACGGAGATCTGTTGCCCGACTTCGGCCAGTGAGCTCCGCCCGGGGGGAAACCCCCGGGCGGAGTTTTTTGCTATCTATACGGCTGTCGGGCCATCCATGGCCCCGACAGCCTTGGCAGGTCGGAGGCACAGCCAAGGTGTGCCTCGACCTGCGAGGGCTCGCCATCCAGGCGAGACTCGCGTAAGCCGAAGCAGGCCCGAAGGGATGCGCCGGCGCGAAAACAAGCCCATCCATGGCCCCGACAGCCTTGGCAGGTCGGAGGCACAGCCAAGGTGTGCCTCGACCTGCGAGGGCTCGCCATCCAGGCGAGACTCGCGTAAGCCGAAGCAGGCCCGAAGGGGTGCGCCGGCGCGAAAACAAGCCCATCCATGGCCCCGACAGCCTTGGCAGGTCGGAGCAGCAAGCAACTCCCGAGCCGCTCATCACCCGGGCAATGCTGGCGGAAGTGCCGTGGACTTTGCTAGCCTTCCTTCAGTCGACGGCCACATGGCAGCATCCGCTCCCAGGCAAGTCAAAGGAGCCAGTGTGATCGCAACGAACGGAAACACCATGCGGAACAACTCACACCTCGGCGGGAGCCACAAAGAGAAGCAGATGAACGCACTCACCAAAACACCATCAGCCGTACTGCGCCTGACCCGGTGCTTGACCCTGGCAGCGTGCGTGGCCGCCTTGGCGGCCACGTGCCGTGCGGCCGAGGACCAGACCATCGTCCTTCCGCCGGGCGATTACAGGATGGTCGAAGTGGTGCTCGACAAAGGCCATCCTCGGCAAGGCGACCTGACCCTGCGCGGCGGCATCCGCGATGGCAAACTGATGATCCCCAATTCGCTCAGCGTCCGTATCAAGGCCGGCGAACTGGCCTTTACCGCAGACGCGGTCAAGGGCGAGTTCGGCTGGCGGGACCCCGCCAAGACCCAGAACCAGGGGCCGGCCGATGCGGTGATTCATCAGTATGCGGTCGAGGGCAAGATTGCTGGGGGCGCCATCACGGGGGCATGGAAGAGCCCGGACGGCAAACACACCGGCGGTGTGACCGGTTGGATCAAGACCGAGAAGGAACTGCAGGCGGCCAACGCCTTCACCAAGGGCAAGGATTGGCCCTTGTATCACGGACCATCGAGTTCCTTCGCCGCGGCGCCGTGCGGGCTGACGCTGGCGAGCGACCCGAAGGACTTCCGCCTGGTCTGGAAGAGCGAAGACCTCATTCCCTGCGGGCAGGGCAACGGCTGTCATTACCTGCCGGGCATGCTGATGTGCCGCACGATCGGCGGCGGCGCCAGTCCCGTGGTGTCGGTCGATGGCAAGGTGTACGCCAATTACATCCAGCCGACTGGCACGGTGTCGTCGATGGAAAAACGATTCAAGCAATCGGAAAACGCCCGGGTGGAACTCGAGAAACTGGCCGCGGAGTGGAACACCGAGGTTGGCCCTGGTGTGAAGGAGAAGTTTCTGCTGCATGCCGACGACGTGATCGTCTGCATGGACGCGGTCACCGGCAAGACCTTGTGGAAGACGGTATTCGCGGCGAAGGGCCGCTATCAGCAGGGGCACAAGATCGGCCCCGTGAACAACACCCCGTGCGTAGGCGACGGCAAGGTCTTCGCGATGGGGAGCCTGGGGCGGGTGTACGCACTGGACGCCCAGACCGGCAAGCCGCTGTGGGAAGTGCCCAACATCACGAGCATCACGCTGGAAACACCGGAAGGTTTCAATCGCTATCACGGCAACGCGCCGGTGCACATCGACGGGGTGGTGGTGATGGGCAACCAGGCCGACACGCTCCACGGGTTCGACGCCAACACGGGCAAGGAACTGTGGAAACTGCCAGGGAAGAACAACTCGCTCGTCGTGCCGTCGCGCTGGACGCATCAGGGCAAGGACTACATCATTTCGATGGACGGCGCGCGTGGTGTTGCGAAGAAGATCTTCTGCATCGAACCCAAGTCCGGCAAGGTGGTCTGGGAAACGGACTACAAGGGCGGATCCAAAGG
>JBIJCJ010000240.1:0-4682 GCA_044344765.1 Pirellulales bacterium | reverse complement strand
GATCGCCAGAAAGATGCCGTCGATCGGGCCGTCTCCCGCCGTGATCGTCACCGTCTGCGGCACGCCGTTTTGCAGCACGCGGAGCGTGACGGTGGGGGCGGCGCCCGACTCGCTCGCGACCGTGTAGCCCGCGAAGGTGAACTGCTCCGGCAGGGCCGCGGGTGCGCGGCAGAGGACACGCGGCAGAGGACAGACATTGCCGGCTCGGCCCGCGTCCGTTCCGAGTCTTCGCTCGAAGAACGCGTCTGCTGAAGACGACCATCGGCTGCGCCACATCGCCTCTCCCGCGGGAAAAACCGGGAGAGTGAGCGGTCATGGAGCGGCTTTCGTGCGGCCTTTCCGCCACTCACCCATTTCTCATCCGGCGGCCGCTTGACAGCCCCCCCCCCCTCGCTACGCTACCCTCCGCCTCCCCTCAAGCGGCGGTCTCCGCCCGCCGCCTGCCTCCCGCCTCACGGAATCCCCACCATGTCACCCCGCACGCTCCTCCGCGGCCTCGTCCCATTTGGACGAGCCATCTCCGAGCGGCGATTTTCCCGCCACAACGCCCGCCGACCGCGCCGCCAGTGGCTCGGCGCCGAATCGCTCGAGTCCCGCGCCATGCTCTCCACGGTGCCGTTCCTCGCCGATTCTGCCCTGCAAACGGCCACCGTGTTCACAGCACAAGGCCGCTACGGCAACAACGCCATCAACGGCGATTGGGAACTCGGGATCACGAGCAACACCAACAAGCCTCCCCAACAACAAACCGGTCACATCTGGAACGGCAGCCTGGACAGCGCGACAGGCGTGACCACCGTGCGCGAGCAGTTCACGTTCGATGTCCTGAACACGACCGCCGCGTCGTTCAGTGTCGGCGGATCCAAAAAAATCAGCTTCGACTACGCCGGCCAGTTGACCGGCAACCAGCCCAACGCCATCAAGATCTGGGCCAAGGCGTCCACCGCAAACAGCGGCCTGACGCTCGCCAACCTCAAGCTCAAGACTCCCGGCATGTCCGTGCCGAAGGAGTTTCCCGAGGCGTCGATCGCCGTCTCGCAGTCGTCCGGCCCCGATTTTCAGCAACGGCTCATCGCCGGGGTCGACTTTTCATCCGGATCGGGCCAGCCGGTGACGCTCACCGGCGACCTGGGGATGTCGTTCGCCCAAACCAGCCCCCGCGGCTCTTCGCTGCAGTTCCACGTCATGGCCGTCTACCTGCCGAAAGTCACACTCGACGCCAAGCGGGTGATCGACGTCGCCGCGAACGACACCTTCAACGACGTCGACACCACGAACCCATGGCTCGCAAACGGTGCCAAGGCATACGTCCCGGTGAACAACGACGACGATGACAACGACGGGAAGATCGACTCCACGCAAGCGGTCGTGAACCTCGTGGACGACGACCTCTTGCCGATCGCCCTCCGCAAGAATGCCGCCGACCCCGCTCCAGACGGCTGGTTCACGGTTGAATTCAACGCCGCGCAGACTCGGCTGTGGCAATTGAACGCGGCAAGGAACGCCTACGAGCCAGTCGATGCGACCACCGAGTTCCGCTTCGGCGCCGCGAACGAGATCGACCTTTTCATGGAGGCGATCGCCAGCGGCGGGAGCGCCCTGAGGTTGAAGCATCACGCTCCCGGGACCAAACCCGTCGCGAAGGTCGACTCGCTCGACATCGAGCGATTCACAGTGACGGGCCCCCGGAACGTGCCGGGTTTCTGCAGATACGAGTACACGGACGATCTTGGAACGGGGAAGTGGACGAATTCCGCTCATGGAACGGACGTCGATTTGGCCCATAACAAGGCCGAAGTGCTCTGGAACGAAGGGCCAGTGTTCGGAAAAGTACGCTACGAAGCCTCCACTGACTACACCTGGGCGTTCAACGTCGCGGTGGTGCAAGTGGTGCTGGACCTCCGGCCGAGGCAAGGCGCCCAGGGCTCCGGTCTGGAATACGCCGATCAAAAAACCAACGGCGTCACCCAGGACCCCTTCCTCCAAGAACGAAAGTTTCTGTACCTCCGATCGACGGTCGGCCGCGTCAACCATCCCGACCTGCCTGCCAGCGAGCAACTTCCTGCCGATCAGCAGCAGCTCGACGAGCCGGCGATGAAAGCGATCGTGCGGGTAACGAGCATCAAGGGACCCGAGCGGATGGTCGATCGCCCGCCCAAGATGTTCGGCGTCAGCCACATCGAAGTCGGTTTCATCCAAACGCTCGAGTTCACGAAGTACAATGCGACGACGGTTCAGGATAGGACCGCCCGCCGTGAGACTCTGCAGTACTTTGGACAAGTCACAGGCCGTCCACTCCAAGGGGAAACGCTTCTCGACATGATCACCAAGGAGCCAGCCCCTCAATCGACCTATCGAAATCCAATCCTTCAATCCATCAAGCCGGATGCCTCCCGCTATCAACAGCCGTACTATTACGCTGGCGAAATCAACGGCGGCGTAGGCCGGTTCTCTCCCGACACAGACAAGGAATTCAAGGACCTGGTGATTGGGATCTTGGACCAGCCCCAGTCAAACTTCGGCCTTTTTGTTAGGGGACCGAATCACATTGTCGCCGTGGCTCTCGAATGGGACTTCGACGTCAGCCTCGTCGTACGCACCAAGGACGCGGACAACGAGGCCAGTACAATCTTCACGAAGCGAGCGTTCGCTGAATGGAGTTTCAACGCGTCAGGAAGCGTCAACCGCCAAGGAGCTTGGACGGGCGCAGCCGGCTCCGGGGTGAGCGGGGACGCAACGTTCAAGGAAATCAAGAACGGCGAGCGTCCCGATGTCAAACCCAAGTCCGACTTGTCGAAGGCCCAAATCGTCAATGACAATCTCCCTTGACTTGATCACGATCCGATCGTCGACGTACGCGGTCTTGGCAGCGATCACAGCCATGTTCGCGTGCGGTGCCGCACAGGGCGAAGAGCGCAAGCCAATCGCTTTCCCCGCGGGCGAACGGTTTTGGGGCTACGTTGGTCCAGACGTCGGCCTCACCGTGACTCACGCCGAGGATCGGCTGAGTGTCTGGAACCTTGCCACCGGAAAAGTCCAACTCACCATCCGCGGCGATTTCCGCAGCGAAGGCCTCTACGGCGATGCATTCTGCGCAACGAGGGCCGCGTTCCTCGTGCGCCATCGGATCGTGGTCTATTCGCTCGAAGACGGATCGCGCGTCGCTGAGTTGGCTGCGGAGGACGAGGATTTTTATCGCGTCGCGATTGCGCCGGACGGCCGATCACTCGCCTATAAGTCATCACTCGCCTATAAGTCCCCCGATTTCAAACTCGTCTCGCTGCCGAAGGGCGATGTGTCGGCGATCATCCCCAGCGCTGGCCGGCACCCGGACTGCGAAAACCCGACATGGGGGGCATGCCTCGTCTTTTCGCCGGACGGGCGGCTCCTGGTCACGTCCGCCGCGGAGGAGGTGAGGACAACGGACGTTTTGACGGGGCGGACGGTGCATCTCCTCGAAGGGCACCGCACCCAGGTCGAAACCGCCGGCTTTTCCGGCGATGGAAAACGGCTGGCCACGGTGAGCTGCGACGGCCGGATGATCGTCTGGGACGTGAAAGCCGGCAAAGCGATCGCGGAGTTCCAATGGCCGGCGGACCGCCGGACTGGCGGTGATGGCGTTGGAACGTTGCAGCTCTCGCACGACGGGAGCCGGGTCCTCTGGGCGGGATTCGGGACGACGCGTGTGTGGTCGGTCAATGACCGGGCCCTGCTCAAGGAGCGGCCGGGCTTTAAGGACCTCCACCCTTGCTGGTTCCAATTAACCCCGGACGCCAAGCGACTGATCGAGTGCGGCGGCACGGAACTGCTGCTCTGGGATCTCGAGAAGCCGACCGACAAATTGCTACGGTCCCTGGGCAAGGGCTCCTGGGGCGAACTATCGCCCGACACACGCTGGATCCTCTGCCGGCCCGGAGAAGACCCCGACGCGCCGCAGAGGCTGATCCCGATCGATCTCTCCGCGGGTCCGATCCGCTGAAGACGATCATCGTCTTCAGCATATCGCCTCTCCCGCTGAGAAATCCGGGAGAGTGAGCGGTCATGGAGCGGCTTTCGTGCGGCCTTTCCGCCGCTCACCCATTTCTCATCCGGCGGCCGCTTGACAGCCCCCTCCCATAGCTACGCTACCCTCCGCCGCCCCCGCAAGCGGCGGTCTCCGCCCGCCGCCTGCCACCTGCCTCACGGAATCCCCACCATGTCGCCCGGCACGCTCCTCAGCGGCCGCGTCCCATTTGGACGAGCGATCTCCGGTCGGCGATTTTCCCGCAACAACGCCCGCCGACCGCGCCGCCAGTGGCTCGGCGCCGAATCGCTCGAGCCCCTCGCCATGCTCTCCACGGTGCCGTTCCTCGCCGATTCTGCCCTGCCAACCGCCACCGTGTTCACGGCGCAAGGCCGCTACGGCAACAACGCCATCAACGGCGACTGGGAGCTCGGGATCACGACCAACACCAACAAGCCTCCCCAACAACAGACCGGTCACGTCTGGAACGGCAGGCTGGACAGCGCGACAGGCGTGACCACCGTGCGCGAGCCGTTCACGTTCGATGTCCTGAACACGACCGCCGCGTCGTTCAGTGTCGGCGGATCCAACATCAGCTTCGACTATGCCGGCAGGTTGACCGGCAACCAGCCCAACGCCATCAAGATCTGGGCCAAGGCGTCCACCGCAAACAGCGGCC
>JBIJCJ010000042.1:0-22207 GCA_044344765.1 Pirellulales bacterium | reverse complement strand
TCAGCAACGGCTCATCGCCGGGGTCGACTTTTCATCCGGATCGGGCCAGCCGGTGACGCTCACCGGCGACCTGGGGATGTCGTTCGCCCAAACCAGCCCGCGCGGCTCGTCGCTGCAGTTCCACGTCATGGCCGTCTACCTGCCGGTGCCGATCGTGACCGTGGATGTCGCGCCGGGGCAGGTCACCGAGGACGGCCCGCAGAACCTCACCTACACGTTCACGGCGACGGGCCCGCTCACGCGCGATGTCACCGTCAAGTATGAGGTCGGTGGCACGGCGACCGAAGGCGGCGACTTTACAGGCGCGCCGTCGGGAACCGGCGTTCGGTCAATCACGATTCCCGCCACCGCGAGCCCGACTTCCTCGGCCACCCTCACGATCACCCCCACGCCCGATACCGTGATCGAGGATGACGAAACGGTTGCGATCTCGCTCCTGCCGAGCGCCGGCTACACGTTCGACCCGAACCACTCGCTCGCCACGGCTACGATCATCGACGATGACGGGAATGTCGTCACGATCTCGGCGACCGATGATGCGGCGGACGAGGTGATGGCCGGCCCGGAACTTCCGAGTACGGGCACGTTCCGTCTATCCCGATCGGGAAGCCTCGCCAAAGATCTTCCGGTCAAACTGCGTGTCGGAGGATCGGCGACGTACCGTGCTTTCGCCGTCGATGATTACGCGTTGAGCACGGTTCAATCCGGCCTTATGGGATATTTCGCCACCATTCCCAGCGGCCAGGCGTTCGTTGATATCGTCGTCACGCCATTCCAGGATGGCACGAATGAAGACACGGAGACCGTCACGCTTTCCATCGAGCAATACACAGGGTACACCGTCGGCCCGCGTGGCCAGGCCACCGTGTCCATCCTGGATGCCCCCGACCTTTCGGCGGCCAGCGTCGCATTCCGCATCGACATGGATGCCCGCCCTGCAACACGCTGCTGGCCCGTGGATCCCGCTGAACGACGGCTGCCCCAGGTGCCGCAAGACACGCTGCGCACCGGCGAGCCCTACGTCTTCTCGCTGGCTGATGTCGGCGCAGAACGCACCGCGGGCGTCGCGTGGGAACTGAGCTATGACATCATCCAGAACGCCCTGGATGGCGTGACCGTGACCGTGAACAAGACGAGCGGTAGCGGACAGGGGACCGCCTTCCCCCGCACCTTCGCCGTCGCCGAGGAACGGATGACGACGCTCTTCGGCACCACACACCACGATCGTTGGCACGTCAACTTCTTTGTCGATGCCAATCGCAACGGCCGCCGTGATACCTCGGAGTCGGTCGCGGTCGGCCGATTCAACGAAGTCCTTCAGGACCGCAAGGCCATCTGGCTGTGTTGGCTGGAGGAAGAGAAAAAAGCCCACGCCGGGACGATCTACAATGAGGTTTTCGGAGTCACGGCGTTTTTCGACGAACTCATCGCAACGGTGAAAAACGTGAGCTTCGGCCGAAACGGTGACCCCAACGCTCTGGCCATCTATGGATTCATGACCAATACCATCGGGGTCAATGATGCTGAGAACGTCGAGGGCGGCATCGCGACGATCATTCATGAGTCCGTTCATGCCTTGGATGACGCGAGAAATTGGATTCCCAATGCTTTCCCAACGCACTTCCACATCGACACCGTTGAAGCGATCGCATGGACTGCGCAGAATCTTCTCAATCGTCAGGGGGCCCTCTCGACGCTGCGGAACTTTGATCACTCGGTGCTTGCTCCGAATCCGGACAGCGCGGCGATTGAATTGCAGTGGAAATATGCCGTCCGAGCTTTCCACGCATTCACGGATGGCCTTGTAGTGAATCGACCCTGGCCGTTGTTTTCCGAGCGGCCGCTCACCCTCGACGACGTCGTCACCACGCGAGCGGCCGTGGGGCTGCATTACAATATGGCCAACCTTATAGTCGCGTATCAGCAGCGGCTGAACGACGCGGGCGTGCCCGTGTCGCTCACGTCAGACGTGCAGATCGGCGCCGATCATTATGAGATCCCTGCCGTTTTTCTCGAGTAGGCGGCCATGACCGAAAACGAGCACCTGCCAGCAAGACTGGCAGCCAGAATACTGCGTGGTGTTGTCGTCTGTATCGCGGGAGTCACGGTTCTCTTTGGGCTGTCAGTGTTTTTCCTACTCTTGCCAGAGCCAGAAAGCGATCGAATGCGACGTCGAGCCCGGCAGCAAATGCTCGACATTCGGGGTGAAATCACCACCATGGAAATGACGGGGAAACCCGTGCCCATGTCAGTCCTGGACGTCCTTCAGCACGCGGAGCGATCGCGAGACAAGACTGACGTGAATTGGCGTCAGCTGATCGGCATTGACCCGTGGGGCACTCCTTATCTTGTCGAGGCAATTCGGGATCCGGCCTATAGCACATACTCCTATCGAATGAATGTCCGCTCGTTCGGCCCGAACCGACGCGACGATCTCGGCACCAAGGATGATTTGCAGATCAGCGCGCCGGGATGGGTGCAAGCGCCGCAGCAAATGACCCCGTCCAAGGATAGTCCGTCACGGGCACTTCCTCACGCATCTCCCGACTGATGAGCGACTCGCGACCGGGTTAGCTCTCGCCTCCCGGGCCTGTCTTCGGCGCAGAAATCGGTTCCCGAAACACCAGCCTTCGCCCCTGACGTGGTGTTTTTCTTGCCGTTGGCGCGGAGTTTCTCCAACTCTGGTCGCCTAGGGCGTTGTCGTGGCCTCGCGTCCTGTAGCGGTCAGCCGCTACACCCAGCCGCCAGGCCGCGGGGTTCTTGCCGTCGACCGCTCACCCCTGCTGCGGGTGCAGGCGGGGCGTGGCGCCGAGTGCCAGGCGGTTGACCGCCGCCAGGAAGGCCTTGGCCGCCGCCTCCAGCGAGTCGGTGGACACGCCGCGGCCCCGCTGCTGCTGGCCGGCATGCTCGAGCTCCACCGTCACCTCGGCCTGCGCGTCCTTGCCCACCGTCACCGCCTGCACGCGGAAGTCGCGGCACACGGTGGTCATGCCGGTGAGCTTCTCGATCGCCAGGAAGATGCCGTCGATCGGGCCGTCTCCCGCCGTGATCGTCACCGTCTGCGGCACGCCGTTTTGCAGCACGCGGAGCGTGACGGTGGGGGCGGCGCCCGACTCGCTCGCGACCGTGTAGCCCGCGAAGGTGAACTGCTCCGGCAGGGCCGCGAACTGCTGCTCGCAGAGGGCGGCGATGTCGCCGTCGTAGATCTCCTTCTTGCGGTCGGCGAGCACCTTGAACCGCTCGAACACGGTCTGCAGCTGCTCCGGCGTGAGCTGGTAGCCGAGCGCCTTGGCGCGGTCGGCGAGCGCCGCCCGGCCGCTGTGCTTGCCGAGCACGAGGTCGGTCCGCTCCAGCCCCACGTCCTCGGGCCGCATGATCTCGTAGGTCCGCCGCTCCTTGAGCATGCCGTCCTGGTGGATGCCGGCCTCGTGGGCGAAGGCGTTGCGGCCCACGATCGCCTTGTTCCGCGGCACCTGGATGCCGGTCACGTTGGCGACGAGCCGGCTCGTGGGCACGAGCTTCTGCGTGACGATCCGGGTCTCGACGCCGTAGTGGTCGCCGCGGGTCTTGAGGGCCATCACCACCTCCTCCAGGGAGCAGTTGCCCGCCCGCTCGCCGATCCCGTTGATCGTGCACTCCACCTGCCCGGCCCCCGCCTCGACGGCGGCCAGACTGTTGGCCACGGCCAGGCCGAGGTCGTCGTGGCAGTGCACGCTGATCACGGCCCGGTCGATGTTCGACACGCGGTCGCGGAGGCTCTTGATCACGTGGTGCATCTGGGATGGAGTGGCGTAGCCGACCGTGTCGGGGATGTTGACGGTCGTCGCGCCGGCGGCGATCACCGCCTCGACGACGCGGCAGAGGAAGTCGATCTCCGTCCGCGCCGCGTCCTCGGGAGAGAACTCGATGTCGTCGCACAGGTTGCGGGCCCGGGTCACGCCCGCCACGGCGCGGGCCAGCACCTCCTCCTCGTTCATCCGCAGCTTGAACTCGCGGTGGATCGAACTGGTGGCGAGGAACACGTGGATCCGTGGCTGGCGGGCGTGCCGCAGGGCCTCCCAGGCGCGGTCGATGTCGGCGTCGCTGCAGCGGGCCAGGCCGCAGACGGTGGCGCCGGAGACGGCAGCCGCGATGTCGCGGACGCTCGCGAAGTCGCCCGGCGAGGCGATCGGAAAGCCGGCCTCGATCACGTCCACGCCCAGGGCCACCAGGGCCTGGGCGATCTCCATCTTCTCGGTGAGGTTCATGCTCGCGCCGGGCGACTGCTCGCCGTCGCGGAGCGTGGTGTCGAAGATGCGGATGGAGCGGGATGGGGTCATGGGGTGGGGCCGTGGGAAACCTCGGGGTGAAGCGTGGCCGGGCTCGGGTTTCGCGAGCCGAGGCCGGACGAATCCGCATCGTACACGGGCCGCGGGCGGCGGGCATCCCGCTCGCGACTCCCCCGCGGGATGCGACATTCTTGTAGAATCGTGTTCCGTCGCCCCTGGTGAGGGCGCGATGGGCCCGACGGCCCGGAGGAGATGCGGATGGTTTCTGACACGCAGCACGAACCGCAGCCGCTCGCCGCCGATGAGCCGGAGGCCCATCCGCACCGGGTTCTGCGTGGCTTCGACTGGCGCCGCCTGCAGCGCGGCCTGTCGGGAGTGGCGTTGCTGGCGGCCGGGGGGCTGGCCTGGTGGTGGCTGTCCACGCATCACTTCGGTGATGCGGGGCACGCCGACGTCGCGTCTCACGCGGCCGCTGCGGGCACCGCCCGGGCGGTCGACATCGTGACCTTGCCGCCGGGCGAAGCGGCCGCGCGGATCAGGCTCGGGGTGGTGGAGCCGCGGAAGTTGCGCGACCACCTCACCGTGCCGGGCCGGCTCGATTATGACGCCCGGTATCGGCTCGATTACGCGTCGCCGGTGAGCGGGATCGTGTCCCAGGTGCTCGTCAAGGTGCGGCAGCGGGTCGAGAAGGGGGACTCGCTCGCCGAGGTCTCGAGCCCCGACGTGGGCACCGCACGCGACGACGTCCGCAAGCGGCAGGACGACCGGCAGATCGAACGCAAGGCCGCCGAGTGGGAGGCCACGATCGCCACCAACGTGGCGGCCCTGCTCGAGGCGCTGGCGAGCCATCCGCCGCTGGACCGGATCGAGGAGCAGTTCAAGGACCGCGTGCTGGGCCGTTATCGCGAGACGATCCTCGGCGCGTATTCGCGGCTGCTGTTCGTGGAGAAGGTCGATGCCGGCACGCGGCAGCTCGGTGCGGGCGGGGTGCTCTCCGGCCGGATCGTGGAGGAGCGGACCAGCAACCTCGAGGTGGCGAAGGCGAACTTCGCGGCCGCCTGCGAGGAGGCGCTCTTCCAGACCCGGCAGAATCGCGACAAGGCCCGGGCCTCGCTCGACCAGGCCGAGCGGCTCGTGCAGGTGGCCCGCGAGCATCTGCGGACGCTCGTCGGCAGCAAGCTCGAGGCCGACGTCGGCGGGGAGGCCGCCGCGGACGGCGGGGCTGACGGTGACGGCCAGGGCGACGTCGGCGGTTTGAGCACGCTCGTGCTGCGGACGCCCTTCGCGGGGATCGTGGAGGACGTGTTCGTCGCCCGGGGCGAGCGGGTCCAGGCCGGGGACCGCCTGTTCGTGGTGGCCGACACGGCCACGCTCTGGGTGCGGGCTCAGATCCACGAGCGGCAGTGGACGACGGTCGAGGTGACCGAAAATCAGGAGGTGGCGGTCAACGTGCCCGGCTCGGCGGAGCACAACACGACCGCCCGCATCAATCACGTGGGGGCGACGGTCGAGGCGGACTCGCGGAGCGTGCCGCTCGTGGCCGAATTGGAGAACGACGACGCCCACTACAAGCCCGGGATGTTCGTGTGGGTCGATCTGCCGCAGGGGCAGGTGCGGGAGGGGTTGGCGGTGCCCGCGGCGGCCGTGATGCGGCACGACGGCAAGGCGTTCGTGTTCGTGCCCGTCGGCCCCGGCCGCTACCGGCGGGTGGACGTCGTCGCCGGCGAAGACACCCAGGGATACGTGGAAGTGAAGTCCGGCCTGCAGGCCGGACAGCAGGTGGTGGTCGAGGGCGGGTTCCTCCTCAAGAGCGAGCTGCTCCTCGAGCGGGAAGAGACAGCGGCCGGTTGACCGGCGGAAAGGGCACGCGGTGCTGACAGGCGTCATCGAATGGTCGCTCGCGAATCGCGCGCTGGTCGTGGCGATGTTCGTGATCATGGTCGTGAGCGGCCTGTACGCGGCCACGCAGATCCCCGTCGACGCCGTGCCCGACCTGGTCAACGTCCAGGTGCAGGTGGTCACCGAGGCGGGCTCCCTGCCGCCGCTCGAGGTGGAGCGGTCGGTCACGTATCCCGTCGAAATGGCGATGAGCGGCCTGCCCGACGTGGAGGAGATGCGGAGCGTGTCCCGGCTGGGCATCTCGCTGGTGACCATCGTGTTCCGCGAGGGCACCGACATCGCCAAGGCCAGACAGCTGGTCGCCGAGCGGCTGCCCGCGGCCCGGGCGGGGCTGACGCTCGCCGCCGCCGATCCGCAGCTCGGCACCCTGAGCACGGCCCTGGGTGAGATCCTGCAGTTCGAGGTCCGCGGGCAGGGCCGGGATCTCATGGAGCTGCGGAGCATCCTCGAATGGGACATCGCCCCGGTGATGCGGAAGGTTCGCGGGGTCACCGACATCAACGCCCACGGCGGCCATGCCAAGAGCTACGAGGTGCAGGTCGATCCCGACCGCATGTCGTCGCACGGGATCGCGCTCGGCGAGCTGCTGGCCGCGCTGGAGCGGAACAACGCCAGCACCGGCGGCGGCTACATCGTCAAGAACGGCGAGCAGCGGTTCATCCGCGGGGCGGCGCTGCTCGGGACCGTGGAGGACATCGCCAAGGTGGTCGTCCGCAGTCCGGCCGGGGGCGTGCCGGTGCTCGTCCGCGACGTGGGCCGGGTGGCCGTCGCACCGCTGGTCCGGCAGGGGGCCGCCACCCGTGACGGCCGGGGCGAGATCGTGACCGGGATGGTGATGATGGTCCGCGGCCAGAACAGCCGGCGGGTCGTGGCGGCCGCCAAGGAGCAGCTGGCGGAGCTCCGCGGCACGCTGCCCCCCGGTGTCGAGCTCGACATCGTCTACGATCGCTCCGAGCTCATCGCCCGCACGCTCGACACGGTGCTCCACAACCTCGCCGAGGGTGGCCTGCTCGTGATCGGCGTGCTGCTGGTGCTGCTGGGCAACCTGCGGGCCGGGCTGATCGTGGCCCTGGCGATCCCGCTCTCGATGCTCTTCGCCGCCAATCTGATGTGGGCCGTCGGCATCCCGGCGAGCCTGATGAGCCTGGGGGCGATCGACTTCGGGCTGGTCGTCGACAGCTCCGTGATCATGGTGGAGAACTGCGTGCGGCGGCTGGGCCTCGCCCCGCCGCACGCCTCGAAGCTGCAGGTCGTGCGCGACGCGGCGGTGGAGGTCCGCGGGCCGACGATGTTCGGCGAGCTGATCATCGCCATCGTCTACCTGCCGATCCTGTTTCTGGAGGGCACCGAGGGCAAGCTGTTCCGGCCCATGGCGTTGACGGTGCTGTTCGCGCTGGCGGGGTCGCTCGTGATTTCCCTGACGCTCATGCCCGTGCTCGCGGCGACCGTGCTCGGCCGCGAGGAGGAGCACGAGCCGCTGGTGATGCGGATCTTCCACCGCCTCTATCGCCCCTTGGCCCGGATCGCCGTCCTCCATCCGGTGGCGACCGCGCTGGTGGCCGCGGGGCTCGTGGCGGCGAGCGTGCCGGTGGCGCTGCGGCTGGGCGCCGAGTTCATGCCGCGGCTCGACGAGGGGGACATCCTCATCGAAGTCAATCGGCTCCCGACCGCCACGCTCGAGGATGCGGTGCCGATGACGACGCGGATCGAGCAGGTGCTGGGCGAGTTTCCCGAGGTGCGGACGGTGTTCTGCAAGACGGGCCGGCCGGAGATCGCCAACGACATCATGGGCGTGCAGCAGACCGACGTCTGGGTGATGCTCGAGCCGCGCGGCCGCTGGCCGCGGGCGGTGACCCGGGACGAGCTCGTGGAGCGGATGTCGCAGGCGCTCGGGGCGGCCGTGCCCGGCGCCAGCTTCGGCTTCAGCCAGCCGATCGAGATGCGGGTGGACGAGCTCGTGGCGGGCGTGAAGGCCGACGTCGCGGTGCTGGTCTACGGCGACGACCTGCCGATGCTCGGCAATCTCGGCAAGCGGATCGAGGGCGTGCTGCGGGCGATCCCCGGCGCCGCCGACGTGCGGGCCGACTGGCAGGCCAACGTGCCAACGCTGCAGGTCGATGCCCGCCAGGACCAGCTCGCCCGCCACGGCATCGACGGTCTGGACGTGATGCAGACCGTCGCCGCCCTCGGCGGGATCCAGGTGGGCGTGATCTACGAGGGGCGGCCGCGGTTCCCGCTGATGGTTCGGTTTCCCCAGGCGTGGCGGGAGAACGAGAGCCTCGTGCCGCAGATTCCGGTCGGCGCGACGGGCGGCCGCCCGGTGCCGCTCGGCGAGCTGGCCGACATCCGCGTGGACGAGAGCCCGCCGTCGATCGAGCACGAGAACTCGCGGCGGCGGACGTTCGTGTCGGCCAACGTCCGCGGCCGCGACGTGGGCAGCTTCGTCAAGGAGGCCCAGGCGCGGATCGCCGCCGAGGTGAAACTTCCGCCCGGCTACTCCATCGCCTGGGGCGGCGACTTCGAGAACCTGCTCTCCGCCAGCCGCCGGCTGGCCCTGATCACGCCCTTCGTGCTCGGCCTGATCGCCATCCTCTTGTACGCGAGCTTCAAGTCGCTGCGGCTCGCGGCGCTGATCTTCGTGGCCGTGCCCGTGGCGGCCTCGGGGGGCGTGGCGGCCTTGGCCCTGCGGGGCATGCCGTTCTCGATCGCGGCCGGCGTCGGGTTCATCGCGCTGTTTGGCGTGGCCGTGCTCAACGGCCTGGTGTGGGTGGCCGGGGCGGAGCACGCGCGGGAGTCCGGCCTCGGACCGCGGGACGCGGCCCTGGCCACGGCCGACGTGCGGATCAGGCCGGTGCTGATGACGGCGCTGGTCGCCAGCCTCGGGTTCCTGCCAATGGCGGTGGCCACCTCGGCCGGGGCGGAAATCCAGCGGCCGTTGGCCACGGTGGTGATCGGCGGCATCGTGACGAGTACGCTGTTGACCGCGTTCGTGGTGCCGGCGATCTATCCGTGGTTCGCCCCGCGGACGCGGACCGCAGCCACGCACTGATGGCGCCGCCCGGCCCCGAGGCTTTCCACCGATGACGCTCCGCGAGTTCCAGACGCTGATCCGCACCATGTATCACGACAAGGACGCGGCCCGCGGCGTCGAGGGCACGTTCATGTGGCTCACGGAGGAGATCGGCGAGCTCGCGACCGCGCTGCGCAGCGGCACCCACGAGGAGCGAACGCTCGAGTTCGCCGACGTGCTCGCCTGGCTGGCGACGATCGCCAACGTCGTCGACGTCGATCTGGAGGAGGCCGTCGCCCGCAAGTACGGCACCGGCTGCCCGGGCTGCGGCCGCCGCGCCTGCATCTGTCCCGACGCGGAGAAGCCGTGATGGGGTCGGCGCCGGCCCGGTGCTCCGGTCCGCTCCCGGCGATCCGCGGCCTGGCGGCGATCCTCTGGGGGGCCATGGCTGCCGGCCGGGCGGTGGCGGGCTATGACGTGGCCGTCGGGTTCGACGGCGGCTATCGCACCAACGCCTGGATCCCGGTGACCGTCTCCGGCGCCGGCATCGCGGCCGGCGACGTGCTTCATGCATGGGCCGAGGATCCCGACGGGCAATTCGTTCGCTCGCCCCCTGGGATCGCAGCGGCCGGCGCCGACGGCCGCCCGACGGCGCGATTCGTGGTCCGGTTCGGCAGGCCGACGGGCCGGCTGCGGATCGAACGGGCGGGGGCGGACGGGAGTGCGATCGTCGAGCATCGGCTGCCCGAGCCGCTCCCGTCTACGACGCGGATCGTGCTCCGCTGTGGCGACCTGCCGGCGCTCGACGAGGCCGTGCGGATCATCGCCCGTGAGGACGCCCCACCCCCGCGGGTGCTGCCGCTGGCCGCGAACCGCACGGCCGCGGGCGGTGCGGCTCGCGACTACGACTCCGCCGAGGCGATCGTCGTCTGCGGCCGCGACGTGGCGACGCTTTCCGCCGACGTGGTGCAGGGCATCGACGCCTGGGTGCGGCTCGGCGGTCGCCTCGTGTTCGTGGCCGGCGGCTCGGCCCAAGGTCTGGCGCCGCCGGCGGCCGCCTGGCTGCCCGCGCCATGCGAACGGGTGGCGACGCTGCGCCGCCTCGGCGACCTGGAGAACTACGCCCGCGCCGGCCGACTCCCGCCCCGCGCCGCGGTCGGCGTGCGGGTGCCGGTGCTGTCCGCGGGGCCGCTGCCCGGCGTCGTCGACCTGGCCGACGGGTCGACCGCTACCGGCACCCCGCTGATCGTCCGCCGCTGCCACGGCCTGGGCACGATCGCCTGGCTCGCCATCGACATCGACGAGGAACCGTGGCGCGACTGGCCGGGCAGCGGCACGCTGCTGGCGAACCTGCTCGGCGGCCGACCCGAGCCGTTCGACCGCGAGGCGATCGCTGTCGGCGCCGGTCGCGACACCGATCTGACGGCCCAGCTGCGGGCGGCGGTCGAGCGGTTCGCCACCGCGGAGGCGACGCGGACCGTGGCCCCGGTCGCGTTCGAGGTCGTGGCCGCGATCGGGCTGCTGTACGTGCTCTGTCTGTATCCGCTCGACTGGTGGTTCGTGTCGCGGACGGGCGGTCGGCCCTGGTTTGCCTGGGGGTCGTTGGCGGCGCTCGTCACGGCCTTCACCGGCCTCGCCTGGGGCGTGCATGCCGCCCGGCAGCCGCAGACGGACGGCCAGGATCGCCCCTGGACCGTGGCGGAAGTGGTGGACATCGAAGCCGGCGGCGGTGGCGTGCGCGGCAGCGGCTGGGCGGCCGTCTATTCTGCCGTCAACGACCGGCTCGACGTGCGGCTCGACGGCGAGCCGGCTGCGGACCGCGCGGTGACCTGGTGGGGCGATGCCGGCCGCGGGTTCGCCGCCGTCGATGCGGCGATGCCGCACCCGGCGCTGGCCGCCGCCGACTATGCCTACGGATCGTCGCTGGCGGCGCTCGAGCGGGTGCCGATCGCGGCGGCGTCGAGCCGGGTGTTCGAGGCGGAGTGGCATGCGCAACTGGATCCCGGCACCGTGGTTACCGCCGATCTCGTGGCGGCGGCGCAGGGCACGCTCAACGGCACGGTGATCCACCATCTCCCCGTGACGCTTGACGACTGTCGGCTCGTGCATGGCGGCTGGCTGTACGACGTCGGCCGGCTCGAGCCCGGGCAGCGGTATGACACGGCCGCCGGTCGGGGGCCGCGGTCGCTCGCCGCGGCGGTCACGCGTCGGTCGGCCGTCAAGGAGCGCGACGTCGCCGTCCGCTGGGATCCCGCCGCGGCCGACGTGGATCGCATCCTGGAGGTCGCCGGGTTTCACGCCGCGGCAGGGGGCGAGGCCTACACCCTGGTCCCCGGCGGCCGGCTCGCCCGGCTCGACCTCACGCCCCTCGTCCGGCTCGACCGTGCCGTGCTCGTGGGCCATGCGGCCCGCGGCCAGGCCGACTGGTCGTTCGCGGGCGGGCGGGCCGCGGCCCGTGGCCTGTATCGTATCGTGATCCCGGTGGCACCCGCCGCCGCGCAACGGTGAACCATTCATGATCGAAACCGTCGACCTGACCAAGAAATACGGCGACTTCTTCGCGCTCGAGTCGCTCGACCTGCGGCTCGCCGAGGGGGATCTGTTCGGGTTCATCGGCCCCAACGGCGCCGGCAAGACGACGACGATCCGCATCCTCTCCACGCTCCTCGCCCCGACCTGGGGCGAAGCCTACGTCTGCGGCCACTCGATCTACACGCATCCGCGCGAGATCCGCCGCGCGATCGGCTACATGCCCGACATCTTCGGCGTGTACGACGACATGCGGGTCATCGAGTATCTGGAGTTCTTCGCCGCCGCCTACCGCATCGCGGGCCCCGCACGGCGGCAGGTGGCGGAGCGGTCGCTGGAGCTCGTGGACCTCGTCGCCAAGCGGGACGAGCTCGTGACCAGCCTGTCCCGCGGCATGACCCAGCGGCTGGGGCTGGCGCGGGTCCTGCTCCACGATCCGCAGGTGCTGCTGCTCGACGAGCCGGCCAGCGGCCTCGACCCGCGGGCCCGGATCGAGATGCGCGGGCTGCTCAAGCGGCTCCAGGGCATGGGGAAGACGATCCTCGTCTCCAGCCACATCCTTCCGGAACTGGCCGACATCTGCAATCGCGTGGGGATCATCGAATACGGACGGCTGCTGGCCTGCGGGGACGTGCAGGACCTGCTGGCCCAGGTCCGCGGCCGTCCCACGCTCCGCATCCAGGTGGCGGGCTCGCCGGAGGCGGCGGCCCGGTCGCTGGAGCGCTGCCCGGAGGTCGCGGCCGTGACGGTCCGCGAGGGCGAGCTGGTGGTCGCCATCGCCGACGGCGTGACCGACCGGTCGCCGATCGCCGCCCGGCTCGTGGCCGACGGCCACGGACTCGTTTCGCTGCGGGAACAAGAGGTGAACCTGGAGACCGCGTTTCTCGAGCTCACCCGGGGGTCGCTGGCCAGGCCGGCGGACGGGTAGGATTTCGGGACGGGCCGGTGCGGTCGGCCCGTTCGTCGTTCAGGAGGAACCAGCGCATGCGAATCGAGCGGGTGATGGTGATCGTGGGCTGCGTCGCGGCGACGTGGCTGTCGGCGGCCGGCGTCCCTGGGCAGGGGGCCGAACCGCTCGCGCCGCCGGCCGGCACCGCGGCGGCGGCGACGCCGGCGGACATGGGCTACGCGCTGGGCTATCGGATCGGCGAGCAGATCGCCGCCGAGCATCGCGAAATGGGCACGCCGATCGACAGTGCCGCCCTGGCCCGTGGCCTGACCGATGCGGTGACGGCCGTGAAGCCGCGGCTCGACGAGGCTGCGTTCAGCCGGGCTCTGGCGGGGCTCGAAGCCGCGATGCAGCAGAAGCAGCGCGAGTTCGCCGAGCGGATGCGGGCCGCCGCGAAGACGAACCTGGAGAAGGGAACGAAGTTTCTCGCCGACAACGCCGCCCGCAAGGGCGTGACCACGTTGCCCAGCGGTTTGCAATACGAAGTGCTCGTGGATGGTGCCGGCGCCAAGCCTGCGCCGGATCACGTGGTCACGGCCCACTACCGCGGCACGCACATCGACGGCTCCGAGTTCGACGGCACCGACCCGCAGGGTGATCCGGCGTCGTTCCCGCTCCGCGGCGTGGTGCCGGGCTGGCAGGAGGCGCTGCCGCTGATGAAGGCGGGCTCGAAGTGGCGGATCTACCTGCCGCCGGCGCTCGGGTATGGCGAGCAGGGCTCGCCCCCGGCGATCGAACCGAACGAGGTGCTGGTGTTCGAGATCCAATTGCTCGGCAGCGGGCCGGCCGGTGCCGGCGGCAGACCGTGAGCGTGCCGCGGGTTTCAAACAGCTGGGTTTTCTAAGTGTTCAGGGGTCGGGAGTGCCCCCACCATGTCGCCGGACGTTCACTCCGGCCCTCCGGGCCTCCGTTCACTGCATGTCCGCTGCGCTTCGACATCCGTGCCTCCGCTTGCTTCCATAGCCCGGCGCCATGGTGGGGGCACTCCCTCCCCGATCCATCGGATCGCCAAAACCGGCGTATGGATTCACGTCGCGGCGGTGGCCGCGATGGTGGCCTCGGTGGCTGCGGCCGGAGAGCCGGTCGATCGCCATGCCGCCGCGCGTGAGCGGATGGTCCGCGACGACATCGCCGCCGGAGGGGTGGTCGATCCGCGGGTGCTCGAGGCGATGAGGCTCACGCCCCGGCACGAGTTCGTGCCCGCGGGGCAGCGGCACCTCGCCTACTTCGACATGGCCCTGCCGATCGGCGAGGCCCAGACGATCTCCGGGCCGTTCGTCGTCGCCTCGATGACGGAGCACCTGCAGCCCAGGCCGACCGATCGGGTGCTGGAGATCGGCACGGGCAGCGGGTACCAGGCGGCGGTGCTCGCGCCGCTGGTGGGCATGGTGTACTCGATCGAGATTCACGAGCCGCTCGGCACGCGGGCGGCCCGCACGCTCGCCCGGCTCGGCTATCGGAACGTGGTCACGAAGGTCGGCGACGGATTCCGCGGCTGGCCCGAGCATGCGCCGTTCGACAAGATCATCGTCACCTGCTCGCCGGAGAGCGTGCCGCAGCCGCTGGTGGACCAGCTGGCCGAAGGGGGACGGATGGTGATCCCGGTCGGCGAGCGGTTCGAGCAGGCGCTCGTCCTGCTCACGAAGCGCGACGGCGAGCTCAACCGCGAGGCGATCGCGTCCACGCTCTTCGTGCCGATGACCGGGCAGGCCGAGGATGCGCGGCAGCTGCGGCCGGACGGCGGCCGGCCCGCGGTGCGCAACGGAGGCTTCGAGGCCGCGCTGCCCGGCTCACGGCAGCCGACGGCCTGGTACTACGGGCGGCAGATGGAGGTCGTGGAGGAGGCGACGGTGCCGGAGGGCGGGCGGTTCCTGCGGCTGGCGAACGACCAGCCCGGCCGGCCCGCGCAGGTGTTTCAAGGTTTCCCGGTCGACGGTGCCCGGATCGCCAAGCTGCGGATCGCGGCCTGGCTGCGGGGCGATCGTCTGCAGGCCGGCGCGGCGGCCGCGGAGGCTTCGGGGATCACCGTGCGGTTTCAGGACGAGCGGCGGGCGCGATCGAGCGTCGCCCGGATCGGCCCCTGGGACGGGACGTTCCCCTGGCGGCCGGTGGAGGAGGTGATCGCGGTGCCGACCTGGGCCCGCGAGGCGATCCTGCAGGTGGGGATGATGGGGGCGACCGGCCGTCTCGACGTGGATGACGTGCGGATCACGGGCGTCGCCCGATGACTGCTTTCGCCGGGCGAAAACGCGTTTTTTGCCTGGTGAAAGGCGGTTTTCGGCCGGCCGAGGCCGACGGTCGGCGGGCCGCAAAGTTTCGCCAGATTGCTTGATTTGCGCAAACGGCAAACTATCTTTGCCGCTATCGAGCGTCCCTCCGCCCTGAAATTGGTTCCGGGTCGGCGACGTCCGCAGCGGGAAACAATCCTCGGAGAATCATCGCAATGTTGGCGCAGCGTCGCTGGATGAGAATGGCTGGTGTGGTCACGTTCGTCGCCGTCGCCGCGGCGGCCTGCGACGTGCAGGCCGGATGGCACCATCGGTATCGCGGCTACGGTTCCTCGGGCGGTTCTTCCGGCGGTTCGTCCGGCGGCTCCTCGGGCGGTTCGTCGGGTGGCTCGTCGGGTGGCAGCTACAGCTCGTATGGCGGCGGCTCTTCGGGCGGAAGCTACGGCAGCTACGGCTCCTACGGGTCGCACGGCAGCTGGGGCTCGCACCACGCCTACAAGCGGGCCATGCGTGCCTACCGCCACGGCTCCTCCGGTGGCTCGTCGGGGGGCAGCTCCGGCGGCTCATATAGTTCCAGCTACGGTTCGGCGGGTGGCTCGTCGGGCGGTTCGTACGGCGGCAGCTCGGGTGGCTCGTACGGCGGCTATGCCGCGCCCGCCTACTCGGCTGGCTACTCCGCTGGGGCGCCGATCGAGTCGTATCGCGTGATCGGCGAGACGCCCTCCATGCCGGGTGGCGAAATCATCGGCAGTCCGGTGCCGGCCGCGACCGACTCGACCCGCGTCGATGCGGTGCCGGCCGACGGTGCGCTGATCGTCGTCGAGGTGCCTGCCACCGCGAAGATCTTCGTCAACGGCGTCGCCACCTCGTCGCAGGGGGCGGTGCGGCGGTTCCTGTCCCGCGGCCTCGTGGCCGGCAAGCAGTACGAGTTCGTCGTCCGCATGGCGGTCGATCGTGACGGCACCACGGCCGAGGAGACGAAGGTCGTCTCCCTCGCCGCCGGCGGCCGCTCCACGGTGGCCTTTACGGCGGCGGCTGCGGACCCGGCGAAGACGAGCCTCACGCTCCACGTGCCGGCCGACGCCAAGGTCTGGCTGGCCGGCAGCGCGACGGCCTCGACGGGCGCCGTGCGGCAGTTCGAGACGGCGAGCCTGAAGGCCGGACAGACCTGGCGGAACTACGAGATCCGCGTCGCGACCGTCGTCGACGGCCGTGAGCAGACGGTGTCGAAGCTGATCGACCTCGCCGCCGGCCAGGCGGTGGAGCTGACGCTCGACCCGGCCTCGCGGACGGCGGCCGCGGCGGACGCCACCGCCAGCCTCCGCTGATCCGCTCGGAGCGGCTGATTTCTTGACGCACACGCTCCCGCGCGGCCTCGTGCCGCGCGGGAGCGTCGCGTTTTTGGGGCGGGGTTCGGGTACCATGTGGCGGGCCGTGCCATGGCATACCGATCCCTCAAGAAC
This sequence comes from Pirellulales bacterium, assembly GCA_044344765.1. Lineage (GTDB taxonomy): Bacteria > Planctomycetota > Planctomycetia > Pirellulales > UBA1268 > QWPN01. Next base: position 5,861 of record JBIJCJ010000042.1, on the reverse strand, counting down.
ATCCTCGGCGAGACCAGCCTGGAGCGGAAGTGCCGCTTCCTGTTCGGGTTCTGCCTGTTCGTGCTCATCGCCGGCAGCTTTTGGTGGTATGGCAGTCGCACCGAGCAGCTCGTCTACGCGACGACGCGAAATACGGGCCGGCAGCTGGTCGACGCCTACATGCTGCAGTACCACTGGCAGAAGCTGGAGCCCGAGCAGAAATACACCGACCTCATCAAGCGGCTCGCCAGCGACCTGGGCAATCCGACCTTCGATTCCTCCCAGCTGCTGCGGCCCGACGCCACGGCCGCGGAGCGGGCCACCTACAAGCGGCTCGACCTCGCCGTGCTCGACTACTTCCGCGGCCTGCCGGCGCCGGCCCGCTCCGCGGCGGCCGCCACCGTGGGCTTCGCCGGCGACGCCGGGGAATACCGCGAGTTTCGCACCGAGGACAACTCCGAATACCACTACTACCAGCCGATCCGCGCCAAGCAGAACTGCCTCGTCTGCCACGAGGCCCGCAGTGGCGTCGTGGGGGCGGCCGCCGAGGTGGGGGGGCAGCGGCTCGCCGAGAACGACCTGATGGCGGTGGTCAAGGTGGTGATGCCGGACAAGGCCACGCAGGAGGCGATCAACCTCAACCGGGCGATCCTCCTGGCGACGGCGATCATGACGGTGTTCCTCGCCATGCTCGCGGCCTATGCGATCGTGCGGTACGTGATCGTCAAGCCGCTCGAACACCTCCGCGACGTCAGTGACGAGATCCGGCGCGGGAACGTCCAGGCCCGGGCCGAGATCCACACCGCCGACGAGTTCGAAGAGCTGGGCGTGGCCTTCAACCGCATGCTCCGCGGCCTGATCGACTCCCAGGAGGAGCTGCGCAAGACCAACGCCACGCTCGACGAGAAAGTGGACGAGCTGGCCCAGGCCAACCTCAACCTCTACGAGATGAACCGGCTCAAGGGGGACTTCCTGGCGACGATGAGCCACGAACTGCGGACCCCGCTCAACAGCATCATCGGGTTTTCCGACGTCCTGGGGTCGATCCAGTCGCTCGACGACAAGCAGCGCCGCTACGTGGAGAACATCCGCACCTCGGGGCGGATGCTGCTGGAGATGATCAACGACATCCTCGATCTGGCCAAGATCGAGGCGGGCAAGATGGAGGTCCGGCCCGCGGCCTTCCGGCTCGAGGCCGTCGTCTCGGCGCAGTGCGACATGGTGCGGCCGCTCGCCGAACGGAAGCGGATCGACCTGGTGTACGACGTCGGGCCGGGGCTCGACGGCGTCGAGCAGGATCAGGCCAAGGTGCAGCAGATTCTGGCGAACTTGTTGTCGAACGCCGTGAAGTTCACGCCCGAGGGCGGCCAGGTGGAGGTCGTGGCCCGACTCGACGGGGTGGGCGACGAGCCGGCGACCGAGTTCGTGCTCGAGGTTCTCGACACGGGCGTCGGCATCGCCGAGGAGGAGCAGCAGACGATCTTCGAGAAGTTCCGTCAGGGCCGCGTGTTCCAGCAGGGCGACGACGCCATGACCCGGGAATACTCGGGCACCGGCCTCGGGCTGTCGATCGTCCGCGAACTCTGCCGTCTCCTCGGCGGGGACGTGGCCGTGGAGAGCCAGCTTGGCCGGGGCAGCCGGTTCACCGTCCACCTGCCGCTGCGGTTCGCACGTGCGGAGGAGGCGGGTGCCGGGCCGCCGCTGACCGCCGCTCCGGCCCGGGCGGCCGGCTGACGGGACATGTCATCGCGATCAAGGAGCGGCACGATGCCGGCAGATTCAGGGCGAGCGGAAGTCGTGCTGTTCACCGACGGTGCCTGCAGCGGCAACCCCGGGCCGGGCGGCTGGGCGTTCATCCTCCGCCATCCCGGCAGCGGCCGGGAGACTCAGGATTCCGGCGCCGAGCCCGAGACCACCAACAACCGCATGGAGCTGACCGCGGTGGTCCAAGGCCTCAAGCAGCTCAAGCGGCCCACGGTGGTCGAGCTCGTGACCGACAGCGTGTATGTGGGCACGGGGCTGGCCGAGTGGCTGCCGCGGTGGAAGCAGCAGGGCTGGAAGCGCAAGGAGAAGGGCCGGCTCGTGGCGATCAAAAACGAGGATTTGTGGCGCGAGCTCGACCGGCTCGCAGCCGCCCACACGATCCGCTTTTCGCATGTCGCCGGCCATTCGGGCCATCCGGAGAACGAGGCCTGCGACCGGATGGCCGTCATGGCCTACAAGCGGCTCCAGGGGCGGGCGTAAAGAACGGTTCACCGGGTGGCGGGTCGGGGTTGCCCGTGCCCCGTCGCCGGACGTTCGCGTCAGGCATCCTGCCCGACGCTCACTCGGATGCAGACCGCGCTGCGCAATCCTTGCTTCGCTTGTCTGCATACGCCGGCTCCCGGGGCACGGGCAACCCCTCCCGGAACACCGTCGCGACGTACACTCTGAATATGACCGTACCGCAACCCGATCGTGAGCCGAGCCTGGCGACGCCGCTGGAGCGGCTCGTGGGTGTGGGGACCGCCCGGGCGGAGAAGCTCGCCAAGCTCGGGCTGGTCACGGTTCGCGACGCCGTGATGCACTTTCCGCGGGACTACCGCGACTTCTCCGGGGCCCATGCCGTGGCCGACCTGCGTGCCGGCGAGCATGCCTCGGTCGCCGGCGAGGTCATCGACGTCAGCGCGCGGACGCTGTTCTCGGGGCGGCACATGCTCTCGGTCCGGGTCGCCGCCGGCGGCGGCAGCGTGCGGGCCGCGTGGTTCGGGATGCCGTTCATGGCCAAGCGGTTCGCCAAGGGGATGCGGGTGGTGATCGCCGGCCAGCCGCGGCAGAAGCGCGGTGCGTGGGAGTTCGCCCATCCCGACGTCCGCTGGCTCGGCGAGACCGAGGAGGCCCACGCCTCCGACTGGCTGGCCGTCTATCCGCTCGCGGAGGGCGTGCAGCAGGCGCACGTGCGGATGGCGGTGCTGGCCGCGCTCGGCCACGCGGCAGGCATCGTGCCCGAGGCGTTTCCGCCCGACATGCTGGCCGCGAAGGGGCTGCTGTCGATCGAGCGGGCGCTCCGCGAGATCCACCTGCCTTCGAGCCGGGAGATGATCGATGCCGCCCGCCGGCGGTTCGTCTACCAGGAGCTGTTCATGCTCCAGCTCGCCCTGCGGATGCATCGCCGCCACCAGCAGGTGCGGCGCACCGCGCCGCCGCTGGCGGTGGATGCCCGGCTCGACGCCCGGATCCGGGCCCGTTTTCCCTTCGCGTTCACGCCGGCGCAGCGCCGGGTGTGCGGTGAGATCGCCGCCGACCTGGGGCGGGCGGAGCCGATGAACCGGCTGCTCCAGGGAGACGTGGGCAGCGGGAAGACGGCCGTGGCGATCTACGCCATGCTCGCCGCCGCCGCCACGCCGGTGGCCGGGCCGGAGGGGGCGGGCCCGGTGCTGCTCGCAGACGGCAAGCCGCTGCGGCATCAGGCGGCGATCATGGCGCCCACGGAACTGCTCGCCCGGCAGCACTTCGCGACGCTCGAGCGGATGCTCGCCGGCACCGGCACCGAGGTCTGCCTGCTGGTCGGCGGCCAGCCGACGCGGCAGCGGGAGCAGGTGCTCGGGCGGATCGCCTCCGGCCAGGCGGCGATCGTCGTGGGCACGCAGGCGCTGGTCTGCGGGACGGCGACGTTTCGCAGCCTCGGCCTCGTCGTCATCGACGAGCAGCATCGGTTCGGCGTCCTCCAGCGGGCGGTGCTCCAGCAGGGCCAGGCCGAGCCGCACACGCTCGTGATGACGGCCACCCCGATCCCGCGGACGATCGCCCATGCCGTCTACGGCGACCTCGACGTCTCGGTGCTCGACGAGCAGCCGCCGGGGCGGCAGCCGGTCGCCACCTACCGCGTCGGCCCCGGCGACCTCGACCGCTGGTGGGAGTTCTTTCGCAAGAAGCTGGCCGCGGGGCGGCGCGGCTACGTGGTCGTGCCGGCCGTTGAGGAGTCGAAGCGGGATCTGGCGAGCATCTCCACCGCCTACGAGTCGCTGGCGAACGGCCCGCTGGAGGCCTTCCGGCTCGGGCTCGTGCACGGGCGGATGAAGCCCAAGGAGAAGGCGGCCGTGATGGAGGCCTTTCGCGGCGGGGCGATCGACGTGCTCGTGGCGACGAGCGTGATCGAGGTGGGGATCGACGTCCCGCAGGCCACCCTGATGACGATCCTCGACGCCGAGTCGTTCGGCCTCGCCCAGCTGCACCAGCTCCGCGGCCGCGTGGCCCGCGGTGCGACGCAGGGCATCTGCGGCGCCGTCGTCACCACCCAGGACGAGCCCCACCCCCGGATCGACGCCTTCGTGGCCACCACCGACGGCTTCGCCCTCGCCGAACGGGATCTCGCCCTCCGCGGGCCGGGCGACCTGGTGGGCACCCGGCAGAGCGGCGCGCCGCCGTTGTATCTCGCCGACCTGCTCCGCGACGGATCGGTGGTGGCCGAGGCCCGGGCCGACGCCCTGGCCCTCTTCGAACGGGATCCGGAGCTCGCCGCCGACTCGCTCCTGCGGCTCAAAGAGCTTATCCTCATGAGATGGGGCGCGACGCTCGGCCTCGGCCAGGTCGGCTGACGAACCCGGGAGGCATGTGATGTTCGCTTTCGCGTATGCGATCAAGTCGTATCTGAACCCGCTGGTCGCATTACAGGTGGCCCAGCAGACACTCGCCAACTCGGGCTTTGAGATCTTCGACATGGCCCAGCCCGGCAAGATCACCGTCGGGGGCACCCATCTCGGAGCCGGCATCCTGGTCACGGCCGTCTCGATCGATTGCGAGGGGGGCTCGGCGACCGTCATCAATGCGTTTTGCCCGCATCAATCGGCCGCCGCGTCGGCCCAGCAGATGGCCGAGACGGTTTACGCGACGATTCAGGCGTCGTGATCACCCCGCTCCCGCGGGCCTTGCCAGATCGTCCGCAGGGAAGAGGCCGCCATGATCAGGCCGCCGAGGGCGAGGCCGACCGTGGCCTCGGTCACGGCGCCCAGCAGCCCGGCGGCGGGGAACTGGTGGAGCGCCTCGTGGATCGCGTGGTGGACCGCGGGCCAGGCGTGGACGACGATCCCGCCGCCCACCAGGAACATGGCGAGCGTGCCGGCGATCGACAGCCCGCGCATCAGCCAGGGCGCCGCCGCGATGATCGCCCGCCCGGCCAGCCGTGCCGCGGGCCGGCGGCCCGCGGCCAGCCACAGGCCGAGGTCGTCGAGCTTCACGATCGCGGCCACGAGGCCGTAGACCCCAACGGTCATGCCCAGGCCGATGGCCGCCAGCACCGCCGCACGGACGGCGAACGACGCGGATGAGGCGACGCCCAGGGCGATGACGATGATCTCCGCCGAGAGGATGAAGTCGGTGCGGATCGCACCCGCGATCCGCTCGCGCTCCGATAGCCCGCGGCCGGCCGCTGCGGCGTGGCCGTGGCGGTGCGTCCAGGCGTGCCAGATCTTCTCGGCCCCCTCGTAGCAGAGATACGCGCCCCCGACGAGCAGCAGCGGCGTGATCGCCCACGGCGCGACGGCCGACAGGGCGAGGGCCGCGGGGACGAGCAGCAGTTTGTTGAGCAGCGACCCCTTGGCCACGGCCCAAACGACGGGCAGTTCGCGGTCGGCGGCGATCCCGGAGACCTGCTTCGCGTTGAGGGCCAGATCGTCGCCGACGACACCGGCGGTCTTGTGGGCCGCCGCCTTGGTGAGCGTGGCGACGTCGTCGAGCACGCTCGTGATGTCGTCGAGAAGCAGAAGCAGGCTGGCGGCCATGGTGTTCGAGCCGCCGTCAGCCCGCGCGGAGCGGCTCGGCGGCCCGCCAGGCCGTGCCGTCCCGCTCGACGCGGTGGTAGAGCGTGTCGCGTTCCACCGGTTCGCGGCCGGCCTCGCGGATCA
>JBIJCJ010000142.1:0-9646 GCA_044344765.1 Pirellulales bacterium | reverse complement strand
GCAGACGTGGCCTTCGAATCAGTCGCCCGCCGCTACGCCTACATCGCCACGGTCACGAAGCGCTGACGTGCGGGAGCGGGGCGGATCGCCGCGATCGTGGGCGTGGTCAGGCCCGAGCCGGATCGCGGTTTTGCGGGGCATTGTCCGGGTGTTTTGCCCGCTGGGCCAACTGCTGGAACCGCCGCCGGGGCTAGCCGTCGCTCATTCGCCGCGTTGCAGCAGGATCGACCATGCCAGCGCGCCTTGCTTTTGACCCCGGGCCGGATCGAAGCGGAATTCCCGCAGCTGCAGCAGACGAAAACCGTTCGTGAAATCGCTGCGGATGTCCTGTTCCCTGACGCGGGGCGGGCCCTCGAACCGCCAATAGGTGTCGTTGTTCGCGTTGCCGGCGAGGATCAGGATTTTCGACCGGTCGTGCGTCAGAGTCCTGACGGCGGCCACGTAGGCCTGCGGAGCGTGCTGGCGAACCTCGTGATAACAGCCGCGGTCGTAGGCGAAATCAAAGGCCTCGAGCTGCGGTGGATTCAGGACATCGGCAAGCAGCCAGTTGACCTGCACACCTGCCTGTTCCGCCTTTCGCTCGGCGATGTTGAGCGCGGTCGGCGCGATGTCGATCGCCGTGACGTCAAACCCCCGACTGGCGAGGTAGATGGCGTCGCTGCCGGTCCCGCAGCCGATCTCCACGGTGCGACATGGCTTGATCTGGCCGGATTCAACCAGGCGTTTGAGCTCGGTCGAAGCGTGGCCGGTATCCCAGACGGTTTCGGTGCTCGCTTTGTAAGGCAGATCCCATTGCAGGCGGCGCTGCCAGGCTCCAAGGTCCGGCGGCAGAATGCCTCCGGGAAGAAGCCGCTTCGAGACCAGTTCCTTCTCGCCGCGGCCCAGGATCTCGATGCGGCCGCTCGCCGGCCCGGTGGGCAGCCACAGCCGAATCGTGCGGCCGTCGGCTGCGGCGTCATTTGCGACCACCTCCAGCCGCACGTCGTCTCTCCCTCGCCGGGCCGAGCTGGCCGGGACCGACGGCTCGCCGTGCTTCGCGCAGCGTATGAGTTGGAGCGACCGGTTCCAGGCAGCGGTTTCTTCACCGTTCGACGCACCTGCCTCCGTGCAGTTCGGGAGGAGCGATTTCGTGCGAAACTGCACTTCCCCTGCGGCGTCGGAGATGACTTCGTCGAGAACCGGCACCGCCTTGCCGGCGGAGCGGGAGTCCACTTGATCATCGATGACGATCACGTTCGGCCGGAGGAAGAAAGTCCGTCGCACGACGCCCGCCGTCGTCCCGCATACGTACGCGAAATGTTCATGATCCTCGAAGGCATCGATGCGTTCGACGCCGAACAGCCGCGGAGTGGGCAGTGAGGTGAGGACGTCGTCCGCCGTGAAATACCGGTGAAGCGCCGGCACATCGATCGCGGATCGGGAACTCGCATCCCGCGTGGGCGGTGCCGCAACAAGCTGTGTCCCGGCTGCCACGCAGGCAGTCAGGAGCGACAAGGCGAACGTCAAAATTCCACGTCCTTGAAAGCGAGTTGGATGCGATCGCGTGGACATTAAATCGCGAGTCCGCCAAACGAGGCCGAAGGTCGGAGTGGAGGATAGGTGGGCCAACGGCACTTCGGCAAGCGTGGCGGAGAGTGATGCAGCCATGAGGCGAAAGACCGCTTGCATGATGATCCTCGCCATGGGACTGGCGGGTGCGATGGCGTCGCCCGCGATGGCGCAGAAGAACGCAAAGCCACCGAAGCCGGCACCGCCCACGGCGGAGCAGGAGTGGCCGGCCATCGAAGGCAAATCGCACCCGGTCGCGGTCGTCGAGGCCGAAACGTCGGCGACGGGAGCGGCTGGGGGCCGTTCCATGGCCCAGTTGGTGGGACCACGGCAAAGACCACCTTCTCGCCGCAAGTCTTTGCTCAACAGAGACTTGCGCGACAAAAAGGGCGTCCGAACGCCGGTGCTTGGTAACTATTCCGGATTTCCGGCAATCATTTCCGGCATTAGAATTGATAAGGCACCGGAGCTGAAACCCGAAATTCCGATTAAGGAAGTGGTCGCGCAGCCCATGTTTCGTTGCGGGGCTGCCTCTTCGTTCTGCCCGCGGACCGGCACCATGCACCACGTCATCCGACTCGGACTCGTGAGCTGCCTGGCGCTGATCCCAGCGTCGGCCAGCCGGTCTCTGGCGGAGGACGCCGCGTCGTTCGAACGGACGGTGCGGCCGCTGCTGACGCGGCACTGCGTCAGTTGCCACGGAGGGAACGAGCCGGCGGCGAACATGCGGCTCGACATGCCGGAGGCGAGTTTCGCCAATGCCGCGGCCCGGGCGTCCTGGGAGAAGGTGCACTCCCAGCTGGTCCGCGGCGAGATGCCGCCGCCGGACATGCCGCGGCTCTCGGCCGACGACCTGGATACGCTGACGTCCTGGATTCGCCGCGAGTCGGAACGGGGGCTGATCGCGGAGCGGGGTGCCGCGAGCCGGACGGTGATGCGGCGACTGACCCGGGTGGAGTACGCGCGGCTGCTCGCTGACGTCCTCGGCCTCGAGTTCCAGAACGTGCGGCTGTCGCTCCACGAGAAGCTCCCGCTCGATCCGCAGGGGGAAGGCCCGGTGAACGACGGAGAGCTGCTGCGGTTCTAGTCGCTGCATTTCCAGTCGTACGTCGATCTGGCGGAGCGGGCCGTGGCCGCCGTGATCGTGGACGGCGACCGGCCAGAGCCGTTCACCTACGACATCGATCCGCGAACGCTCGGCCCATCGAAGGGCTCGATGAAGAACCCCTTCAGCCTGAAGGGAAAGGTCGCCCCGGTCGCGTCTGACGGAAAGTCCAGGCTGGCCCGAGTGTCGATCATGGCGAACGCCCATGGCGGAGAACTCGCGCTGACCGACGCCGGCGCGGTGCGGCTCACGGCGAAATATGGGGAAAACGGTGGCATCCAATACCTCGGCACCTGGTTCGTCCGCCTCCCCTTCTTCCGGCCGGTCGGCATCCTGCGGATCCGAATTCGGGCCGGGGCGATCATCCCGCCCGGGGAAGGTGCTCCGGTGATGCGTGTGTCGATCAACAACGACGCCGTCAACGAAAAATTTACCGTGGACGTCGCCTCCATCACCGTGAACAATCCGGCGGACGACCTGCAGGACTACGTGGTGGAAGTCCCGCTCGGCCTGCTTGATTTTCCCTACGTGATCTGCGAGCGGTCGGGAAAGATCAACGTCCAAATCTGCAACGACTACGCCCCCGTCTCGGACCGTGTGCTGCCGCCGCGGGAGAAGGGCAAGCCGCAGGAATGGCCCTGGCAGGAGCCGCAGCTGGTCATCGACCACATGGAGATCACGGGCCCCGGAAACGACTCCTGGCCGACGAGACTCCACCGCGAGGTCACGGCGGCGGGCGAGGATGTCGCCGACGAGCAGGCCCGGGCGGCGGCGATTCTCCGCGACATGGCCACCAGGGCCTGGCGTCGTCCGGTCACGGAGGAGGAGACCGGGCCGTTGGTCGAGCTCTACCGGCGGCGACGGGCCGAGGGCCAGAGCCGCGACGGCGCCCTGCGGGAGCCGCTGGTCGCCGTCCTCGTGTCGCCGCACGCCCTGTACCTGGTCGAGCACAAGGCCGCCACGCCCGCGCCGCTGTCGGGCCTGGAGCTGGCCAATCGGCTGTCGTTTTTCCTCTGGGGTGGCCGTCCCGACGGCGAGCTGTCGGCACTGGGCATCTCCGGGAAGCTGCAGGATCCGGCCGTGCTGGCCGCGCAGGTCGAGCGGATGATCGACGACCCCCGCAGCCGGGTGTTCACCGAGGATTTCGTCACCCGGCTGCTGTTGCTGGATCGGCTCGCGCAGGACCCGATCGATTTCGGGCTGGTGCAGCGGACATTCTCCAAGTCCGCGGCGGCGGAGGCCCGCGAGCAGCGGCTGAAGCACGACCTGGCGGTCGAGCCGGTGCGGTACTTCGAGCATCTCCTGCGGAACGATCGACCCGTGCAGGAGCTGATCGCCGGCGACTCGCTGATGGTCAACGATCGTCTGGCACGGTTCTACGGTCTGGACGGCGTGGAGGGCGAGGAGTTCCGCGTCGTCGCCGCCCCCGCCGAGCGGCGTCTGGGCTGGCTGACGATGGCGGGGGTTGTGGCGGCGGCGTCCCGAGGCACCACGGAGCCGACGATCCTCCGGGGCGTGTACATCCTCGACCGGTTCCTCGGGGAGCACCCCGGCACGCCGCCGGGCAACGTGGAGCCGCTGGAGGCCCAGTCCAAGGCCGGCAAAGACCGCAGGAAGACGCCGCTCCGCGAACGGATCGCGATGCACACCGAGGTCGCGACCTGCGCCCTGTGCCACCGCAAGATCGATCCACTGGGCTTCGCCTGGGGTGACTTCGACCACCTCGGTCAGAAGGTCGTGCCCAAGGCGGACAAGCCCGGCGGCCCGGTTCCGACCGTGGACTGCTCGGGAAAACTGCCGGATGGCCGGGAGTTCCCCGACCTGGCCGGGTTCGCGGCCCTGTTGCAGTCCGGGAGCGCGGCCGACGGGGCGACGGCGAGGTATCGGTTCGGCGAGCTGCTCATCCGCCGACTGACGGCCTACGCCCTGAGCCGGCCGATCAATCTGGCCGACGACGCGCTGATCCGCGGCCTCGTGCAACGGGCCGAGCGGGATGGGTGGCGGCTGCGGGAGCTCATCAAGTCGATCGTCGGGACCGATTCATTCACACGAGGGTAGGAGGACCGCGGCATGTTCGATCGACGCACATTTCTCAGGGCGGCCGGAGTCTGCATGCCGCTGCCCTGGCTGGAGAGCCTGGCTGTCGGGTCGGAACGGGAGCCGGCGGCCGGCGCCGCCCGCGGGCGGGCCGTGTTCTTCATGGTCCCCAGCGGCGTCAACATGTGGCGCTGGCATCCCAAGGAGTTCGGCCGCGACTACCAGATGAGCGGCACGCTGGCGGCCCTGGAGCCGTTCCGCAAAGAGCTGACGATCTTCTCCGGGCTGGAGCACGCCAAGGGCGGGGGCGGCGGCCATTTCGAGGTCGGCGTATGGCTGACGGGCAACGAGAAGTTCAAGATGAAGGACAGCATGGCCGATCGGCCGAACACGATCTCGATCGATCAGCACATCGCCGCCGCCATCGGCAAGCGGACGCGAATCCCCAGCCTGGTGCTCAGCGCCCCCGGGGGCAACGTCACGGCCTCGTTTGACGCCAAGGGGGCGGCGGTGTTCGCCGAAAACAATCTGCGGCGGCTGTTCGGCGAGCTGTTCGGCTCGCCGGACGTCATGCAGCGTCTGGACCGACGGTCGAGCCTCCTCGATCTGGTCGGCGACCAGGCCAAGAGTCTGACGCGGCGGCTCGGCCAGAGCGACCGCCGCCAGCTCGACGACTACCTGGAGACCGTCCGCGACGTCGAGGGGCGGCTGCAGGCCGACCGCGGCTACTTCTCGTCCCAGCCCCTGCCGATCAAGCCGGAGGACTTCACGCTCGACGTCGACCCGCAGCGGCAGCGGCAGGACTATTTTGCGACGATGCTGGACATCGTCGCCTTGGCGCTCCGCAACGATCAGACGCGGGTCGTCTCGCTCCTGACCTGCGGGTCGGGCCACGAGTTCTTCGCCCAATGGCCCGAGTTCGGCAAGCCGTCGCACCATCAGGCGTCGCACGGCACGAACTTCAAACCCGAGCAGGAAGCGGCGGACAATTACGCCCTCCTGGAGGCGGTCGACAAGTGGTTCGTCGCCCACCTGGCCCGGTTCCTGCAGCGGCTGCAGGAGACGCAGGACGGCGACGGCACGCTGCTTTCCAACACCATGGTGCTGTACGGCGGCGGCATGAGCTGGACTCACAACCCGTCCAACATGCCGATGCTCCTGGCCGGCGGCGGCAGCCTGGGACTCAGGCACGGCAGCCACCTGCGGTTCAATCCGCACAAGAACTTCCAGGGCCAGCCGGAGAAGGGCGTCAAGCCCGAGGAGACGACCGTCTCCGACGTGCTGCGGACGATGTCGGAGCGGCTGGGCGTGCCCGCGGCCGGCTTCGGCGACAGCCGGCGGGTGGTGGACGAGCTGCTGGCCTGAACGCGTGCCGGCCGTGACTCGTCACGGCGTCAGGAACCGGCTCACCGCCTCGACGAACGGGCCCGGAGCCTCGGCGTGCACCCAGTGGCCGGCGCCGTCGATGGCCTCGATCGCCGCCGCCGGAAACAGCCGGCGGATCTCGGCGTGGTGCTCCGGCCGCACGTACTCCGACCGGCCGCCGAGGAGAAACAGCGTGGGCCCCGTGAACCGTTGCCCGGGCGGTATCTCCGGAAAGCCGAGGATCGTGTCGAAGTGCCGCGCGAGCGCGTCGAGATTGACCGCCCACTCCAGCCCATCGGGAGCGGTGCGGATGTTCGATGCCAGAAAGGCCCGCACCGCCCGGTCGGGAATCGCATCGACGAGCGCGGCCTCGACGTCCGCGCGACGCATGCCCGCCGTCAGCGGCACGGCCTGCATCGCCTGCAAGGCGTTGATCAGGCTGCCGGTCGATCGAGCCGGCGCGATGTCCACGACCACCAGCCGTTCCACCAGTTCCGGCCGCGACAGGGCGAGCACCATCGCGGCCTTGCCCCCCATGCTGTGGCCGAGGATGGCGGCCGGGCCTCCGACGTGCGTCTCGATCACGCGGGCGACGTCGTCGGCCAGCGACGCATAGTCGTGGCACGGATCCCACGGGCTCTCGCCATGGTTCCGCAGGTCGACCGTCAGCACCCGGTGCTGCCGGCCCAGCCAGCGGGCGATCGACGACCAGTTGCGGTTCGAGCCGAACAGGCCGTGCAGGATCACCAGCGGCGATCCCGCACCCGTCTCGCTGAATACCAGATCAACCGCCACGCGCTCACCCCGGCCGTCACGGCAGCAGGAACACGAGGCCCGTGATCGTGGCGGCCTCGACGGCGAACCCGCGGCCGCTGATCGGGACCGCCGGAATCGTCCACGGCGCACAGCTGCCCGGCCGGTAGTAGCCGAGCGGATAGACGCACTCCCACGGCAGCTCCACGCCCATCTTGTAGGGCAGCACGGGAAGCGTCGTGAAGAAGTGGGCCGCCGAGGTGAACGAGTCGGCGACGAAGCCGTGCGAATGGCCGTAGCGTTCCAGGCTCCAGTCCTCGAAGTACAGCGGCTTGTGGCAGTAGCCCGCCGCCGTCCAGGTGAACATCGTCGCGGCGAACCGCCGCGGCTGGAACGTCTCCCCCTCGAGCCGACACTCGCAGGGATAGTCGCTGCCGGCGCGTCCGCCGACGCGGATGTCGAGGTCGATGCCCGACAGGGCGTCGGCCCGCAGCTTTTTCAGCGCATCGCGACACTCGGCCGCATCCTCGCCACAGGCCCCCGGGGCGGCGGGCTCCGCGGCGTTCACCAGCTGCGCCTCGGCGGGACTCGGCTCGCCCTCGGGAGCCACGGGCGCGGCGGCCACGACCGCCAGCGGCTCCGGCTCCTCCGGCACGACCTCCGGCACGACGGCCACGGGCCGCGGCTCGGGCGGGGTGCTGACAAACTTCCGCCAGTCCGCCGCCCGCGCGGGCTCGGCGAGTAACAGCAGGCAAGCGGACGCCGCGGGCACGGCGAACCGCCACCAGCCACGCCTCGGCTGTCTGCTCGGCGGCGCACCGGCCGCGGGCGACGACACGTCACTCCGGCTTGGCGTGCTCCGCCGTGTAGTTGGGGGCTTCCTGCGTGATGACGATGTCATGCGGATGGCTTTCCCGTACGGATGCGGCGGTGACCTGGATGAATCGCGCGTCGCGCCGCAGTTCCTCGATGGTCCGCGTGCCGCAGTAGCCCATCCCGGCCCGGAGGCCGCCGACGAGCTGATACACGAACACGCTGAGCGGCCCCTTGAAGGGCACCCGACCCTCGACTCCCTCCGGCACCAATTTGTCTCCGCCGCGCCCCGTCGCCTTCTGGCGGTAGCGTTCGCTCGACCCCTGGACCATCGCCCCCAGCGATCCCATGCCGCGGTAGGCCTTGAACGTCCGTCCCTGGTAGAGGACGGTCTGTCCCGGGCTCTCCGCCACACCCGCGAGCAGCCCGCCGACCATGCAGCAGTGGGCTCCCGCGGCGATCGCCTTGGTGATGTCTCCCGAGTAGCGAATGCCTCCGTCGGCGATCACCGGCACGCCGGCGCCGGCCGCCTCCTGCGCCGCGTCCCAGACCGCCGTGATCTGGGGAACGCCGACGCCGGAGATGACCCGCGTGGTACAGATCGACCCGGGACCGATCCCAACTTTGACTCCATCCGCGCCAGCCTTGATCAGATCGCGACAGCCTTCCCGGGTTGCCACGTTTCCCGCAACCACCTCGATCTCCCAGCGTTTCTTGATTGCCGCGACGGTCTCGATGACGTTCGCCGAATGGCCGTGGGCGCTGTCGACGACGAGCATGTCGACCCCCTTGGCGATCAGGCTCGCCGCCCGGTCGTAGTCGAACACGCCGACCGCAGCCCCCACACGCAGCCGGCCCTGCCGGTCCTTACAGGCGTTGGGGAACCGCTTCATCATGTCGATGTCCTTGATCGTGATCAGGCCGGTGAGCTGGCCCTGCGGGTCGACGAGCAGGAGCTTCTCCACCTTGTTGGCCATGAGGATCTTCTCGGCCTCGTCGAGCGACACGTTGCCCGTCGCCGTCACGAGGCCGGTCTTCGTCATGATCTCCGCGATCGGCGTGGTGCCGCTCTCCAGGAAGCGGAGGTCGCGGCGGGTGATGATGCCCACGAGCCGGCGGTCGTCGCCCGTGATCGGCACGCCCGAGATGTTGTATTGATCCATGACCTCGCGGGCCCGGGCCACGGTGGCCGTCGGGGGCAGGGTGACGGGATCCATGATGATCCCGTTGGCGCTCCGCTTGACCTTGTCCACCTCCTCGGCCTGGCGGTCGATGGACAGGTTCTTGTGGATCACGCCCAGACCGCCCTCCTGGGCCAGGGCGATGGCCATCTCGCTCTCCGTGACCGTGTCCATCGGCGAGCTGACGATCGGGATGTTGAGGCTGATGCCGCGGGTCAGCCGGGTGGAGACGTCGGTCTCGGCCGGCACGACGCTCGAGTGCCGGGGAACGAGGAGGACGTCGTCGAACGTGATTCCGGTGGCAACGATTTTCCCGTCCATGCGGGCGTGGATCCTTTCCGGGGAGGGCCGATGAAAGCCGCGGATTATGCGGCCGATCGATGCCGGAGGGCAACGTGCGGCCGCGCCGCCCCGCCGCCACGGCCATTCCAGCCGCCGCCGCACGGCGCGAAAGCGTGTCCTAGGTTTGTGGTGCCCCGACAGGCCGGCGTTCGCCGACCGCCGGGGGACCTCCTCTTCGGCGACTCCACCATGCGTTTCCTCGACGATTCCCTCGCCGCCCGGGCGACCCCGGCGCTCAAGGCCGTGTCCGCCCCCGATGTCGAGATCACCGTCCCGGATCAGGCGGTCCTCGACGCCCACCTGGCCCGCAGCCGCTACGGCCGCTTCACACTCACCGACGCCGTCCGTCCCGGATGGCAGCTCGACGTGGTGCCCCAGGCCGGCTACCGCCACGACGCCTTCATCGACGCCGCCACCGGCAGCCGCCTGCCCGCCCTCGTGGCCGCCGTGTCGAGCGAACAGCTCTTCGACACGTTCCTCGAGCTGCTCGAGCCGCTGGGCG
>JBIJCJ010000016.1:0-30897 GCA_044344765.1 Pirellulales bacterium | reverse complement strand
TAGGCTCTGGCCGACCGCCTAACCAGGCGCTGGATCAGACGGCGGATAGAATCCAGCGGATTGAAGATCGATGGTCCGCCGCTGATCAGCTTTGTCGTTCGCCTGTGTCAATGAACCGCCTGATAGCACTCGTCGTCGCCCGAGTGAGACGACTACTTGCTCCCTCCCCAAAAGTGTGCAACCTATGTGGGCGTCACTGGCGGCAAGCGGGACCCTTCATAGAAGGACCGGATTCCGCGTTCGTGTGCCGAGGTTGTATTGATCGCCTCTATTCCATTTTTGAGGGGCGCACCTTGCCGCGACACACACCAGCCATCGTTCGGCACGAAGGCCCGTCATCATCGGGCGTGAACACACACGCTTGTGCTGTCGGGTCGGCAGTCACATCCGCTTGCCTCCTTTGCGGGAGAGCCTGCACGAGTGAGCGGTCTGTGGAGCCGAGCGACATCGCACCCATCTGTCATGAATGCGTCGTTCTTTCGAAGCAGATCATTGATTCGGAGGACGCCAGGCGTGCGAGGGGAGCGAAAGGAGTCCGCCCCCATGCGTAATGTTGGCGAACCAACCGATGCAGCGGACTCGCGATAAAATGGGGCGGTGTGGTTCGCGTAAGGTCGCGAGCCGCTGATCGGCGGCGTTATCCGATAGGTATGGAGTTGCGATCTGTGGCTATGCCAAGCTTGCCCGAACCGAAGCCCGACCGTTTCCTCATGAGCTTGCTGGCGCTATTCGGCGCACTGTGTGCGATGCTCGTGGCCGGTGAGGTCTGGGGGGCGGCGCGATCAAGCCGCAACCCCGTTTTTCCATTGGTGCTATTTCTTCCAGCCATCGCGTGGATTGGCGTAACGCATATCTGGCAAGTCGTAGCTCAGCTTCAGCGAAGAATTGAGAAGTTGGAATCGGAAGTATTGTCGCGAGATCGGTTGAAGGCGGGATAACAAGCCGATGCAGCGGACTCGCGATAAAATCGGTCGGTGTGGATAATCCAAAGTTGCGAGCCGCTGATCGGCGGCGTTCTCCAGTGGGGCCGCGATGCCCTGTGTGGTATTCTGGAGCGGTGGCCGATTGTCTTTCTCAGCCCCGCAACTGGAGCCTTGGATGACTGCGACTCCTTACACAGCCGTTATTCGGCGCGAAGGTCGGTGGTGGATCGGCTGGGTTGAGGAAGTGCCTGGCGTGAATTCGCAGGGCGAGACGCGCGAGGAGCTTCTTTCGAACTTGCGCGAAGCCCTAGCCGAGGCCATCGAGATGAATCGTGAAGATGCACGAAAGGCAGCGGGCGAGCAATTCGAAGAAGTGGCGCTTCAGCCGTGAAGCGGCGAGATGTTGTTCGCCACATGGTGGATCATGGTTGCGAGTTGGTTCGCGAAGGTGGAAACCATTCGTGGTGGGGAAATCCGACGGTCAATCAACGGTCCGCCGTGCCGCGACATCGTGAGATTCCCGACAACCTCGTGAAGAAAATCTGCCGTGACCTTGGGATTCCGGCTCCGGGTGAGTCCGAAGAAAAGGGAGAACATCTCTATGGCCCCTGAAGTCAAGTAGGCGCACCGGGACCGTGGACCTCGAAACGTTTTTCATTTTCCAGCCGATCTTCGGCTTTGTTGTTTCGGGTTCGAGTCGGGGTGGCAGCGGGCTCTGACCGATTGGCGACGCGGAATCCTTCTTCATCGGGAGTCGGACGTGGCGGGCGATGCCCGACACGACCGCGCCAAACATCTCTCTGAGGCTCGGCCGCAGGCCTGGGTGCCCGTGAGGTGTCACCCGGGGTGCGGTGCATGATCAGGCCTGGTGTGCATGCCCGGTCGCACGCAGGCGAGCCGCCGCCAGGCGGCGAGTCCTGCGTGAAGGCCATGCGTCCTCGAAGTTCATCCGTTCGTTCCCAGCGGCTATTCAAAGCGTCGAGTGCGTGCTGGAGGCACGCCTCCGTTCAGGTCGGCTCGCGGGACCGGCGGTCGCGTGTATTGGGTCAGTGCTTCGTGCTCATCTCCCCTGTCGGGACTCGTGGATTGTGGCGGGCGCTGGCCGGTGGCTCTTCAAAGCAAGTGAGTCTGCGGTCCTTGGCACGGCACTGGGGCGGAAGCGGGTGGAGCCTCAGGCTCCTCCCGCTTCGGGCGGTCAGGGCTGCCCCTGCCGCAGTCGTTCCCGCCTCGTGCGTGGTGCTCGACCGGCGCTGCTGTCAGTCGCCAGCGCGGTGCTCAGTTCGACAGTCGGCTCACCGACCAGCCCCGCGTGTGCGGTCAGCCTTTCATGGCGGCCCCCTCCATCTCGCGGACGCCCTTGGGCAGGCTGCTCTTCCAGAGCTTCCGGGCGTCGAAGGGCTGCTTGCGCTTCATCATCCAGTAGACGGCCCGGCCGATCTTGGCCGCGACGAGGGCCACGGCCCGCGCCTTGCCCCGCTGCCGTGTCATCTTCTCCATGAATGCCTTCGCCTCCGGGCTGCTGCGGATCATCAGGGCCGCCGCCTCGCTGAAGGCCCACTTGAGATGCGCGTTGCCGATCTTCCTGCCCCCGGAACCCTGCTTCTTGCCCGCCGACTCCTTGGCGCAGGACACGAGCCGGGCGTAGGAGACGAACTGCCCGATGTTCTCGAAGCGGTCCACATCCTGGATCTCGTAGAGCATCACCAGCGAGAGCACCTTGCCCACGCCCGGGATCGTCTGCAGCAGGTGGAGCCGGGCCGGGTCGTGCACCTTGGCATGCTTGAGGACGTGGGTCTCGAGCCTGGCGATCGTCTCGTCGAGCTGTTCGATCACCTCGACGTCGGCGTCCAGCATCACCTGCACGCTTCCGTCCTCGAAGGATGAGCCGACGTCTCCCTCCCGGAGCCTGTCCCGTCCCTTGCCGCTGGCCGTCGGGACGTTGTACTGAGTGAACGTGTTCTGCACGTGGGCGAGCAGTTCGGCACGCCTGCGGACGAACAGGTTTCGGCGCCGCAGCAGGTCTCGGGTGCCCCGCATCTCCTTGGGGTACACGTGTGCCAACGGAAACGTGCCGCCGCGGAGCAGCCTGGCGATCTTCTCGGAGTCGATCCGGTCGTTCTTCGCCTTCCCGCCGTGGATCGCCTTCATGTAGAGCGCGTGGCCGAGGACGAACTCGATCCCTTCCTGCCGGCACCAGTCGGCGACCCAGTACCAGGAAAACATGCACTCCGCCCCGACGACCAGGCTCGCCCGGTAGGGTGCCAGGGCCCGCTTCAACGCCTCGGGCTCCGTCCGCAGGTTGCGGTGCAGGACGACGTTGCCCTGTTCGTCGAGCACGCACACGTACATCTTGCTCGCGTGGAGATCGATGCCGCAGTAGAACCTTCGCTGTTCACCGTAAAACCTCATCATGGCCCTCCTGCTGGTGTGTGACGGATGAGCCTCGTTGCCGACTACGTTTCGGCACAAACGACGCCGAGCCTCACGCTCGTCACGGGTTTATAGGACTCCGTCGCCTCCACGCAGGAGGCCATGATGAGCATCCAAGCGATGCAGCGGACTCGCGATAAAATCGGTCCTGATGGAAAGTCCAAGGTCGCGAGCCGCTGATCGCAACCGTTCCGCAAAGAAGATGGAACAAACAGTTGACCACAGACGTCTAAATCGGAAAGCAGCATGATGGTCATGTTGCACAACCAAGAAGGAGAAGTCCGATGCGAAGAGACATTGTGTTGGTGGGATTAGCGGTGGGTATCTTTTCACTCTGGATGTACACATCGCTCGCAGACGGCGACGCGAAGCAGCACCTTGATCCCGTGAAAGCTAAGGATGCCGTCATAACCATGAGTCCCAAGTCGACGGGAAAGCAACAAGCACCAACCGCCCCACCGGGGATCACCTTGCCGGCACGCGTCACCAAGTCGGAACTGATTGTCGTTGGGAAACTGGAGCCGTGGGAAACGCATCAGATGTTGTCCTTCAAAGGAACGGGTCAATGGGCCAAATTCCGGTATGCCACCGTTAACATCCAGGTGAGCGCAGTACTGAAGGGGAATACCGATCTGAAGACCGTGCCCATCCGGTTCTGTGTCGGTTACGCGGACAGACCCGAGTTGGACACTGTTCCCGGGCAATATCAGACCCGTACGGAAGGCGTCTGGGTTCTGAGTCGCGACCATGGACATCTGGTCGGCCCCTGTTTCCCGATCGAACAGAAGAACGAGATCGTCACGCTGATCAACCAGCCGTGACCCGGAAAATGCAGATCATGAAGCCGAACAAGAGCATTGACTCGTACGTTTCAGACCGCGCCGCTACGCGTCACGGTCTGAAACGACGGTCATGCTGAACGTTCGCCGCACCCTTGTTTATCGGGATTCAATACACCGTTGCCGCGATGCTGCCGCGATGCGAGAATGACTTTATGACGACCCGCGTGGAGCAGATCGCCGAGCAAGTGAAGTCACTCCCCGTGAGTGAGCGGGAGGAACTCCTGTCCTGGCTTGCCGAGTTTGAGCTTGGCCAGACCGACTCGTGGGATGCAGAGATTGCCCGGGATTCACAGCCCGGCGGGCGGATGCAACGCGTTCTGGATCGCGTGCGCCGTGATATCGCGGAAGGAAGGACAAAGCCGCTTGACGAAGTCATCGACAACGAGTGACTTCTGGTCGGCATATCGGTCCCTCCCTCAAGATATCAAGAGAAGGGCGCGTGCCGCATATCGGCTATGGCGACGAGATCCGCGGCATCCGTCGCTCCGCTTCAAGAAGTGTGGGCATGTCTGGTCGGTGCGCATCGGGGCCGGTTATCGAGCGCTAGCAATGCTTCAAGAAGATACGTTCTTCTGGTACTGGATCGGTGGCCATGACGAGTACGAGCGGTTTCTTTCGGGGTAGCCACCCCCGACTACGGCGAACCTTCTAAGGATTTGAGTTCGCGAAGCCGAACCTCAAATCCTCTGTTCAAGAAGCCCGGTGACCCTGCGAGCGAGTCGCATTTCTAGGGTAACGGAGGGAAGCGGAGTCGCCGCCGTGGTGTCACGGAGAGCGTGACGGGTGATCGGCAGCGGGGATCGCCCAGGCTGGCGGGGTCTCGAAGCCCTTCAGCACGCTGACGCCAGGGTGTTTTTTTCGTGTCGCCGGGCGTGCGCGGCATCGGCCAGCACGCCAGGCGCGCACCGCGTCCGAGTCGTGGCCAGCGCGATGCGATTTGGAAGGCGGCGGAAGAGCGTGGCGCACGGGTGGCATCCGATCAGCTCGTGTCGTGGATGGCGGAGGCGCGTTTGGGGATGATGGCGACGACGCGGAGCTGCCCGCCACATTCGGCGCAGCGTCGCGCCGGGCGCTGACCTCGTCTCGCTACGCTCGACTCGGTCAGGCCCCTACCGGTGATTTACAGAAGAGACGGTACACGAACGGGAACTGTGCCGGCGCGAGTCCGTCGGGCCCGGAGCCCCACAGTTCGCTCGAACCTGGCTCCGGGCACGCCGCATGTTCGCGGGATCGACAGGTGGGTTGGCCACTCGCCTGACCGCATCGCCCTTGGCAACCTCGTACACGGGACTTCCCCATACAATCACGCCCATGACGGGCGTCCGCCAAGCAATGCAGCGGACGCGCGATAAAATCGGGTGTATGGATAATCTCTTGGCCGCGAGCCGCTGATCCCCGGCGTTCGGGCGTCTGCCGCCCCGCCGTCACTCCCGCCGGAGCCGCCGCTTCCCATGCACTGGATCTATCTTGCAATCGCGATCGTGGCCGAGGTCGCGGGCACGAGCTGCCTCAAGGCCACGGCAGGGTTCACGAAGCCGCTGCCGAGCCTGGCCGTCGTCGTGGGCTACGGCGTGGCCTTCTTCTTTCTCTCGCTCACGCTCGATACCGTGCCCGTGGGCGTGGCCTACGCAATCTGGTCGGGCGTGGGCGTGACGCTCGTGGCCGCGATCGGCTGGCTGTGCTTCGGCCAGCAGCTCGACGCCGCGGCCTGCGTCGGCATGGGCCTGATCGTGGCCGGCGTCGTGGTCTTGAACCTGTTCTCCAAGTCCGCGGCCCACTGATGCGTCAACCGCGCACCTCGCATCCGTCGCGACCACGGTCGATCGTCGTGCAGGTTGCCGTGGCGATTCTCGTCGGCGGTGCCGGCAGTGCATGTGCCGATGGGCCCGCTGACGCCGCCGACAGTCAGCTCGTGCGGCAGTTCGTGACCGAGGCCGAGCGGCTGGTGCGTGAACGCGACCGCTTCCAGGGGGCGCCGAGTGTCGCCGCGGTGTTGGCGGAGCTCGGCGACGCGGAACCGGCCGTCGCCATCCTGGAGCTGGTGCGCGGGCGAAAAGGCCTGCACTTCGACGTGGCGCTGCGGCAGCTGGCGGCTGGCCATGCCCGGCATGGCGACCTGGCAGCCGCCCGCCGCGCCATCGCCGGGATTCGTGACGTGGAGGACGGCTCTGCACGGCAGCGGCCGCTGGCATGGATCGAGGTCGGGGAGGCGCTGGCCGCCCGCGGGGATCGCGAGGACGCGCGGCAGGCATTCGACGAGGCTTTCGCCGAGGCGGTCGCGGAAATCGAGTCTGGGAAAGTGTATTCCTCGAAGATCGATCTCCTCGGCCGCATCGGGCTCGGCCGGTGGGCAAACGGCGACGAGGACGCTTCCGCGCGGGCCTTCGCCAAGGCTCTTGAATACGCACCACAGGCAGGCAGTCTCGCGGGCGTGTGCCAGAGGAAGATCGCCGCCCACCAGGCGCAGATTGGCAAGCTGGCGGTCGCTCGCGACACGCTCGGGAAGATCACCGATCCGAGCGACCGCGACCAGGCCCGCCAGCATGTCGCGAAGACCCTCTTCGCAGCCGGCCAACGTGATGAAGCCCAGCGGCTCGTCGAAGAGATCACGACACCGAGGGCGGCTCGCTATAGCGCACTTGAGTTCGCCGACTGGCTTGTACGGGCCGGCGAACCTGAAGCGGCCAAGCCCTGGATCGCCCGCGCCGAGCGGGCCTGGACGGATCTGAAAGATCGCGAAGAACGGATCGGGCTGGCCTTTCGACTCTGCAGCGCCCGTGCCGCCACGGGAGAGCGCGACTCGGCCCGAGAGTGGCTGGAACGGGCGGCAGCACAAGCCGCAGAGCAGTCAGACGAGGAACTCGGACGCGGCGCCCCCAAGATGCTCGAGCCGATGCGGCGGGACGGTCTCCGTGAGGCGACGCTGCGGGAAATCGCCGCATTGCAGTCGCAGCTCGGACTCGTGGCAGAGGCCCGACGCTCGTTCAGCAAGGCGCTGGCGGCCGCGCGCGGCCGGGAAGACGAGATCTGGCGCAAGGTCGCGATCTGGGCGGTGGTGAAGTCGCAAGCGAAGGCAGGCCTGCCGGACGACGCTCTGGAACTCATGATGTCCCTGCCCAGGGAGGATCGCGACTGGCCTATTCTGGCGCAGATCGGCTGCTCGCTGGCGCAGGCGGGCCGTCTGCCCGAGGCGATCGCACTGTGCGATCGCTATCAAGGTCATCAGGCGCTCGCGGAAACACTGCTCGAAATGGGGAAGGCCGAAACCGCACTCGCAGTCGCCCTCCGGCAGAAAGGAGGTTCCGGGATCTACCCTCTCGAGAAGATCGCGAGGACGCTCGCTGCGAAAGGCCGGGAGCAGGTCGTCGTGGACGCCCTGCGGGGCGAGATGGACGACAACCAGCGGTTGGTGATCATCGAAGGCACGATGGAAGGCCTGCTGGAACGCAGCCGCGACCGACGGCGGCCGTGAGCCAGGGCGTCAGGCCAGCGTCACCGCGTGCTTCTCGAGAAGCTCCAGCGGCACGATCGCGAGCGTCTTCTCGTGCGTCGCCTCGAGCACCACCGGCGGCGCCCGGCCGGCCCGCTCCGCCTCCAGCCAGCGGCTCGCGCACAGGCACCACCGGTCGCCGGCCACGAGCCCAGCAAAGCCCCACTGCGGCTGCGGCGTGACCAGGTCGTTGCCGGCCTTCACGGTGAACTCCAGAAAATCCTGCGTCATCACGGCGCAGACGGTGTGCACGCCCGCGTCGTCGGGGCCGGTGCGGCAGCAGCCGTCGCGGAAGAAGCCGGTGAGCGGCTCCTGCGAGCAGGTGATCAGCGGCCCCCCGCGGACGTTGCGTTCCGTGTCGCGGGCCGGACGGTCGAAGGCGATCATGGGCGGTTTCCTGACGGGGCGTGGCGGCGGTGAGACCACCGGTATGATGACGGCTGCCGCGTGTCGGCGGCAAACACCGTGCGTTTTCCCCTCCGCTCCCCCATGCTCAGCCTGCAAGCAACGACGTCCGCCCGCTGGCTCGCCCAGGTCGATGCCGGGCTCGACGAGATCCTCGTCGATCACGCCCACTGCGAGAAGAAGGCCGCCGGCGTGGCGATGAACCTGCTCTTCTCCTACGTCGATCACGTGGACCTCGCCCGGGCGATGACGGAGATCGTCAACGAGGAGCTGGAGCACTTCCGGCTCGTGCTCGACCTCCTCGACCGCCGCGGCATCCCGTTCGGCAAACTGGCGCCGAGCGGCTACGGCCAGCGGCTCCACGCCCTGATCCGCCGCGCGGAGCCCGACAAGGCCGTCGATCGGCTGCTCGTGGCGGGGCTGATCGAGGCCCGCAGCTGCGAGCGGTTTTCCGTGCTCGCCGACCACGTGGCCGACGCGGAGCTGCGCGACTTCTACCGCGGGCTCTTCGAGTCGGAGGCCCGCCACCACGCCACCTACGTCCGGCTGGCCTGCGGATTCGCCCCGGAAGAGGCCGTCCGCGAGCGGCTCCACTGGCTGGCGGCGGAAGAGGCCGCGATCATTGACCGCGGCGACCCCGTGCCGCGGATGCACAGCTGACCCGCGTTCCGTTCACTGGACCACCCCATGACCGCGCCCGCCGCAACTGCCCGCCCCTGGCCCGTCAACGAGGCGATCGCCCTGGCGGCGCTGGCGGCGCTGGCTGCCTGGGGGGCGATCACCTGGTCGGGCCACGGCGCCGCGCCGCTGCCGCTGGGGCCGCTCGACCCGGGCCGCTGGTTTCCCGGCCGCGGGCTCACGGCGGCTGAGCTGCCGCTCGTCTGCGCGCTGGCCCTCGGCGGCCTGCCGCTGGTCTGGGGCCTGGCGACCAAACTCTTCGCCGGCACGTTCGGCTCCGACCTGCTCGCCGGGATCTCGATCGTCACGAGCATCCTCCTCGGCGAGTATCTGGCCGGCGTGCTCGTGGTGCTCATGCTCTCCGGCGGCGAGGCGCTCGAAAGCCGCGCGGTGAGCCGGGCCGGCGACGTGCTCAACGCCCTGGCCCGGCGGATGCCCACGCTGGCCCACAAAAAAACCACCGCCGGCCTGACCGACGTGGCCCTCTCCGCGGTCGCGGTGGGCGACGTGATCGTCGTGCTGCCGCACGAGATCTGCCCGGTGGACGGCTCGGTGGTCGCCGGCCGCGGCGCAATGGACGAGAGCTACCTCACCGGCGAGCCCTACCGGATGGCGAAGGCGCCGGGCTCGGCCGTGCTCTCCGGGGCCATCAACGGCCAGGCCGCGCTCGAGATCCGCGCCGATCGGGTCGTCGGCGACAGCCGCTACGCCAAGATCATGGCGGTGCTCCAGGAGAGTGAGGAGCGGCGGCCGCGGCTGCGGCGGCTGGCCGACTCGCTCGGCGCGCTCTACACGCCGCTGGCGGTCGCCATCGCGGCGGCGGCCTGGTGGGCCAGCGGCTCGGCCACGCGGTTTCTCGCCGTGCTCGTCGTGGCCACGCCGTGCCCGCTGCTGATCGCGATCCCCGTGGCGATCATCGGCGCGGTCTCGCTGGCGGCGAAGCGCGGGATCGTGATCCGCGACCCGGCGATCCTCGAGCGGCTCGACACCTGCCGGACCGCGATCTTCGACAAGACCGGCACGCTCACCTACGGCACGCCCCAGCTCACCGACGTGATCCTCGTCGGCACGCTGCCCGAGGCCGACGTGCTGGCGTTGGCGGCGAGCCTGGAGGGCTATTCGAAGCATCCGCTCGCCGCCGCGGTGGTGCAGGCGGCGGCGGAGCGGTCGATTCGTCTCCTCGAAGTCGAGGAGCTCGCGGAGAAGCCGGGGCAGGGACTCACGGGCCGGGTGCAGCGGCTCAACAGCGACGCCGCGTCGCACACCGTCGCCATCACCAGCCGCCAGAAGCTCGCGGCCGTCGATCCGGCCGGCGTCGAGCGGCTGCCGCCGGTGGCCGGAGGACTGGAGTGCGTGGTGGTGGTCGATGGCCACACGGCAGCCGTGCTCCGGTTTCGCGACGCTCCCCGGGCCGACGGAAAATCGTTCGTCGGACATCTCGGCCCCGCCCACGGCCTGTCGCGGGTGATGCTCGTCTCGGGCGATCGGGCCAGCGAGGTGCAGTGGCTCGCGAATCTCGTCGGCATCGAGGAGGTGCACGCGGGGATTCAGCCCGAGGGCAAGCTGCGGATCGTCGAGGCGGCGACGGCCGAGGCGCCGACGGTGTTCGTCGGCGACGGCATCAACGACGCCCCGGCGCTGGCGGCGGCCACGGTCGGCATCGCGATGGGCGCCGCCAGCGACGTGACGAGCGAGGCGGCGGGCGCGGTGGTCATGGACTCGGCGCTCGAGCGGGTGGATGAGCTGTTTCACATCGGCCGACGGATGCGGACGGTGGCCCTGCAAAGCGCGATCGGCGGCATGGCGGCGAGCCTCGTCGGCATGGGCTTCGCCGCCGCGGGCTACCTGCCGCCGGCGGCGGGCGCCCTGCTCCAGGAGGCGATCGACGTGGCGGCGGTGTTCAACGCGCTGCGGGTGTCGTGGAATGCCGGAGCGCTTTCCGACTACCGGTGACGGCCCGGACAGCCCGCAATCGGACGCGGCGGCGTCCCGCGGCGCTACTCGCCCGCTACTCGCCCGCTACTCGCCGGGCGACGTGTCGGACCGCACCGGTCGCCGCCGCGGCGGTTGCCGAGCCGGCGATCCACATCGTGGCACCGGCGATCGACCCGGCCAGCATGCCGGCCGGTCCGGCGGGTGCGCCGGCCATCGCGCATGCGGCGGCGGCCGTCGTCAGCCCCGCCACTTCGCCGGCGTTGCGGCTCGTCCGCAGGTCGGCGCCGCGCTGGTGAGCGGTCCACTCGGCCGCCAGTGCCGCCGCCTCGGCGACGAGCGCCGCCGGCACCAACGTCCGCAGGCCGAGGCGGACGGTCGTGCCCAGGGCCGTGCGCAACGCCACCCCGGCCGAGACGGCTGCGGTCGTCCGCGCGGCGGCGGCGGCCACCCGCGTCATCACGATGTCCACCTGGCGGCTGACCCGCGCACCCGTCGCGCACCAGGTGGCGAAATGCTCGCAGTTGTCCACCAGCGGCGAGTAGCCTTCACGGCCCACGTGGGCCAGCGCCCGGGCCACGATCTCCTCCGGCGGAAAGGCGGCTGGCGGGTCGGTCGTGATCCGCACCGGCCGGCCGGCGGCGAAGTCGTCGCGACTGGTGTGCACGACCCGGCCGCCACCGAACGGATTGCGAAAGTCGTCGGGGCAGGCGTGCACGACGCCGCCGTCGCCCACGTCGATCCCGTGATGCATGTAGGTCACGGTCGAGCCCAGAATCCGCCGCTCGACCTCCAGCCGTTCGCCACGTGCCATGAACCGCGATCTCCTCCGCGGCATCATACGGTCTTCGGGGCGACGCTGTTCACCGACTGCAGTGGCGGACTCTGACCGCCGACGTGCCCTCTGCCGCTGCAGCGGCGGTCTCTGACCGTCGATCCCCGGCTCGCGCCGACGGCATTGTGCCGGTGCCGGGGTGGCGTGCCGGTGCCGGGGTGACGGGGTGCCGGGGTGCCGGGGTGCCGGGGTGCCGGGGTGCCGGGGTGCCGGGGTGCCGGGGTGCCGGGGTGCCGGGGTGCCGGGGTGACGGGGTGCCGGGGTGACGCTGCCCGAGCGGTGTACCGATGCCGGTTCGGTGTGACGATGCCCGGGTGGTGTGACGATGCCCGGGTGGTGTGACGGTGCCCGGGGTGGCGTGACGGTGCCCGGGGTGGCGTGACGGTGCCCGGGAAGCCCGAGGCGCGAGCCGAGGGAATACGGGTCGGTGTCCGCTGAGGTGACGCGTATTCCCTCACCTCACGGTTCGGGCTTCCGAGCAACAGCAGGACGCGGCGATCGGAGTGGCACGCCGGTGTCTGCGGGCGCGTGGCCGTGTGCCGGTGTCCGAGCGGTCTGTTGGTGTCCGAGCGGTGTAAAGTTGTCCGGGCGGTGTGCCGGTGCCGGGAAGCCCGAGGCGCGAGCCGAGAGAATACGGATCCGTCTCCGGTGAAGCGACGCGTATTCCCTCACCTCACGGTTCGGGCTTCCGAGCAACAGCAGGACGCGGCGATCGGGGTGGCACGCCGGTGTCTGCGGGCGCGTGGCCGTGTGCCGGTGTCCGGGTGGTGTGACGATGCCCGGGTGGTGTGACGATGCCCGGGTGGTGTGACGGTGCCCGGGGTGGCGTGACGGTGCCCGGGAAGCCCGAGGCGCGAGCCGAGGGAATACGGGTCGGTTTCCGGTGAGGCGACCCGTATTCCCTCACCTTACGGTTCGGGCTTCCAAGCAACGGAGGCACGCCGCAATCGAGGACCGCACGCCGGTGCAGGCCGGACGGGTGGCGGCGATCGCTACGGCATGGCGGCCGTTCGGCGCCGGCGTCAGGGTGCCAGGTCGAGGCAGATGAGCGTCGCGTCGTCGCGGAGATAGAGTTTTCCGCGCGACAGCGCCGGCAGGGCCCGCAGGGTGCCCGGCAGCGGACGGCAGCGGGCGAGCGTCTCGACACCGGCGGGAGTCGCACGCAGGAGCACGAGCTCGCCGGCGGTCTTCGCGGCGAGCAGCTTGCCGTCGGCGGCGAGGAGCGTGCCGTAGCCGAAGCCGCGCTCCCGCCAGGCCTCGCGGCCGGTGGCCGCCGCGACGCAGACAAGATCGGCCGGCGGCACGTCGTCGCGGCCGTCGATGCAGTACAGGTGGTCGCCGATCAGCAGCGGCGTGCAGTACTGCGTGGCCAGCGGACCCTCTCCCTGCCACACCGGCTTCGCGGCCGCACGGTCGAAGGCCGCGCACACGGAGCCCACGCCGTAGGCGCTCGTCACCAGGAACCGGTCGCCGCCGATCACGACCGGCGACGCGGCATTCACGGTCGGCCCCCGCTGGCCGAAGGGAAACTTCCAGCGGACGTCGCCCGTGGCGGCGTCGATCAGCAGGCAGGAGAGCCGGGCCACCATCAGCACGTGCGGCGCGCCGCCCACGTCCACGGCCACCGGGGCCGAATAGCTCGCCGCCTCGGCGGTGCGCTGCCAGAGCGTCTTGCCGGTCTCGAGGTCGAAGGCCACGATGCCGGCGTCACCGCGGCCGCCGACGTTGACGATCACGGCCCCGGCCACGACCAGCGGCGTGGAGCCCGCGCCAAAGTAGCCCTCGGGAGCGTTGAACTCCCGGTGCGTGGCCCGCGACCAGAGCCGCCTGCCCGACGCCAGGTCGTCGCAGGAGAGCACCCCCTGCCCGCCACACGTGACCACCTTCCCGGCGTGGACGACCGGCGTGCACAAGGGCCCGTCGCCGCCGCCGACCTGGGGCCGGAAACCGGTGGCGTGAGCGCTGCGCCACAGCGTCTTGCCCGTCGCCACGTCGAGCGCCTCGACGATCTCCTCGGCGGCCTGGCGATGGAAGAGCACCGCGCGATCGCCGGTCACCGCCAGGCCCGCGTAGCCCGCGCCGACCTCCCGCCGCCAGCGGACCGGCGGGCCCGCCTCCGGCCAGCGATCGGCGAGCTTCTCGTCGGCGGCGGCGATGCCCGTGCGGGCGGGCCCGAGAATCTGCGGCCAGTCACCGGCGACGGCGGGGAGACCGTGCACCGCCGCGAGCAACACCATCACAGAGCAAAATCGGCTCATGGTCGCGCTCCTGGTGGACGGTCGATCCAAGGGAACTGACAGAGTATGGAGCCAGTCCGCAGTCGCAGGATACGGCGACCGCCGACCATCGCAAATGCGGACGCTCCCGCGCCTTCTGGGAGAGGCGAGACTCATACGGCTCACGCTTGATTCTCGCGAGTTCAACAAAAAGCGTCAGGGGGCAACCCGTCACCCCCCGGCTCCCGCCGGGGGCTTCTGGATCACGCTCACACACTCCCCCAAAAGCCCCGGGCGGAAGCCCGGGGGTGACGCGATCTACTCCGTGCGCTTCTGGATCATGCTCACACACTTCCCAAACGGTGCCAAGCGCGAGGATCAACTGTGCGCCGCATAAGGAGCCACCGCTCTCGCGGGCACCACGCGCGCCGCACACGATTGCCGTGGCAGGCTTTTCCCCCGCTCAATCCGCCCGTCCGCGCTGGCGATAGTACTTGAGACCCGGAACGAAGAAGCAGGCGGCGCTCACGAGCCCGAAGATCACGTGCTGCCAGGCGGGCACGACGCACATCACCAGGGCCGTGGCGAACAGGACCGCGGCCTGGATGTAGAAGGCGCCGGAGAGGATGCCGGCCTTGGCAAAGAACACGATCCCCGCCAGCAGGGCGAGCACCGGCGAGAGCGTCAGTACCGCCAGCCCGATCAGGTCCTCGACCCAGAAGAGCATCACGCTGCCGAGCACGCTGCCGCCCCAGATGTGCGCGATCTGCCGCTCCACGGCGGTCACCGGGCCGGTGCGATGCCGCAGCGCCCAGAAGATCGGCGCCCACAGCGCGAGACCGCCCCCCCAAAGCACGAGATACGGCCAGCGGGTGGTCACGCCCTGCCAGGCGAGCAGGTCGGTCGTCACCGACAGCGCCAGGATCACGACCGAGTGCCACATCCACAGCAGGCCCCAGTTCTCGAGCACGACGGCGTGGTGCGTCTCACGGAACAGCCGCGTGAAGACGTCGGAGAAGCCGCCCCGCCGGGCGGCGACCGGCTCGCCGGCCAGGAACGACCGCAGGTCGGCGGCCAGTTCGGCGGCGGACGCGTAGCGCAGGTCCTGGGGCTTCTGCAGTGACTTGAGCGCGATCATCTCGAGATCGCGATCGACGCCCCGCTCCAGCGACCGCGGCACGGGCGGATCCGACTCGAGCACCGCCAGGAGCGTGTCCATCGGAGTTGCGGCCTGAAACGGGGGCCGGCCGGTGAGCATCTGGTAGAGGATCGCCCCCAGGCTCCACACGTCGCTCGTCGGCCCCACGTCGCCGCGGCTGCCGGCGGCCTGCTCCGGCGACATGTAGCAGGGCGTGCCGAGGATGGCGCCGGTGTGCGTGACCGATGCGTCGCCTTCGAGCCGCTTGGCGAGGCCGAAGTCGGAGACGTGCGGTTCGCCGAGTGCGTCGATGAGGATGTTGGAGGGCTTGAGATCGCGGTGCAGCACGCCGCGGTCGTGCGCGGCCTGCACGGCGTCAGCCACCTTGGCCACGAGCGCCGCGGCCTCGCGCGGGGGCAGCCGCCCGGTCGCCAGACGCCGCGCGAGCGTCGTGCCTTCCACGAACTGCATGCTGTAGAACGGATGCCCGTCGCATTCGCCGACCTCGAAGATCGACACGATCCCGGAGTGGTCGAGCCGGGCGGCCGCCTCGGCCTCGCTGCGGAAGCGGGCCAGGTCGGCGGCGCTGGCCAGATCGCGCCGCAGCAGCATCTTCAAAGCCACCGTCCGCCCCAGGCTCTTCTGCGTCGCGCGGTAGACCACGCCCATGCCGCCGCGGCCGATCTCCTCGTGGAGCTCGTAGTCGCCGAAGGCGGCTGGCAGCGACGTGCTGCCGGGCAAGAAGCCGCCGTTGGCCCCCGGCCACGAATCGTGCGTCGGCGGCTCGAACGCCCCGCCGCGTTCGAAGATCGTCGACTCCTCGGCGACCGCCTCCACCATCGACATGGCGGCGAACAGTTCGCGGAGCTGGCCGGCGAGGTCGGGGTGCGCCGCCGCGAGCGCCTCCAACCGGGACTGGGCCGCCCGGCCCCGCGTCTCGGAAAGTTCGTCGAGCAGCGCAGCGAGACGCTCCTCCTGCTCTGGCGAGAGCGGAGCGTCGATCGCGCGGCTGGCCGTCGACGGCGTCATCAAGAGGAGTCCCCGGAAGCTGGATGCCTCAATGGTAGTCCCGCGCCGCCCCCCGGCGACCGGCCGGGGCTTGCGGGGAAAACCCGCCCACCTCACGTGATCCTCAGCACTGGAACGGCGAGTGGATGCGACGACGCTTCAGAAGCCCCCGGCGGGAGCCGGGGGGTGACGGGATGCCTGACGCTCTCGGCGGAACAAGCGAAGACGATCCACACGCCCACGGAGTGGACCGCGTCACCCCCGGGCTTCCGCCCGGGGCTTCTGGGGGAAACTCGCGCGGATCAACTCTGCCGCCGTTTGTCCACGGAAAGTCAGCCCAAAAGCCCGCGGAGGCGGCGCATGGCCCGGAGATACCGCATCCCGGCCGCCGGCTTCGAAAGGCCGAGCACCTCGGCCGCCTCGGCGGTGGAGAGATGCTCGAAGTGCCGGAGGAGCACGATCTGGCGATCCATCTCGTCGAGCGCTTCGACCGCGGTCGCGAACCGGCGCTCGAGCTCGTGCCAGGTCGCCGCCGCGGCCGGCGTCAGCTCCCGGTCGGCGACGATGCCGGCCAGATCGGCGCCGGAACCGTCGTCATCCGCGACGAGGGGCACTTCGCGGTCCACGGTGCGGCTGGCCGCGACCCGATGCCGCCGGTGGGCGTCGATGAGCCGGTCGCGGGCCATGTGCCTCAGCCAGAGCTGGAAGGGCATCGTCGGGTTGGTGAGGTATTCGCCGAGCCGTCGGTTGGCCTCGAACAGCACGTCCTGGACGATGTCGCTGGCATCCACGCGGCGCTGCACCCCGCGATCCATGCGGCGGTCGATCATCCGCTTGATCGCCTCCCGATGCCGGGCGAGCAGCCCGTCGACGGCCCCGGCTTCGCCCCGGCGCACGCGGTCGAGCAGGACGAGTGTCGGCGGCGGGTCGGCGGTGGCCGGACCGTCGCGAACGCCGTCCCGGTTTGCAGGGCTGCCGGTTGGGGAGGCCATGAGGGTCGTACGGACAGGTTGCGGGGGAGAGGCCGCGGGCCAGGTACTTCATCGTACCAACGTGTCGCCCGGACGGATGCTGCGGGACACGATGGTCGCAGGGGCACGCCAGCCGGGCGTGACGCCCGCCGCATGCCGGACCAGGCCGATCGGTTTTTGCCCGGCGGGAAAACGTGATCCATAATCGCGGGCGGCCAAAGGAGAGGCCGATGGCCGCCGCGACACTTCGCGGCTTCCCGAGACGAGAACGGATTGCCCAGTGACTGGCCGCCGCGCCCCGTCGTCATCCGCGACGCGTCCCCGCCTCGGGGCCGGAATCGCAGCCTGCTTCGCGGCTCTCGTGGCCCTCGTGGCGGGCGTGGCCACGGCCGAGCAGACGCTCCAATGGGGCCCGGTGGCTCCCGAGCCGCCCACGGCGCTGCATGTGGCCGGCGACGATCTGGCCGCCCGGACGGCGACCCTCGTGCACCAGGGCCGCTGGTCGGATGTCGTCAGCATCTGCGAAACCGCGGCCCGGAAGGGCACGCTCGCCCCCGCGCTCGTGCAGCGGTACGACCTGGCGAAACTGCACTGCGACATCGCCCGGCGACACGCCGAACCGGCATTCCGCCGCCAGCTCGCCAAGCTCGCCGAAGCCGACGCCCGGCGGGTGTACGCCGAGGTGCTGGCCCGGATCGCCTCCCATCACGTCGATGCGCCCGACTTCGCCCGGCTCTCGGCCCGCGGGCGGACGGCCATGGAAATCGCGATCGACGACGCCACGTTCGCCTCCCTCCACGCCACGCAGTCCACGCCGGAACGGCGGGCCCTGTACCGGGAACAGGTGGCCCGGATCGTGGCGTCGCGGCCCGTCGCGACCCAGGGCGACGCCGAGACCGTCGGGGCCTGGGTCGCACGCTCCGCCCATTCCCTGCTCGGCGTGCCGCCGGCGGTGACGCTGATGGAAATGGCCGCCGCCGCGGTCGGCGGGCTCGACGAATACTCTTCGTTCCTCACCACCGGCCAGCTCGACGATCTCTACGCCCAGATCGAGGGCAACTTCGTGGGCCTCGGCGTGGAACTGAAGGCGGCGACCGACGGCCTGCTGGTGGTGCACGTGATTCCCGGCAGCCCGGCGGAGCGGTCCGGACTGCGGGCCGGCGACCACCTCGTGGGCGTCGGGGGGCGGTCGATCGGCGGGATGGGAGTCGACGAGGCCGCGCAACTCCTCCAGGGACCGGAAGGCTCGCTCGTCACGCTGGCCATCCTCCGGGCTCCGGCGCCGGCCCGAGCGGTGACCGTGCGCCGCGAGCACGTCGAGGTTCCCAGCATCGAGAACGCCCGCCTCCTCGACCCCGGCGCCGGCGTGGCCTATCTCAAACTGACCTCCTTCCAGAAGACGACGGCCGCCGACCTCGAGGCCACCCTGCGGCGGCTCGACGCGGCTGGCATGCGGTCGCTGATCATCGACCTCCGCGGCAACCCCGGGGGCCTGCTGTCGTCCGCCGTGGACGTCGCCGACCTGTTTCTGGAACGCGGTCTGGTGGTCGCGACCCGCGGACGCAGCCCCGAAGAAGACTTCAACTACTCGGCCGGCCGTCCCGGCACCTGGAAGATGCCGCTCGTGGTCCTGATCGACGGCGACTCGGCCAGCTCGAGCGAGATCTTCGCCGGCGCCGTCCGCGACCACGGCCGGGGCACCATCGTGGGCTCGCGCAGCTACGGTAAGGGATCGATCCAGGGGATCTTCCCGCTCGAGTCCGCGGGCGTGGGGATGCGGCTGACGACGGCGAAGTTCTACTCGCCTCGCGGCCTGCCCTACAGCCGCGTGGGGGTCGAGCCCGATCTCGCGGTGCACGCGGCGGCCCGGCCCGTCGAGGCCGCGATCCCGCGACCGGCAGGCGACCCGGCGTTCGACGCCGCGGTGGACGTGGCCCGGCGTGCCGCCCTGCGTGCCGCGGCCCCGTCCAAGCCGGGGCCACGGGCGACGGCTGCCCGCTGACCAGCGGGGCACGGGCCGGGGTCCTTGAACTGTGTTTCTCCCGCCGATACGCTAAAAACTTGGCTCGTTCAACCGCCCGTCGTCGATCTCTTCTTCTGGCTGCGACAGGCACGTTGGCCGTGGGACTGCGGTGCGCCTCCGGAGCGCCGTGATCCCGCGTCTGCATCCGTTTCCTCCCCACCACGCCCAGGAAGAAGGACTCTCCCATGATCAGTGCCCGTGCCAGTGCGATCGCCGCCATCAACAGCTACAAGTCCAACGGGCAGGCGTGGAACTTCCGCGAGACGCCGACCAGCGAAATCTTCGGCGCCAACGTCTTCAGCGACGCGGTGATGAAGGATCGGCTGCCGAAGAGCGTCTACAAGGCGCTCCAGGCCACGATCAAGCAGGGCAAGCCGATCGATCCGAGCATCGCCGATGCGGTGGCGCTGGCGATGAAGGACTGGGCCATCGAGAAGGGGGCGACGCACTACGCCCACGTCTTCTATCCCCTCACCGGCCTTACCGCCGAGAAGCACGACAGCTTCCTCACGCCGACCGGCGACGGCGACGCGATCGCCGAGTTTTCCGGCAAGGAACTGATCCAGGGCGAGCCCGACGCCTCGAGCTTCCCGTCGGGCGGCCTGCGGGCCACGTTCGAGGCCCGGGGCTACACCGCCTGGGATCCCACGAGCCCGGCCTACATCCTCGACAACCCCAACGGCACCACGCTCTGCATCCCCACCGCCTTCTGCTCGTGGACCGGCGAGGCCCTCGACAAGAAGACGCCGCTGCTGCGGTCGATGCAGGCCGTCGACAAGCAGGCCCGCCGGGTGCTGGCGCTCTTCGGCCACAAGGACATCGGGCAGGTTTCGGCCTCCGCCGGGCCGGAGCAGGAATACTTCCTCATCGACCGCAACTTCTTCTTCGCCCGGCCCGACCTGACGATGAGCGGCCGGACGCTGTTCGGGGCCAAGTCGCCCAAGGGTCAGGAGTTCGAGGACCAGTACTTCGGCGCCATCCCCGAGCGGGTGCTGGCCTACATGATGGAGACGGAGCGCGAGCTCTACAAGCTCGGCGTGCCGGTGAAGACCCGCCACAACGAGGTGGCCCCGAGCCAGTACGAGATCGCGCCGATCTACGAAAACGCGAACATCGCCACCGACCACCAGCAGGCGATCATGCAGACGCTGACGCGGGTGGCGCAGAAGTACGGCATGGCCTGCCTGCTGCACGAGAAGCCCTTCGCCGGCATCAACGGCTCGGGCAAGCACGTCAACTGGTCGCTGGGCTGCAAGCTCGGCAACCTGCTCGAGCCGGGCGAGACGCCGCACGCCAACATGCAGTTCCTCGTGTTCTGTGCGGCGGTCATCCGCGCCGTGCATCTCCACGGCGACCTGCTGCGGGCGGTCGTCGCCTCCAGCGGCAACGACCACCGGCTCGGGGCCAACGAGGCCCCGCCGGCGATCATCTCGATCTTCCTCGGCGAGCAGCTCTCCGACGTCTTCGAGCAGATCGAGAAGGGCAAGGCCACGAGCTCGAAGAGCTCCGGCACGCTGACGGTCGGCGTCGACACGCTGCCGCCGCTGCCCAAGCACGCCGGCGACCGCAACCGGACGAGCCCCTTCGCCTTCACCGGCAACAAGTTCGAGTTCCGGGCCGTCGGCTCGAGCCAGTCGATCGCCGGTCCGCTCGTGGCCCTCAACACCATCATGGCCGAGAGCCTCGACGCGATCGCCACCGAGCTGGAGAAGGCGACGGGTGGTGATCTGGCGAAGCTGCCCGGCGCCGTGGAGAAGCTGCTCCAGAAGATCGTCTCCGAGCACAAGGCGGTGATCTTCAACGGCAACGGCT
Organism: Pirellulales bacterium; assembly: GCA_044344765.1. GTDB lineage: Bacteria > Planctomycetota > Planctomycetia > Pirellulales > UBA1268 > QWPN01. Next base: position 10,194 of record JBIJCJ010000016.1, on the reverse strand, counting down.
ATTCGCAGGAGTGGCACGAGGAGGCCGCCAAGCGCGGGCTGCCCAACAACCGGGCGACCCCGGAGGCCCTCGACCAGCTCGTGGCCCCGAAGAACCTGGAGATGTTCGAGAAGTACGGGGTGCTCTCGAAGCGCGAGATGCAGAGCCGCTACGAGATCTACATGGAGCGGTACTGCAAGGACATCAACACCGAGGCCCAGGCCGCCCTGCAGATCGCCAAGACGATGATTCTGCCGGCCGGCTACCGGTATCAGGGCGAGCTCGTCGACATCGCCAGCAAGCTCAAGGGCCTCGGACAGACGCCCCACATGGGCACGCTGGAGAAGCTCACGAAGCTGGTGGGTGAGTTCGAGACGCGGATCGAGACCCTGGAGAAGGCGCTCGGCCACCACGGCTCCGGCGACCCGCGGGCCGAGGTCGCCCACTTCTACGGCGACGTGATCCCGGCGATGGCGGCGCTGCGGGAGACGGCCGACCAGATCGAGGTCATCCTCCCCGACGACCTGTGGCCGCTGCCCACCTACCGCGAGATGTTGTTCATCAAGTGAGCCCGTCCGATTCGCCATCCGCCGGGCTGGCCGCGGCGCTCGCCGCAGAGGCCGCCCGGCTCGGAATCGACGTGCCTGCGGATTCGACCCAGAGGCTCGCCGCCTACGCGGCGAGCCTCTGGCGTTGGAACGAGCGGCTCAACCTCACCCGCCACACCGACGTCGAGAAGTTCGTCTCTCGTGACGTCGGCGATGCGGTGGCGATCGCCGGCCACCTGGCGGCGGGCGAGCGGATCCTCGACGTCGGCACGGGCGGCGGCGTGCCGGGCGTGCCGCTGGCGATCCTCCGGCCGGACCTGCGGGTGGAGCTCGCCGAAAGCGTCGCCAAGAAGGCGCGGGCGGTGGCGGAAATCCTCCGCGAGATCGGGGTCGCGATCCCCGTTCACGAGGGAGCGGCCCAGGCCCTCGTGTCGGCCCGCGGCGGAGGCCCGGAACGTTTCGACACGCTCGTCATCCGGGCGGTGGCGCCGCTGGAGAAGCTGCTCCGCTGGTTCGAGCCGATTGCCGGCTCGTATGGGCGGATGCTCGTGGTGAAGGGCCCGCGTTGGGAGGAAGAGAAGGCGGAGGCCCGGCACCACGGCCTCGCGAAGCGGGTGCTCGTGCGGCGGATCGCCGCGTGGCCGATCCGTGGCAGCGACAACGAGAGCGTGCTCCTCGAGATCAAAGCCCGCAGCGGCTGAACCTGTCGCCCCTGGCTCGGATCAACTCGCCCAACCTGCTCGGGCGTGCCCACACCCTCTCGCGGGACGTTCGCCTCGGCCTTCCGGGCCTCGGCTCTCTGCATGTCCGCTGCGCTTCGGCATCCTGCCTGCGCTTGCTCCCATAGCCCCGCTCGAGGGGATGGGCAGCCCTGAGCTGTCCTCCACAGCTGAAAAACCGTCTCTATGGACAGAAAGTTGGCCGTGTGCCCGCGCCGTCCAGCCGCCGCTCTGCGGCGGCCACGGTCGCCCGGAGGTGCGAACGCCCCGCCGGCTGGTCGCACCTCGGCTGCGACCACGCCGGCACAAGCCCGCCGGGGCCATGGATGGCCCGGCGGGCGCGAATCACAGATTCATGCCCAAAAAGCCGCCCGCGGCGTCGCTGGCGGCCTGCTCGCGGGCCAGCCGCTCCAAGGCCCGCGACAGGTCGCCGGCGGCGATGTAGCGGTTGAACTCGGCCTCGACCGCATGCTTCACCGAGAGCCGCAGCCACTCGACCGCGGGCTGCGTCAGCCAGTCGCAGGTCTCCCCGTCGAGCTCGACCGTCAGGTCGCTCCCGATCGTCCGCGCGTCGGACTCGTCGGTGAGCACCGTGCCCTCGAACGTGAACCGGGTCCACCCCACGGCCGGATCGTTCGTAAACTGGAAGGTGCACGATCCGTCGGAGAGGTAGTAGGTGTTCCGCGTTCCATGTCGGCCGACGGCACGCTGGAACCGCTCCAGCCGGGAACGGTACCCGGGCGAGGCGTCGAGCGGCACGTCGAGCCGGGGCACGCTCCGCAGCGGCGTGCACTCGAACGCGATCGCGACGGCAGGACTGGATGAGGTCGGAGCCATGAGATCGGAAGTCTACCGGCCGGGGCCCGGAAAAGCAGCGTTGGTTCTCCTGGCGGTCTGCGCCGTGGCCTGCCGGTCCGCACCTGCTCCCGAGCGCGTCAGCGAAACGCGGCGGCTCATGGGGGTGCCCTGGACGATCACGCTCCATGCCGCCAGCCGGCCCGCCGGCGAGGCGGCGCTGACGGCCGCCTTCGCCGAGGTCGCCCGCCTGGAAGGCATTCTTTCCGACTACGATCCGCAGAGCGAGGTGTCGCGGCTCTCGGCCGCCGCGCCGATGGCCGAGGCCGTGACCGTGGGCGCCGACCTGGCGCGGGTGCTGGAACTGTCGGTGGCCTTTCGCGATGCCAGCGGCGGCGGCTTCGATCCCACCGTGGGACCGCTCACGACGCTCTGGCGGCAGGCCCGCCGCGCCGGCCGCCTCCCCCGGGCCGACAAGCTCGCCGCCGCCCGGGATGCCGTGGGGCCGCGGGCCCTGCTGATCGCAGAGTCGGGGCGGGCCGTGCGGCTGCCGCTGCCGGGCACGCGGCTGGACCTGGGCGGCATCGGCATGGGGTATGCCGCCGATCGTGTCTTGGCATTGCTGCGGGAACGGGGCGTGGCCGCGGCGCTGGTCGACGCCTCGGGCGACGTCGCCGTGTCGGGACCGCCGCCCGGCGCGGCTGGCTGGCGGATCGCGGTCCGCAGCCTGCGGGGAGATTCGGCCGTCGGACCGACCCTGCTGCTGGCCAACGCGGCGGTCACGACATCGGGCGACGCCCATCAGGGCGTGGAGATCGACGGCATCCGCTACAGCCACATCGTCGATCCCCGCACCGGCCTGGGGGTCACCGGGTCGGCCGCCGTCACGGTGATCGCGCCCGACTGCACCACGGCCGATGCCCTGGCGACCGCCGCCAGCGTGCTGGGCCCCGAGGCGGGCGGGCGGCTGGTCGAGAAATACCCGCACTGCGCGGCCAGGTTCGTCTGGATGGACGGGGGCCGGGTCCACGAGTCGGTCACGCCCGCCTGGGCTGCGCATCTTGCCGATGCTCCGCCCCGGCCGGAATGATTGTGACGATTGCTCCAAGTTTGCGGGCAGGGGGGGCCGATAGTTCCCGTGCTGCCGCTGCGCCTTGGTGCATGCGGTGCGGGCACGGCGTCGGGGGGCACCGTGCCGGGAACCGGCCGCGCGGAGCGTCCGGGTCCCCAAGGCGCAGCGGCGGCCTTCGCGATCCCGCGAAGTTCCACACCCTGGATCTACCCCCCCGTGCCACGCCTCGCCCGCAGCATCTGGGTGATTCTGACGAGCGTCTCGCTCCTCGCCGGAGGCTGCGCGCCGCGGCAGCCGTTCTACTTCTTCGAGGACGGCGACCTCTCGCACTACGTCGGGGCGATCCAGAAGATCGAATACCCGGACACCTGCCAGGAGCCGCTCGCCGAGGCCGCCGGGGCCGTCGAGCCCGTGACCCTCTCGAATGCGAAGTTCGACTCGATCTGGGAGCTCTCCCTCGAGGAGGCGATCCGCACGGCCCTGGAGAACGGCAAGGTGCTGCGGAATCTCGGCGGCCGGTTCGGCAGCTTCGGGGGCCCGCGGCCGCAGACCGGCGAGCCGCCCGTCTCGCTGCTCACCGCGCCGCAGCAGACGCCCACCGCCTACGACCCGGCGATCGTCGAGACCGATCCCTTCCGCGGCGTCGAAAGCGCCCTGGCCCAGTTCGACGCGCAGCTCTCCAGCTCGCTGACCTGGGAACGGCTGAACCGACCGCAGAACGTCGGTGGCCAATTCACGGCTCTCTTCCAGCAGCAGCTCAACGGTGATCAGGGCAACTGGACCAACGGCATCACCAAGCGGACCGCGACCGGTGCCACGTGGGGCTTCGCGAACTCGACCATCTACGACAACAACAACAACCCCACGCGGCAAAACAACGGCCTGCCCATCGGTGACCCCAACTTCAAAGTGCTCGTCCCGTCCACCTGGCAGACGAACTACGACTTCACGTTCAGCCAGCCGCTCCTCCAGGGCGCCGGCGTGACCTACAACCGGATCGCCGGCCCCGACTCCTTCGACAACCTCTACGGCCGGCCGGCCTTCCGCGGCGTGCTCCTCGCCCGGATCAACGCCGACATCTCGCTGGCCGACTTCGAGGCGGGCGTCCGCAACCTGGTCAGCGACACCGAGCAGTCCTACTGGGAGCTGTACTTCGCGTACCGCAACCTGGAGGCCCGCAAGGCCGGCCGCGACAGCTCGCTGGAGGCCTGGCGGAAGGTGCATGCCCTGATGGTGGAGGGCGCGCGGGGCGGCGAGCGCGACAAGGAGTCGCAGGCCCGCGAGCAGTATTTCTTCTTCCGCAGCGAGGTCGAGCAGGCGCTGACCGACGTCTACCGCTGCGAGAGCCGGCTCCGCTACATGATGGGCATCTCGGCCAGCGACGGCCGGCTCATCCGGCCCGCCGACGAGCCGACCACCGCCCGGATCGCGTTCGACTGGCAGCAGTCTCTCGTCGAGGCCCTCTCCCGGTCGGCGGAACTCCGCAAGCAGAAGTGGGTGATCAAGCAGCGGGAACTCGAGCTGACCGCCGCCAAGAACCTGATCCTGCCCCGGCTCGACCTCGTCGGCCGGTGGCGATTCCTGGGCATGGGGCAGGACCTGATCAACCAAACCTACCAGCCCTATGGCGCCGACGGGAACGATCCGCTGGTCGGAACCGATGCCTATTCGACACTGTTCGGCGGCCAGTTCCAGGAGTGGCAGGCCGGGGCGCAGTTCCTCATGCCGCTGGGTTTCCGCCGCGAGCTCGCCACGGTCCGCCACCACCAGCTGCAGCTCGCCCGGGAGCGGGCCCGGCTGCAGGACGAGGAGCTCGAGGCCTCGCACGCCCTGGTCGATGCGGTCCGCAACGTGGACACGAACTTCGCCCTCGCCCAGACGAACTTCAATCGCCGCGTCGCCGCCGAGCGGCAGGTCGACGCCGTCCAGGCGGCATACGACGCCGGGCAGGTGACCCTCGACCAGCTCCTCGACGCCCAGCGGCGGCGGGCCGAGGCGGAGAGCGCCTACTACCGGGCGATCGTCGACTACAACCGCTCGATCTCCCAGCTCCATTTCCGGAAGGGCTCGCTGCTGGAATACAACGGCGTCTTCCTGGCCGAAGGTCCCTGGCCGGGCAAGGCTTACTTCGACGCCCATCGCCGCGCCCGGCAGCGGGATGCGAGCCTGTACCTCGACTACGGCCACTCGCGTCCCGGCGTCTTCAGCCGCGGGGTCGTCACGCAGAACTTCGAGTCGATCGGCGCCGATGCCCGGGCCGTGCAGCTGCCGGCCCGCGACCCGGCCACGCGTGAGGGCGGCTCGGGGCCCGCCCCGAGCCAGCCTGCGAAGCCCTTCGCGCCGGAGCTCCTGCCGACACCCGCTCCCGCTGGGTGATCAGGGCCCGCGACCGCCAGCCGCCGGAGCGGCGGCCTCTCCCGTGCCGAGCGCCCGTGGCAAGGCCGCCGGCTTCAGTTTCCATTTCCCATAGGGCAGTTCCGCCGGTGGCGTCGCCGATTCCTTCAATCCCAGCACCAGGTTGTCGCAGGTCGCCAGATCGACGGCGGTCGTGCCGAGCACGCCGCTTTCGCCGACGAGACGGTCGCCATCCAACCGCTCGGCCTTCATGGTGAGCCGCCGGCCGTCGAGCATCGTCGCCCGCGCGGGCACGCCGCCCGCTCCCTGGCCGCCGGCGACGGCCGCCAGTGCATCGCGTTCCGACGCGTCGCCCTCGACGGAGAGCCAGATCAGCCGCGTCGCTTCAGGCCTGGGAAACTCCTTGACCACGCCCAGCACGTTCATCCGCAGCACCTTGTCGTCGAGCGACACGAGCTTGCCGCGGAGATAATCGCCGTTCGGGAGCCGCAGCATGTGCGTGGGTGGATCGGCCTGCTGCATGCGGGGCAAGGTGAGGAGTCGGGCGAGCTTATCCCTGGAAACCGAACCCGCCGGTGAGGGCTGCAGTTCGACGGCCCGCACGGCGATCGCCGGGACGAGAAGGTCGGCCGCCAGGTCGGTGCGAATCCGCAGCCCCTCCGCGTCGGCCGAGAGCACCGTGCAGAAGATCGAATCGCCGGTCTTCAGGTAGACGGTAGCCTGTCCGGAGGCGGCCGGGGCAGCGGCCGTCCTGCGGGCATCGTGCATCTTCAGCGCCTTGTCCAGCACGTCCCGCTCCGCGGCACCGGCGAGGTCGCCACAGCCCGCGGCCTCACGAACCAGCACCACCTCCTGCTTCATGCCCGCGCCGTCAGTGAGCTCCAAGGCCACCTTCGAGCCGGCGACGCCGTGCAGCAAACCGCGGACCTCGTCGGCCTTGAGCGGAGCCACGGCGATCGGCTTTCCGGTCTCGTCCAGCCGGACCGCGTCGAGCTTCCAGCCCTTCGCAATCCGCCCGTCGCGGGCCGCAGGCCCACCGGCGGAGACCTCCGCCACCTGCCAGGCGTCGCCCTTGCGCGCCAGGCCGATGCCCGCCCCACCGAGCGTCGTGAGACCGCGATACTGGACTCGCAGCGGTTCCTTCGGATTCCCGATCGCCACCGGACCGACGGCGCCGCGTGGCTGCCAGCCGATGCCACCGGCATCGCCGGGCGCGGTGGCCATACAGCCCAGCATCCGGCCACCGGCAGTGGCGAGCACCGCCGGACGTCCGGAAAGTTCCGCCGGCCGACGGTCGCCAATGGCTTCGAGCACGGCGAGCCGGGCGACGGGGCACTCGAGCGGCTCCGCCAGCGCGGGGCACTCGAGCCGCAGCCCCTGGGCCGTCGCCTCGAGGATGCTGCCACTCAGGCGGCTCCCCCCGTGGAATGCGGCGAGCACGGCATGTCGCGGCGCGGCCGGCTGGGCCGCGTCGGCCGCAGGAAACGTGATGTCTTCCACATCGGCCGCATTCACCGTCCGCGGACCATCCGCGCCCCGGACCGTGAACGTGCCCTTGTCTTTGTCGAACGCTTCGATCTCCCCCGGACCACCGAGGCCGCCGTCGCCGCTAGCCCGCGGCTCCGAACCTCGCCACGGGCTCACCCGCAGCCCGTCGATCCGCACGTCGCCGCCGCGCAGCCGGATGCCGAACAGCGAGTGGAACGCGGGTTTTCGGGGCGCGAGCGTCTCGTCGAAGGCTGGCTTGTCGTTTCCATCGCCCTTCGGGATCACCACGGCCATCCGCCCGGTCTCCTGGTCGATGAAGACCTCGAGCGTCATGCCTCCGCGGCCGGCGGGCAGATTGCCGGCCATGTCGAACTTGGCGGTGGCGCCGGAGCGGATCGCGAGCACGTCGCCCGCCGTCACCTCGATGCGATACTCCTCGGTGGCGGCAGGCTTCTTGCCGCCGCCGGTCTTGAGGCGGGCGATTTCTTCGGGACCGGCGGCGAACGCCAGTTCGAAATCAGGCCGTTCGTCCCACGACAAGCTGAGCGTGAAGCATGCCCTGGACGGTGCCGCCAGGTCGCGCTGGATGGAACTTCCCGCCTTGACGCACACGAGCCTGCCGCCCTGCTCCTGCCACGGGCCGGCGGCGGTCCACCCGGCCAGACCGCCGGGCACGAAGATCTTCGACGCCCCACCCAGCCGCGTCAGCCGCACCACCTGGTCGCGGCGAATCCGCAGCGGCGTTGGGCCGACCGTGTCCGCCTGCAGAACGATCTGTTCGGCGTCGATGGATGCGAGCGTTCCCTCCACGCAATCGCCGCCCCGCACGTCCACCCGCCAGGCGTTCGCACCGGCGGGCTGGGTCGCGACCTGCGGAAAACGGATCCGCTTGATGCCTTCCATGGAGAACTCCAGTGGCGCGTCGAACAGCGGCGACTGCCACAGCACCGTGGCCAGCGGCCGCCCCGACTCGCCGGCCGCCGGCAGGAGTCGCCCGACAAGAAATCCATCGTCGGGGAGATCGAGCACCGCCGCCTGATTCGTGGGCTCGGGCGGGGCCTGCGCCGCCGCCGACAGGCACAGGCCGGCGACGATCGTCGCCGCGCTCCAGACGCTTCGCCATCCCGCCCGCACCATCCACCAATCTGCAGCGGTCATTTCGCCCCCTTCTCCAACAATCCCTGGGCCTCGATGTAGGACCGCATGGCCTTGCCCTGGTTGGCCAGTTGGGCGAGGACATTCCATTGCCGGTCGTTCAGGACGCTCTGCAGTCGATTGGCATCGACCTCGGACAGCACCATGAAGACGAGCATGTGCTGCATGCCTTGAAGATTGCGGTTCATTGGGCCCTCCACCCGCAGGGGCGGCTCCCGATCCAGGAGCAGCTTCTCGATCTCGTCGTACTGCCCCTGGTCGAGGCCGAGCATGTCGTCGTGCTTGCGCATGGCTGCCGCCACGAGCGTCCGCCAATGGTACGACCGGCGGGCGGCGATTTCGGTGGCGAGCCGTGTCTGCTGCTCGGCATCGAGCGTCGTGGGCAGCACCTTGGCGAACAGCGACTCCTCTCCCGACAGCCCATGGAGCAGTTGCCGACACCGCTGCGCGTCCTGCTGGAACTCCTGCCACTTCCGCTGGCCCTCCTGGTCGCCGAGGTTCACCGCGGCGCCGGCGTACTTCGTCCGGACTGTTTCGATCTCTTCCAACAGACGGCGGACATCCGATTCCAGCGCCAGCCGGAGCTTGCGGCGTTGGGCGTCGGTGAGGCCGCAGATGGCATCGATCCTGGCGAGCCGGGCCTCGCCGAGTCGGCCGACGAACGCCAATGCCCTGGACTGCGGCGATTGATCGCCGCCACCGTCCGTCTCCGCTCGCACCTCCGCTCGCACTGCATTTGTTCGGAGGCTGAAGCCGTTGACCTGCCCGAAGATGTTGGCGTCGAAGTTCGCGGCGAGATCGTAGCGGTTGGCCTGCTGCTGTTGCTTCCTCTGCACGATCGCCGGGTCGATGTCGTCGACCGCGAGGTCGTCCTCGGCGCGGATCACCTGCCCGGCGAGGAGCAGCGACGCGGCCATCCAGCCGCGGCACCAGAACCCCGGCGACGGTCGAGGATGGTGTCGTCTGCGGGCGTTCATCGGGACCACCATGGGTCGGGCTGCATGCCCTGGCCGTCGAAGTTCCAGCCGAAGCTCTGGCCATGGCGGCTCCAGCCCGACTGGCTGCACCACGTCTTCCAGTCCGCCCGCTGACGCTCGTCGAGATGCGGGGCGATGCACTTGTCGGCGAAGTCGGGGGCCGGCGGCCGGTTGTTGATGATCATGCCCCCGGTGTCGTGGAGCTCCAGCAGCCATTTCGCGTCCCAGCGGTTTTCGAGGTCGGCCTCGATCTTCTCCCGCTGGGCCTGCGAGAGCTGCAGTTCGCCATCCACCTTGTTCACGATCAGCATGCGGGCCGCGCGGTTCCGGCGGGCGATCCGGGCCGCCTGTTCGCGCTCGTAGGCCGCGAACTCCTCCGCCGTCGCGTGCGGCTTGACGGCCGCCGCCACCGCGTCACGAATCGTCTTCCTGGTGTCGAGCGGCCCGGCGCCGCGCCCGCCCATCTGCCGCTCGGCGACCTGCCGGGCGGCGGTCTGCACCGCCGCATTACCGGCCGCCACGATCTGCTTGCGGGCCTCGGACGGGAGGCTGCCGCAGGTCTTGCGGACGAGTTCGAGCTCGGCCCGGAGCGTGGGCATGACCATTGCCTGCATCTGCTTCGCTTGCTGGTCGATCTGCTGCTGCCGCTGCTTCTCCACCGCCTGCTGATGGGCTTGCTGAGCCTGCTTCTGAGCCTGCTGCTTTTTGGCCTGCTCGGCCTCCTGAACGACCTGGAGATCCTCTGCGCCGGCCACCGCCGCGGCGCAGGCCATCACCAAGCAGGCCGGCCCGTGGCACACCCATCCGCATCGGTCGCCCATCATCCACTTCATGCGGTCACCGTTCGTACACGGGCAGAAACTTGTAATTGACCGCGAGCGCCAGGAGGGTCAGCGGCGTGTCCACCTCCGGACCGTACGACATGCTGAAGCTGCCGTCCTTGGCCTGCGTCGCCTTGAGCGTCTTGAGGAGCCCCGCGTTCCACTTCTCCCAGGCCTGCACGTCGCACTGGAAGAGGGCCTGGGCCCGGTAGTAGTGCTCATACGACGAGCCACCGCTGCGCACGCCCATCATCCCGTTCGCGGCCCCCGGCGGTCCGCTGCTCG
>JBIJCJ010000141.1:0-9725 GCA_044344765.1 Pirellulales bacterium | reverse complement strand
ACTCAAGAAGCACGGACGATTTGAGTGGTCACTGACCGAGAAGCCGGAGGGAATCTACAAGGTCGGCGATACGATCCGGGGCTCCGTGGCCTGGCCGGAGAAGATGTTTCCGGTCGTTTATGAGCCACTCTTTGGTGTTCCCATGGCGCAACTTCTGCTGGTGCAGACCGACGAAGACGCAGGGCAGAGTTCTCGCGCGATAGTTGCTCATCAAAACGCAACTGTCGATTTTGAGTTCACAGCTCGAAAAGAAGGCTATCTTCGCTTGACGTTTTCGGTCGCCGACGCCAGTGGTATTCGCGACCCGATTGGTTTTATGCCGCCCAAGGTTTTGTCCAGCATCCTCGTCCCCATCACCGCCAACGGAGAATTGCCAAAATGGGAAGCGAAAGCCTGGGATGCCCTGAAGGTTGACGGCTTCGTTCCCGGCGACCCGATCAACCGAAACCGTCAGATCACCACCAAGTACGCGGAAATGTTCAACACGGATAAAAAGCCGAATGAACTCAATCCGTTCGAATGGTTCGGCATGGCCGCCTTTGCCTCGCGGTTGGCCGGCGATGGTATGACAACGGCTATGACCGACGATTTGGCCCCTGATTGGATCGCCCGCGTAGACTCCCGTAAGGTCTTTCAAGGACTTGCCGACGGGAACCTGGCAATCTTCATCGACATGTACAAGGCCGGGCTGGCGTACAAAGAGGACAAGTTCCAGACAATCAACAACTCAGCCGAGTTCTCCGATCTACAGAAAAAAGCATGGGAAAAGATCGCCCAAGGCCAAGCAGACGGAGAGATCGAGGTCATCTGGGAAGGCGTCGACGGATTGGTCGACGCGGAACAGAGCGTCGCTTTGCAGCGGGTACTGGACAAGGATCCCGACCTCTGGCGCCGTGCGACGAATACCCCTGGCGCTCGGATTCCGTGGTTACTTCGTTATAGAATGGCATCGCCCTTTCCGGGTGACACGAGCACATTCCAGGACTATCGCGTCAATCCCGACGGCAAGAATCCGCGAATTCCAGCCGATGCCACGTTCGACCAGGTGGAGCACCGGTTGACCTGGATTCGGTCCCGCATTCCGAAGTACCGCGACGGGTGGCGGGCCACGTACGACTACATCGAAATCCCCAAGCTGCTCAACGGCGACTACAATAAATAATCATGAAGCTTCTCGGAGCGCCCGTCACCGTGATCGCCGCTGTCGCCGGTTTCGCCGCGTTGTTCTGGTGGGCGCGGGCTCCAGGAGACGACGTGCCCGCAGAGGGTGGGCCTGTGCCGCACCTCACGGTCTTCATGAACCAGTCGATTCGACGCATGGAAATCGAGGGCATGAGTGCCGAAAAGAGCAGCAGTTTTATCCCTCACGGAAATCTACTCGAGCCGTGCCACCTTACAGTGGTCACAACCGACGGCAAGCGGCTTGAGGTCGACTTGCGAAGCATGTCCGTGATCACCGACCTGGTGAATAAGTCAGACTTCGATTCTGTGGCTGGTGTGATTGCGCGGCGACCACTCAAGCCTGGAAAGTTTCAGGAAGCCGTTGCCGACTTGTTGGCAACGATTCGGGGTTGGGGCATCGAGCCCGATGCAGACCTACTCGACTTGACCAAGAGGGGTGACGTTCCCGGGCATGGAGATCCCGGCATCACGTACCCCGCCCCTATCAACGCCGGCACCGTCGTGCTCTCCGATTTGATGAATCTGTGGATCACGTTCTACCCGGATCCCGACCGCGGCTGGTTCTACCTGATGACGTTTACCGTACCTCCGGAACTAACGCCCAGCCATATCCGTGATGCGAAAAAGCGGGCCATCCGCCACCGCGCCATCGAATCGATCCGTTCGGTCCTCGCCGTCCCCGGCCAGATCGAGGAGTTGTTTCCGCTCGCGGCACACCGCTTCAACAACTTCGTCTTCAAGGACAGTGACAGCGACTTCCGTAAGACATGGTCTACAGAAGCCTGGTGCAGCGACCGCTATTTCCTCACGATGACGGTTCCTGTCGAACTTGACAGAAAAGACAAAACCGTCACGAGCCTGGGCGGCGAGCCGACGTTCGTCCTCCAGGAGGTCGATGTCCTCGCGCCCGCTCCCAACACCGGAGGGCGTCTGGATCCGGTGTGGCGGCGTGAGCACCGCTTCGATCTGGCCGCCTGGAACAAACTGGTCGCGGCCGGCGGCGACTTCTCGGCCATCGGCATCGAGATCGATCCGACGCCCGTGGGGCAGTCCGGCGACTTTCTTCGGCATTGGCGGAACCACAACCAGGAGGTCCGCCTGCTCCGCGATGTCCGCGAGCGGGCCGTCAAGTCCGCAGCACAGTTCCTGCCGGCCGCGCTCCAGATCGAGCGGATCTTCTCCACGAGCGACAAGAAACAGGTGTTTCCATCCACGGACCATTTCTTTTCCACCTACGAGTTCAACGGCAAAGACAGCGTCCTGCGCAAGACGTTCGTCACCGAGGCCTATTTTGGCGGCCGGTATCAGCTCACGATGCAGGCTGATGTCGAGCTGGACAGGAATGACAAGGTCATCACGAAGCTCCGGAGCCAACCCACGTTCGTGCTCCGGGAGCTCGAATCCGTGGAAACACCGCAAGGTTTTTATCACCCGGACGTTCCACGATGGCGGCGGGAGGATCGCTTCGATCTCGAGGCCTGGAACAAGGTCGTGGCAGCCGACGGTGACTTTTCCGTGATCGGGATCACGATCGACACGACGCGTCAGTCGAAGTCGGATGCGGAACGTGCACGGTCGTACGTCCACAGCCAACGCAGTCACCGCGATCGCGTCAGCCTGCTCGACGCTCCTGCCGAGCCTGGTTCACCTGAAGAGCCGAACGAAGGCGACACCGGTGCGGACGGCGCACTCCGCAAAATGGTCGGCACAACGGACCGCGAGAAGCTATAGCGACGGCAACCGAATCGGGGGCCAACGCCGTGCACGGCGGCTTTGCGGCCTAGGCAGACGGACGGGCAGACGGGGACAGGCACCTGTTCCTGCGGACGGGCAGACGGGGACAGGCACCTGTTCCTGCGGAACACGAGCCAGTCCCCGGCCGACCGTCAGCGCCGTCATGGCCGGCCGCAACCGGTGATTCGGGGCCAAGACGCCGTGATACCGGTGCCGGGAAAAAAACAAAAGGACAGGAAGAAGGACAGGTCAGGACAGGCATGATCGTGTGATCGTGCCCATTCGGCGGTCATAGACCGCCGCTCGAGCGGGTCGCACACCGCGGCTGAACTGGTTGCATCAAGCGCCCTCATCGTGCCGCTCGCTCTGCGCCGCTCACAGATTTCTCTTCCGCCGCCCCTTGACGCGCCCCCCCCCCCGGTACCGTACGCTCCTCCCAGCAGCCCACTCCCCAGCGTGCGGGCGTCCCGCCTCTGTCCGCCCCGCCTCTCACCAGGAGCTCCACCATGTCTCCCCGCCATCACGGGCCGGCTCGCCCATTCACGCTCTTCGCGCGGCTGTTCTCCGCGGATGCTGAAACCGGCCGCAAGCGACGCCGATCGCGAACGCTTCCCGCCCGCTGCGGCCTCCGGCTCGAAGCCCTCGAATCCCGGGCCATGCTCTCCTCGATGCCGTTCATCGCCACCCTGCCGGATGACCTTGCCTCGAAGACCGCCAGCCTCTTCACCGCCCAAGGCCGCTACGGCAACAACGCCCTCAACGGCGACTGGGAACTCGGCATCACGAGCAACACCAGCGCCCCGCCCCAGCAGCAAAGCCACCGAACCTGGGGCGACGGCCAGGGCCAACAAGCAGAGTCCTTCACGTTCACCGTCAAGAACAGCCTGGACGCGACCTTCTCGATCGGAGGAACCAGCGTGGCCGCCGGCTACGCCAGTCAACTCACCAGCTACGAGCCCAACGCCATCAAGATCTGGGCCCGCGCCACGACCGCCAATAGCGGTCTGACGATCAACGACCTCAAGCTCACGGCGCCGGGAGTTTCCGGCTCCACGGCGTTTCCCGACACGGCGATCACCGTCTCGCAAGTTTCCGGGACCAGCTTTCAGGAGATCGTCATCGCCGGCATCGACTTCCAATCGATGTCCGGTGGCACCGTCACGCTCCAAGGCAATGTGGCGATGCAGTTCGACAAGAATTCCGCGCCGCGCGGCTCGTCCCTGCAGTTTCACGTCATCGCCATCCACATCCCGTGGATCGACATCGATGTCAACTCCAACAACGAGGGGCCCATCGATCCCGTCAACGGCCGCAACGGCACGGACGACCGCATCGAGGACATCGCCGGCGTCGACGAAACCCCCGGCTTGTACCTCCAGGTTCAGGACGAGGACACCGACGGCGACGGCATCGTCAATTGGGCGGACGGCTTCAACGGCATCGGCGACGAGATCGATGTCGACGATGTTTCCGCCAACGCAACGTTCGCGCCGCTGTGGGTCCGGATTCCCGAGATGGCCTACGACCCGCTCGCCACTCTCGAGATCAGCTATTCGGCCTCGGATCCCTCAGCCGCGGTCATGGATCCCCACTACCTCTCCTGGCAGCGGCCAACCGACGGCCATCTCCGTATCTGGACGAAGGATGCCTGGCTGCCGCGAAACCGCAACCCGGTCCAGCAAGGCGGCGACTATGTCGCCCCGACGAGCCGCACGGATCGACTCTACACGCTCGCTGATCTTGGCCTGCGACCCGGCGACAACCAACTGTTTCTGGAAGCCATCCGGGAAAGCGCCACCACCGGCCAACAGCAAATCAGCTTTCGGCTGACCGGCCGGATCGGCAACCAGCTGACACCGGGTGACATCCAGCGACGCGGTACGGGTCACGACCGCCCGCATCGAAGTGCTCGCCGACAACCGGGACGGCACCGCGCCCTTCCCGACGTTCGGTCTGACGGCGACCCGGATGCCCAACCCGAATGCAGGGCTCTCCGGCCTCGTGCCCGACATCACGCAGGCCTACACGATCAACGTCTACGATCCTCGCGGCCCGAAGACGATCAAGACCGTCCTTGTCGGCGACACGCGGCTCCCGCTTGACCAGTCGCGAACCGGTCGCTACACGACGCCCCTTTTTCTGGCCGTTCCGAAAGAGGACATACCGCTGATCGACCCTGACGAGCAGGTCGAAGGGCTGCTCGACGGGCCGCTCCGTCCGTCGGATGTCATCGACGGGGCAATCGTCGTACCCACGTCCGGTTCGGTCCTCCAGATTCGCTACAACGGCAAGACGTCCGCCTCGCGCGTCAGCGTCAAGACCGTCGAGCTTGCCGACAAGCTCTTCTGGCAAGTTGCCGAAGCGGTTGCGAAGGACATGGTGGAGTTTACTGCGAACAACAAGGACGGAAAAAATGTCGGTGGAAATTTCCGTGGGACACCGGGGAGGTATGACCCTAGTTTTTCCGGCGCCTACGGCCATGAGTTTGAAGCACGGCTTCACAAGCGATTCCAAACATTGGCCGCTCAAGGGAACGCCCTCGCGAAACGATTCAAGCAGGGATTCATAGTGGATGTCAACGACCTTATTAGCGCAACCACCTCAAAGGACTCCAGGCAGATCGACGTGCTGTTCCTTCGTGAAGGCTATAATCCGAAGGTCGGTGACGTGCTCGACAAGAAGCAAACCATCGTTTACGAGGTCAAAACATCCTTCTCAGGTAACCCGCCCAAAGACCAACTGACAAAACTTCGTCCGCTCTCAGATCTGGAAGTCCGCAGCATTCACTCAAATATGAGATACATGACTGATGGACTCGGTGGTTTCAGGGTTGGGCCGAACACTCGCTTCCAGGCATATGTTCGGGCGTGGAAAGGGCTCGGCGCATATGTCTTGAAGCATACGCCGGAAATACTCATCGGTACGACGGTTGTGGTTCGAGCAATGTCAGCCGAAGCTGCGGAGAGGGAACATGGTTTTCTTGGGGACTTGGATGATGCCATAATCAAAGCTGAGAGCTTGAGAAATAAACCGGCAGAGCTTGAACTCCAAAAGACAGTTGTCTGGGACAAAATCGTCGAAATCATGGAAAACCGCGGTGTCGAACTCTCACCCCTCGTCAAAGCCAGAGTTTTGCAGAAGATTCTTGAGCCATAGTCAGCCGGCAACACTCGCACGAGTCTTGCATAACGCCGAGTTTTTCCGTGACGTGTACGGCGCCGTCAGGCTGCTTGGCGTCTTGGCGTGTTGCCTGCTGGCACTGGAGCAAAAAGGCATGAGCGACGCAGAACTGAGCGAGAGCGACCGGCGAAACGCAGTAGCAGTCCGGACACTGCAAGAGAAAAATCGTGACGCCATCCGCTGGGATGCGAGTGGACACAACATCGAGGCGGTCGCCTTGCATCACGACTACGGCAAAGCTCTGCCGAAGCTTCTCGAGGATCTGGGCGACTTTCCGGAACTCGATGTGACCAGCAAAGCGCTGCCTCGGGAAGAAGACCTCGACGCGATCTGTCGCCTGACATTTCTGAAGTCGCTGGCGATCAGTGGCGACCGGGTCACGGACGATGTCATTCCCCGGCTCACGACGCTCGTCGGGTTGCGAACCCTTCGTCTTGGCTATAGCGCGCTGACTGGCGAAACACTCAGTCGGCTGGCCGCCTTGCCGGATCTGGTGTGTCTCGACCTTACTGGGCTCGCGGCTCTGCCACCCGTGGCCGCACAGGAACTGCTCAAGATCCGTTCGCTTCGTCAGTTGTATGTGTCACAAACGCCACTCACCGACGCCGATGTGGAGGTCTTGGTACAGCACAAGGAGTGGCGAAGACTTACTTTTCACCGCACATCGGTGACCGACACGTCGCTGCAGCTCGTCGCCGGCCTGCCACACCTGACGCATTTCGACGTTGACGGCGAGTGCATCACATCCGCCGGTATCAAGGCACTTTCGGCGTCGCAGTCACTCGAGTGGCTCGACCTCATGTTCTGCCCAAGCCTCGACGATGCCGCGGTGGACGCGCTGGCCGACATGCCAAAGCTCCGCACAGTGAAGCTTCATGACAAAAACAAGATCACGCCTGCGGCCGTCAAGCGGCTGGCGAAGAAGAAGCCGAAGCTGCTGATCCAGCATCCCGCCACCAATGACTGGGAAAGGCACGGCTGGAACGGATTCTTCGAGTAATCGAAGACCTAACAGAAAAGCCCATAGTAAAAAGCATAAAGCAAAAGGGGCCTGAAAGGACAGGCATGATCGGGCCTGATCAGGCCGCTGATTGCGGCCAAGCAGGTGGCGGGCACACCCGAACGCTTCGAGTGGATGGGGCACACGGTTTTTCTCGCCCCGCGGTTCCGCCGGGGGAAGCACGATGACCTGCTCCGCGAGACGACCGGCTGTGATCCGACCGACGCGGCAAACGTGGCCGCGGCCCCAGCCGGGCACGGCATCCAGGCGGCGGGCCGCCGCGCGGATTTCGTGAAGAGCGACCTCTTCGAGTGCCACGGTTGATCAGGCGATCTCCGGCCGGGTGTTCGTCATCGACTATGCCGCCACGCTTGGGGCCGTCTGCCACTTTTCACGCCGGAATCCACCGCGCCTGCTCGAAACTCCGCAGCCAGGTGAGCTGCCGCTTCGCCAGCTGACGCGTCCGCTGCTGGGTGCGCCGGATCGCCTCGGCACGGTCGATGCGACCGGCAAGCAGATCGGCCGCCTCGGCGTAGCCCGCGGCCTGGACCGCCGTCGGCCCGAGGCCGCCAGGAGCCGCGAAGGCCGCCCGCGTCTCTTCCACGATGCCCTCCGCGAACATTCGCTCGACCCGCCGGTCGATCCGCTCGTAGAGCACCGGCCGCGGCAGGTCGAGGACGAAGAACTGCCGCTCGAAGACGGGATGCGGCTCCGGGGCGAAGGCCTGGGAAAGCGGCCGCCCCGACAGCTGCTCCACCTCCAGGGCGCGGATGATCCGCTTCAGGTCGTTGGGGTGCAGCCGGGCGGCCGTGGCCGGATCGACGGCCGCCAGCCGGGCATGGAGCTGGGCCGAGCCGTGGGCCGCCGCCTCCGCGGTCAGCCGCCGCCGGAGGTCCGGGTCCTCGCCGGGCACTTCCGCCAGGCCGTCCCGCAGGGCCCGCAGGTAGAGCGGGGTGCCACCGACAAAGAGGATTTTTCGGCCCCGGCGGCGGCAGTCGTCGACCACGGCCGCCGCGTCCCCCAGCCAGCGGGCGACGCTGTAGGGATCGGCGGGCGCGACGACGTCGAGCAGGTGGTGCGGCACCGCCCGCCGCTGCTCGGGCGTGGGTTTGGCCGTGCCGACGTCGAGGCCCCGGTACACGGCCATGGAGTCCACGCTCACGATCTCCGCCCCGAGCTCCCGGGCCAGCCGCACGCCGAGCGCCGACTTGCCGGATGCGGTTGGGCCCGACAGAAACCAGCAATCCGCCGCCAGTTCGGGCCGCCGGGCCGGGCTGTCCGCGGGCCGTGCTAGAGTTGTGGCGACCGTCGCCGACGGCCGGAGCGTTGCCGGCCGGTCGACGGACTCCGGCAAGGGCTGGAACTGTGGCCGATCGGCAGTCATCGATACGTCGCGGCGAGGTGCTCGAGGCCCTCGAGCGGGTGGTCGCGTCGCGCAAGGGCGACGCACCCGAAAAATCCTACACTGCCCGGCTCCTGGCCGGCGGAGTGCCGCGGATCGGCGGCAAGGTGACCGAGGAGGCCGGCGAACTCGTGCAGGCCGCCGCCGGCGAGACCGACGACAGGGTCGTGGCGGAGGCCGCCGACCTCCTCTACCACACGCTCGTCCTGCTCGCCGCCCGCGGCCTCTCGCTGGCCGCCGTGGAGGACGAACTGGCCAGGCGGTTCGGGGTTTCGGGCCTGGATGAGAAGGCCGCCCGCGCCACCGGCGGGGTGAAGGGAGAAGCGACATGAGCGACGCCGGCCAACGGCTGCTGCGGATCGGGGTGCCGAGCAAGGGACGGCTGGCGGAGCTGTCGGCGCAGCTCCTCGCCGACGCCGGGCTCGCCTTCCGCCGCAGCGAGCGGAGCCTCTTTGCCCGCTGCAAGGACATGCCGGTCGAGATCACCTTCCTGCGAACCGACGACATCCCCGTGCTCACCGCGGAAGGAGCCATCGACCTCGGCATCACCGGGGCCGACCTCGTGGCGGAGAGCGGGGCCGACCTCGTCCATCGGCTCGACCTCGGCGTCGGCTCGTGCCGCCTGGCGATGTGCGTGGCCGACGACTCCCCGGTCACCGACCCGCGACACCTCTCCGGCCGCCGGATCGCCACCAGCTTTCCCCGGATCACCCGGCAGTGGCTCGCCGAGCGCGGCGTCACGGCCCACTTCGTCGAGCTCTCCGGCAGCGTCGAGGTGATGATCGCCCTCGGCGTGGCCGATGCGATCGTGGACCTCGTCGAGACCGGCAGCACCCTGGCCGCCAACCGGCTCCGCGTCCTCGCCGAGATCGGCCGCTACGAGACGGTGCTCGTGCAGAACCACCGCTGCATCGACCAGGCCCTCGCCGATCGGATCGTGCGCCGCCTGGAGGGCATCGTGATCGCCCGCAGCTGGTCGCTCCTCGAATACAACGTGCCCCGCACGCGGCTCGCCGAGGCCGAGAAGATCACGCCGGGCTTCAATTCCCCGACCATCATGCAGCTCGAGGACGCGGAGTGGTGCGCCGTGCGGGCCATGGTGAGGAGGGGCGAGGCCCACGCCATCATGGAGCGGCTCGAGGCGATCGGCGCGTCGGCGGTCATTGAGACGCAGATCGCGAACTGCCGGCTGTAGGGGCGGACGCACGCGTGGGGGTGGTGGGTCGG
>JBIJCJ010000140.1:0-9762 GCA_044344765.1 Pirellulales bacterium | reverse complement strand
CGCATCCGCTCGAGGATCGGCAGCACGAACGACGCCGTCTTCCCGGTGCCGGTCCGCGCCTGGCCCAGCACGTCCACGCCGGCCAGCGCCCGTGGGATCAGACCCGCCTGCACCGGTGTGGGCACGGTGTATCCCGCCCGCTCCACCGCGGCGAGCGTCTCGGCCGAGAGGCCGAGCGTGCGGAAACTCCCTCCCGGCTCACCGCCGACGGCCTCGGCGTTGGCCGCCTGGGGGGCGGAGATCGGCGGCGAGGCAGGCCGCGGCCGATCGTTGGCCGCCTGCCGGGACTGCGTTTCGCTTCGCCGTGCTTCTTGCTGTGCCTCGATCTCGCCGTCGTCGTGTTTCGTCCGCCCGCCCGTGGCGGTCCGGTCATTCACCGCGGCCGCCCTGCCCGACTCCGCCGGGCGGCGTGCCCTCTTTTCAACAAACACTCGGTGTCCTCTAGTCCTTCTTCACGCGTCTCGGCTCGCTCGAGCCAGCGGGCATCCTGTTGCCCGCGCGGCGAGCCCAATGTGGGCGGCGCTGAAGAAGGCCACCCCTCCGACCCCCAAACCCTACCACGCCGTCCCCCACCCGGCAAATCCGACACGCGGCAACGCCCATTCGAAGCCGGCAGTGGCCTGCTCCGCGCGGGCAGCCAACCGACTCCGCCAAAAGCTCATCAGCCGCCGCTCCGCGGCGGCCACGGCCGCCCGGACGTGCGGCCGTCCGCGAGGCGAGTGGCACCTCGGCTGCCACTCCGCCGAGCCCAGCTGAC
The DNA here is from genome assembly GCA_044344765.1 of Pirellulales bacterium. Classification (GTDB taxonomy): domain Bacteria; phylum Planctomycetota; class Planctomycetia; order Pirellulales; family UBA1268; genus QWPN01. Next base: position 9,005 of record JBIJCJ010000140.1, on the reverse strand, counting down.
GACGGGCATGGATGCCGTCGTCAGCGATCAAAGAGCTTCTTGATCGCCCACACCGTGGCGGCCCGGCCCGCGCGGGCGATCGACCGCGTCAGCGGGATCTTCTTGGGACACACGGCGACGCAGTTCTGGGCGTTGCCGCACATCTGGATGCCCCCCTCGGAGGTCAGCGCCTCCAGCCGCTCGTCGGCGATCATCCTCCCGGTCGGATGGGAGTTGAAGAGCATCGCCTGGCTGATGGCATGCGGCCCGACGAAGGCCCGGTCGAAGGCCGCCCGCCGCCGCTTCTCGAAGTCTTCCGCCGACTCGTCGTCCCGCCGCGCCACCTCGATCTTCGTGAACTGCGGGCAGGCCTCGGTGCAACAGCCGCAGCTGATGCATTCCGACAGCGGATAGGCGTCTTCCTGCTCCTCCGGCGCGATCCTGGGCCCGGGGCCATGATCGTAGGAATCATCGACCGGCACCCAGGCCTTGACCCGCTCGAGCGCGCGAAACAGCCGGCCGCGGTCGACCACGAGGTCGCGGACCACCGGAAACTTCGTCATCGGGCGGAGTTCGATCTCGGCGTCCTCGACGAGCAGACGATCGACGAGCGCTGAGCAGGCCATGCGGGTGCGGCCGTTGATGAGCATCGTGCACGAGCCGCACACCTCCTCCAGGCACGAGCAGTCCCAGGCCACCGGCGCCACCCTGCGGCCGTCCTGCGACCGCGCCTGGGCCGCGATCTTCTGAAGAACGCTGATCACGTTCATGTTCGGCTCGTGGGGAACCTCGAACCGCTCCCAGTAGCTCTCGCCCCCCGCCACATCCTGGCGCAGCACCCGCACCCGGACCCGCCTGCCGGCGGCGCCGTGACTCGCATCCGCGTCGTGCCCGTCGTTTTCGACCGCTTTGATCATCGGTGGTGCCTCCCAAAAGTCCCCACGCCCTTCATGCTCCCGCGCCGACCGCCGTCTTCTCGGCCGGCGATCCGGCCTCGGCGGCCTCTCGCGCCTTCCACACCTCTTCGATCGCCTCCGCGCCGACGAGGCCGTAGAGCCGCGGCCGGGGACGGATCAACGAGGTATCGACGTCCTGGTACGAAATCTGCGGATTGCCGTCGGCGTCGCACTTCGCGATCGTCGACTTGAGCCACTTCCGCGTGTTCTCGGCGAACCGGTCGCACCACTGCTCCGCCTCGCGCCGCTTGGCTTCCGGGTCGGTGGCCGTCAGGCCCGGCATGGCGAAGTCGGGCTTGAAATGGGCGCCGCGGCACTCGTCCCGCAGCAGGGCCCCCTTGAGGATCAGCTTGGCGACCGGAAACATGTCGCCCAGCGCCTTGGTGAAGACGACGTTTTGGTTCGTCCAGTTGGCCGTGTCGGAGACGGCGCACCTCCGCCACCGCTCCTCCATCGCGCACACTTCCCCGTAGGCGGCCGCGAGCTGTTCGTTCCGCCGCACGACGGTGGCCACGCGGGTCATGAGATTGCCGAGCTCCTGGTGGAGCTCGTAGGGGTTCTCGGTGCCAGCGGTGCGGGCGAGCAACGCGTGGTGCCGCTCCTCCTCCCGCTTCAGGCAGGCATCGAACAGCCGCTGCTCGGCGGCGGAGCCCCGGCCGGAGGCGACGGCGGCCAGCGTCGGCGCCACGAACAGCCCGCTGAAGATGCAGGACAGCAGCGAGTTGGCCCCCAGCCGATTGGCGCCGTGATACTGGTAGTCACACTCGCCGATGGCATACAGTCCGGGAATGCTGGTCTGCTGATTCCGCACGGCCCCCTCGACCATGCCGCCCGAGCCGCTCCGCTCGTAGTCGACCCACAGGCCGCCCATCGAGTAGTGCACCGCGGGAAAGATCTTCATCGGAACCGCCCGCGGATCGACGCCCTGGAACTTCTCGTAGATCTCCAGGATCCCGCCCAGCTTGCGGTTGAGCGTCTCCCGCGGGATGTGCGTCAGATCGAGATACACGCACAGTCGATCCTTTTCGACCGACAGGCCGTCGGTCGTGCAGATGTCGAAGATCTCGCGGGTCGCGATGTCGCGCGGCACGAGGTTGCCGTACTTCGGATACCGCTCCTCGAGGAAGTAGCATCGCTCGGCCTCGGGAATCTCCCGCGGATCGCGGGGATCCTGAGGCTTCCGCGGCACCCAGACGCGGCCACCTTCGCCGCGGGCGCTCTCGCTCATGAGCCGCAGCTTGTCGGCGCCCGGGATCGCGGTGGGGTGCACCTGGATGAACTCGCCGTTGCCGTACCAGGCGCCGGCCCGGTAGGCCCGGCTGACCGCACTGCCCGTGCAGACCATCGACATCGTCGAGCGGCCGTAGATCAGCCCGTTGCCCCCCGTCGCCAGCACCACCGCGTCGGCCGGGAAGGCGCGGAACTGCATCGTCACCAGGTCCTGGCAGATCGCGCCGCGGCAGCGGCCGGAGTCGTCGAGCACCGGCGCGAGGAAATCCCAGAACTCCCACTTCTTGATCCGCCCCTCGACCTCGTGGCGGCGGACCTGCTCGTCGAGTGCGTAGAGCAGTTGCTGGCCGGTCGTCGCCCCGGCGAAGGCGGTCCGCTTGTAGAGCGTGCCGCCGAACCGGCGTTGATCGCGAAACCCTTCCGGAGTTCGGTTGAAGGGCACGCCGAGGCGGTCCATGAGATCGACGATCCGCGGCCCCCAGTCGGCCATCTCCTTGACGGGCGGCTGATGCTGAAGGAAGTCGCCGCCGTACACGGTGTCGTCGAAGTGCTTCCACTCGTTGTCGCCCTGCTGCCGGGTGAGGGCGTTGACGCTGTTGATGCCCCCTTGCGCGCAGACGCTGTGCGACCGCTTCACCGGCACCAGGCTGACGAGGTCGACCATGACCCCGAGCTCCGCCAGCCGCATCGAAGCGGCCAGGCCCGCGAGCCCGCCTCCGACCACCAACACCCTCGGCTGCGCCATGGCTGTCACCTTCCTGTCTGGGAGCCGACCGACACCGGACGCACGCCCGCCTCCGGGCCGTCCACGCGGACGGCAGGAGCCGGCGGACGGGCCGGCGGCTCGCCCTCGAGCAGCCGCTCCCGGGCCTCGCGGTCGGCGTTCATGTTGGCCTCGATCCGCCGGGCCTGCTCGAGCTTCGCCGGGTCGCCGCCGATGTCGCGGAACTTGACGAGCGAACTCAGGCCCGCCGCCGCCAGCAGCACGCCGAAGACGACGCTCACGGCATTCGCCCGCCGCATCGCGGCCGGGCTCGTCCAGATGCCCCAGGTGATCCCCAGCGTCCACAGGCCGTTGGCGAAGTGGAACACGACGCACAGGACGCCGATCGCGTAGAGAATCGTCGCCAGGATCGGATAGAGAGCCACGGCCGCCGAGCTCGTGGCGGCGTGCGGATCGAAATGGCCGCCGCCCACCGGCTTGCCCATCCAGTGCAGGTGCAGCACGTGCCCGATGATGAACACGAACGCGATCATGCCCGTCGCCCGCTGCAGTGTGTAGCGGACGTTGCCCACGTATGGGTAGGAGCCGACGTTGGGCAGGCCGTTGGCGATGATCATGAAGCCGACGACCGCGTGAAACAGCATCGGCAGGAAGATGAACAGCCACTCCACCACCGGCAGCAGCGACTCGCCGATCGAGTGGATCATGTCCACCCGCGACTGAAACACGCCCGGGCCGGCGTTCACCGATGCGTTCGTCAGCAGGTGCACGACGAGAAACGCGCCGACGGGGATCAGGCCGGACAGTGAAAACAGCCGATAGATCAGAAACTGGTGCCGGGCCAGGAACGACGGGTTCGACTCGGTCACGAGACGCCTCGCGGTACGGGACAGCCGCGACCGCCGATGCCGGCGGAACCACGGGGAACCCGGAGGAGTATAGGAACGCGGCCGGCGCAGACAACGCCGGCGACCGATTTGGCCGGGAAGCGCCCCGTTTTTATACTTGGGGACGGAAGCAGCGGACGAACCTCTAGGGAGAGTGGTCGGTGGCGGAACCCGCGGATGCATCCGCCGCGCCTGCGGCGGCCCCGATTCCCGACGAGCAGATCGTCGTCCACCTTCCCGATGGGATCGCGGTCCTCGACTCCGGCGGTCGCGTGCTCTGGGCCAACGCCCGCTTCGGCCAGTGGTGCGGCGGCTGTGCCGTCGTCGGTCGGCCGTTCTTCGCATGCCTGGGCGTGACGGCGACGCCCGATAGAGAACCGCAGCGGTTCTCCGCCGCGGTCGCGGCCGGCGGGCCCGCCAACGGCACGCTGCGGGCGGCAGACGGCCGCTACTTCGACCTCCAGGCTTCGGCCGGCTTCCCCGCCGCCGGCGATCGGCGTGTGGTCGTCGCCGTACGCGACGTGACGCACACGATCCTCGAGCAGCAGAAGCGGGCGGCCATCCACGCCGCCGGCCAGAAACTGGCCGACCTGTCGCCGGCCGAGCTCGCCGACATGACCGTCGCCGAGCGGATCGAGCTGCTCAAGAGCAACATCCTCCACTACTCGAAGGACCTCCTGCAGTTCGACGTGGTGGAGATCCGGCTCCTCGACCGGCAAACCGGCCGCCTCGAGCCCCTGCTCGCCGAGGGGATGCAGCCGGCGGCGGAGGCCCGCATTTTGTACGCGCGGCCGGAGCGCAACGGCGTCACGGGCTACGTGGCCGCCACGGGCCGCAGCTACTGGTGCAGCGACACGACCAAGGACCCGCTGTATCTCGAGGGCTGCAAGGGGGCCAAGAGCTCCCTCACCGTGCCCCTCATGCTCCACGACCAGGTGATCGGAACCTTCAACGTCGAGAGCCCGGAGCCGAACGGCTTCACCGAGACCGACCTCCAGTTCCTCGAAATCTTCTCCCGCGACGTCGCCGCGGCCCTCAACACGCTGGAACTGCTCGTCGCGGAGAAGGCGTCGACGGCCGCCGAGAGCATCGAGGCGATCCACGGGGCAGTCGCGCTCCCCGTGGACGACATCCTCAACGACGCCGTCAGCGTCATGGAGCGGTATATCGGCCACGACGCGGACGTGGTGGAGCGGCTGCAGCGGATCCTGCGAAACGCCCGCGACATCAAGCAGGTGATCCAGAAGGTGGGCGAGAAGATGGCCCCCAGTTCGGCCCACGCCCAGCGGCGGGCCGGCGAGCGACGTGGACCGCTCATCGGCCGGCGGATCCTGGTCGTCGACTCGGACGAGCAGGTGCGGGCCGCCGCCCACGCCCTGCTCGAGCGGTCGGGATGCACGGTCGAGACGGCCCGCGACGGCGCCGAGGCCGCCTCGATGGTCCGCGGCGTGGGCAGCGACGGCTACGACGTGATCATCTCCGACATCCGCCTGCCCGACATGAGCGGCTACCAGCTGCTGCTGAAATTGAAGGAGATCGTCGACCCCGTGCCGCTGGTGCTGATGACCGGCTTTGGATACGACCCGGGCCATTCGATCGTCAAGGCGCGGCAGGCGGGCATCGACCTGGTGCTCTTCAAACCGTTCCGCGTCGACCAGCTGCTCGCCACGGTCGAGAAGGCCGTGCTGCGGCGGCAGCCGCCCCTCAACGTCGCCACGACGCCTGGTCCGCTGCCGGGCTGACCGAGGCAGTCCGACCGCGTGGCAAGCTGGGCAAGCCGCTGCCCCGTGCCGACCTGCCCTTGACTCGCCGTCCCAAGGGCCGGTACTTCTCCCGCCCCCCGGGAAGTTCCCTGCACAGGAAACAGCACCATGGCCAGCACTCGCATCCCCGCGCCCGCGATCATGCGAAGCACCACGATCCGCAGCCTGACGGCCTTCAACGTCGCGGCGGCCGTGCTCGCGTGCTCATGGCTGGCAGCCCGGGCCGAGGAACTTCCCGCACCCGAAGCGGCCAGCCAAGGAGCCGCCACCGCGAAGCGGGTGATCGACGAGGCTTTGGGCCGGGCGACCGCCCGTCCCGCGACCCCGCAGGCCGCACCGCCAGCCGCCGTCGGTGAGGTCGCTCCCGACCTGCTGCTCGCCCGCATTTCCGCCGAAGTGGCGGCCCGACAGCTCGAGGCCAAGCGGCTCGGCCAGAAGTCGCCCGCCGACGCCCTCGCGCTGCTCGACGAGGCCGCGGCCAACGTGTCGCGACAGCCGATCCCTGACGACCGGAAGGACCAGCTCCTGCGCCGCATCGAACGGGCCCGCCGCGACATCGAGGAAGCCACCGGCAAGCGGCGGGCTGAGCTGGCGCTCGAGAAACGCAACGCCGAGGTCGAGGGGCAGATCGACCGGGAGCGGGCCCGCAAGGTCGAAGTCGATCAGCGGATCGCGATGCTCGTCGACGAATACAACACCCTCATCGATCAACGCCGCTTCGCCGAGGCGGAGGCCGTGGCCAAGAAGGCCGGCCAGTTGGCGCCCGACAACGGCGTCGTCCGGCAGCTGCTCGCCCAGAGCCGTGTCATCCGCCGCATCGAGACCCAGAAGACGATCGCGGGCGGCCAGCATGACGCCTTCCTCGACGCCACCGACGACATCGCGCGGTCGGCGACGCCCTTCACCGGGCCGATCGAATTCCCGGAGACCAAGAACTGGACCGATCTGACGAAGAACCGTTCGCAACGGATGGCCGAGGGCAAGTCGCGGGCCACGCCGGCGGAACTGGCGATCCACCGCAAGCTCGACACCCGGGTGAAGACGGCCTTCCGCAACCAGCCGCTGGCCGTCGTGCTCGACGCGCTGGCCAAGCAGGCCGACGTGCCGATCCACCTCGACATGGTCGGCCTCGAGCAGGAGGCCGTGACGAGCGACACGCCGGTCACGCTGTCGCTCGATTCCCAGCAGATCTCCCTGAAGAGCGCCCTGAAGCTCCTCCTGGAGCCGCTCCACCTCCGCTACGTGGTGCAGGACGAGGTGCTGAAGATCACCAGTCCCGGGCTCGTGAAGGGCGTTTACTACAGCGTCACCTACCAGGTGGGCGACCTCGTCAAGCCGATCCCGAACTTCTCCTCCGACGGCCTCGGCATCGAGGGCGCATTGAGCAAGGGGTATTCGCAGGCCCTGCGGAGCTCGCTTTCCGTCCAGGTCGAGCCGCCGCGCGACGCCCTCAACCGCGCCGCCCGGACCGACTCCGGGTCCGCCGTGGAGGCCGGTTCGCTCGCCCAGATTCAGGGCCGGGGCAACGGCCCGGCGACCGGCGGGATGCCCGTGGTTCCGTTCGGACCTCCGGCCAGCGGCGGCGGACAGGCGGACTTCCAGTCGCTCATCGACCTCATCCAGAACACCGTCGGCGGCCCCGGGGCCTGGGCCGACGGCGGCGGCAACGGTGCGATCCGCCCGTTCGAAACGAACCTCTCGCTCGTCGTCAGCCAGACGCAGGAGGTGCACGAGGAGATCGCCGACCTGCTCGAACAGCTGCGCCGGCTCCAGGACCTCCAGGTCACGATCGAGGTCCGGTTCATCTCCCTGAACGACACCTTCTTCGAGCGGATCGGCGTCGACTTCGACTTCAACATCCAGTCCGGCGTCAACCAGCCGCTCAACATGACGGCCATTCCGACCAACGGGAACGGCTCGCAAAACCCAGGTCAGCTGGGCATTCTGGCCCGGCCGGGCGGCCGCTCGCAGATCGTCGGGCTCGACAACGCCGGAAACCCGGGCGTGGCCCTCAACCCCAACGCGATCGTTCAGCCCACGAATCCGAACCAACCCGGCCCCAATTTCGGCAACGCCATCGAGGGCACCCCAAACTTCTTCTCCATTCCCTTCCGGCAAAACAGCTTCGGCGCGGCCACCGTGCCGCAGTTGCCCGGCCTGCCCAACCCGGCCACGTCGGCGGCCGAGTTCGGCTTCGCGATCCTCTCCGACATCGAGGCCTACTTCCTCATCCAGGCCGCCCAGGGCAACACCCGGTCGAACGTCCTCCAGGCACCGAAGGTCACGCTCTTCAACGGCCAGAACGCCTTCGTCTCCGACACGCGGCAGCGGCCGTTCGTGACCGCAGTGACCCCCGTGGTCGGCGACTTCGCGGCGGCTCAGATGCCGGTGATCACGGTGCTCAACGAGGGCACTGCGGTCAACGTCGAGGCGGTCGTGTCGAACGACCGGCGGTTCGTGCGGCTCACGCTCGTCCCGTTCTTCTCACAGATCGGTCGCGTCGAGGAGTTCCAGTTCGAGGGCTCGCGGTCCACGAAGTCGAAGAGCAGCGACGAGAAGTCGGGCGCCGACGGGAGGGTGTCGTTGCCGGGCGTGAACGCACCCCTGCCGATCGGGCTGACGACCGGCGCGACGCAAAAGGGCGAGCTCGAACTGCAATCGAACGGCACCACGATCCAGCAGCCGGAGTTCCTGTTCACCACGGTCACGACGACCGTCAGCGTGCCCGACGGCGGCACCGTGCTGCTCGGCGGCATCAAGCGGCTCCGTGAGGGCCGCAACGAGTTCGGCGTGCCGATCCTCTCGAAGATCCCCTACATCAACCGCCTCTTCAAGAACGTCGGCCTCGGGCGGACGACCGACAGCCTGATGCTGATGGTCACGCCGCGGATCATCATCCAGGAGGAGGAAGAGGAGAAGGTCCTGGGCGAGAGCCGCCCGTGAGCCGCCTGTTCCTCACCGCCGGCGGCCTCCTCGGCGGGCTGGCCGTCGCAGCCGGCGCCTTCGGCGCCCACGGCCTGAAGGCATTTCTCGAGGCCCACGGGCAGGCCACCAACTGGGAGACCGCGGCCCGCTACGCCTTGTTTCACGCGCTGGCGACCGTCGCGATCGGCACGCTCGCCGCCGTGCGGCCCGCCCCCGGGCTGAGGGCCGCTGGCTGGTGTTTTCTCGTCGGCACCGCGATCTTCAGCGGCTGCCTCTTCGCCCTGGCGGTCTCGGGCCTCAAGCTGCTCGGCGCCGTCGTGCCGATCGGCGGCGTGCTCCTGATCGTCGGCTGGTGCCTGCTCGCCTCCGCGAGCTGGCGGGCCCGCCCTCTGTAGCGGCGGTCTCCGACCGTCGTGCCCGAGGCGCGAGCCGAGGGAATGCGGATCCGTTGCAAGAGAAGCCACGCGTATTCCCTCACCTTACGGTTCGGGCTTCCCAGCAACCGGACACGACGGTCAGAGACCGCCGCTCCGTTCGGGCA
>JBIJCJ010000015.1:0-31090 GCA_044344765.1 Pirellulales bacterium | reverse complement strand
GGCCTCCACGACCACCATCGCGGCCACCTCGCCGCCGGAGAGCACGTAGTCACCGATCGAAATCTCGTCGGCGGCGAGCGTCTCCCGGACGCGGGCGTCGAAACCCTCGTAGCGGCCACAGACCAGCACGAGCCGCGGGAGCCGTGACAGCTCCTCGACCGCCGACTGATCGAGCCGCCGGCCGCCGGGGGTCAGCATCACCACGCGGCCCGGCGCGGAGCCGCCGGACTGCACGGCCTCCACGCACGACACGACCGGCTCGGGCATCAACAGCATGCCGGGGCCGCCGCCATACGGGCGGTCGTCCACCTGCCGATGCACGCCGGCCGCGAACTCACGGAAGTTCGTCAGGCGGATGTCGACCAGCCCCGCCTTCCGCGCGCTGCCCAGCAGGCTTCCGTCGAGGAAGCTCGCGAACATTTCCGGAAACAGGGTGACGATGTCGATGCGCATGGCGACAGGTGCATTCGAGAGCCTGACCTCGGGGCCATCGGGCCGGCGGCGGCGACGGCTCGGGGGAAAAGTTACTCGGCCGACGTCTCCGCGACGGCCGGCGCTTCGGCCGCAGCCTCGGCGGCGGGCTCAGTCGAAGCCTCGGCCGCAGCTTCCACGGCGGCGGGCTCGGCAGCCGGGGCGGGCTCGGCCTTCGGAGCCGGCACGAAGGCGGGCTCACCCGGGTCGGGCACGATCCGCGGCATCGACAGCCGGGCGCGAGCCTCTTCCATCTGCTTGACGTGCGTGCCGTTCGGGCCGTACTTCTTGATCAGCACCCGCACCGCATCGCTCGGCTGGGCGCCGACGGACAGCCAATGCTGAATCCGCGCGCCGTCGAGGGTGCAGCGGGCGTCGGTTTCCTTGACGTGCGGATCGTAGGTGCCGATCTCCTCGATCACGCGGCCATCGCGGGGACTGCGCCGGTCGGTCGCGCAGATGCGGTAATACTCGCGGTTCTTCCGTCCCATCCGCTTCATTCGAATCACGACTGCCACGGTTGCTGCGCTCCAAGAAAAACAAGAAGAAAAACAAGAAAACGGCCTGTCCGGTCGAGCCCCCTATGGTACTCGACGGCGGCGGGAACCCAAGGGCGCCCTGCCGGGCCTGTTTTTTCCGGGAAAAAGTGCCGGACGGGCCCCATGAGCCATTCCTTTTTTCGGCACCGCCCCCCGGCGGCCAGTACCTTTTGGTGGCCGAACCGGATCGCATGGCCGCTGGTGAAACGCCCTCCCCGGCCTTGTCCATCTTTGGGCCGCGCTTTACGCCCCGCCCGCTGACGCGGGGCGTCCGCGTCAGGGCCGGCCGTCGCGCTTGCGGCGGCGGGCGTCCTTCTCCCGCTGCTTCTTCTGCTTCCGCCGCTCGTCGGCCGTGAGCCGCTTGCCCGTGTCGCCCTTCGGCTTGGCGAGCCGCGCACCGGGATTGGTCATCTGGGCCTGGAGCCGCTGCACCTGCTGCATTCGCTCGCGGACCCCCATCCCAGCCATGCCCTTCATCATCGCCGCCATGCCGTCGAACTGTTTGACGAGGTCGCTGACCTCGTGCGGCTCGACCCCCGCCCCGGCCGCGATCCGCCGCCGCCGCGACTGATCCACGATCCGCGCCGGGTTCCGCCGTTCGTCGGGCGTCATCGCGTCGATGATCCCGAACAGGCGATTCATGTCCTTCTCGAGGTCGGCGTTGCCGAGCATCTCCTGCATGCCGCCCATGCCGGGAATCATGCCCAGCACCTTGCCCAGGGGCCCGAGCCGGCGGGTCTGGGAGAGCATCTTCTTGAAGTCCTCGAGCGTGAACTCGCCGGCCTTCAGCCGCTCCTCCTGCCGCTTCATCTCCTCCTGGTCGAACTTCCGCTGCGCCTCCTCGACGAGCGAGACGACGTCGCCCATGCCCAGGATCCGCCCCGCCATCCGCTCGGGATGGAAGTCCTCGAGGGCCTCGATCTGCTCGCCGGTGCCGATGAACTTGATGGGCACGCCCGTGACGCTCTTCACCGACAGCGCCGCGCCGCCGCGGGCGTCGCCGTCGAGCTTGGTCATGATCACGCCGTCGATCTCGAGGGCGTCGTTGAAGGCCTTGGCGCTCTTCACCGCGTCCTGGCCGGTCATGGCGTCGACGACGAGATACACCTGATCTGGGCCGACGGTGCGGTCGATCTTCGCCAGCTCCTGCATCAGCGCCTCGTCGATCGCCAGCCGGCCGGCGGTGTCGAGGATGACGACGGAGATGCCCTCCTTCTTCGCCCGGGCGACGCCCGCGTTGCAGACGGCGACGGGGTCGGCCGCGCCGGCGGGCATGTCGGCCGGCACGTGCACCGGCACGCCGAGCTGCCGGCCGAGGACCGCGAGCTGCTCGATGGCCGCCGGCCGCTGGAGGTCGGCCGCGACGAGCATCACGCCCCGGCCCTGGGAGAGAATCTTCTTCGCGAGCTTGGCGCACGAGGTGGTCTTGCCCGAGCCCTGCAGGCCGCAAAGCATGAGGACCGTGGTCTTGCCGCTCTGCAGGTGGAGGGAGTGGTCCACCGGCCCCATGAGGTCGACCAGCTCGCTGTGCACGATCCCCACGAGCTGCTGGGCGGGATCGAGCGATTCGAGAACCTTCGCGCCGACGGCCCCCGCGACGACGCGGTCGAGAAAACCCTCGGCCACGTCGTAGGCGACGTCGGCCTCGAGCAGCGCGGTGCGGACCTGCCCGAGGCCCTCGCGCATGTTCCCCTCGGTCAGCTTGCCGCGGCCGCGCAGGCTGCCAAGGGCGGAAGAAAGAGAGGCGGTGAGCGATTCGAACATGGCGGCTTCCCGGCGGCGAAATCGCCGAGTATAGCCCCCGAAAACGCCGCCGCCCCCCGGGTGATGAGCCGCTCGAATCGGGAGCGGACACACAACGTGCCGCTTGCCCGACGCGTGGCCGGCAAGAGCGGCGCATCACCTGGGGGGCGGAAAGGCCGCGGGGCGGAGCCCCGCGACGATCAACTGAACGTGCCGGGCTCGCCCACCACCGGCGCCCCAGCGGGGGCCGAGATCACCGTGCCCCCGCCCTCGCCGCAGGCCCCGCAGGCCGGCTGACAGGCCGGCTCGCAGACCGGCGCGTGGCACGGCTCGGCCTGCCGGCCGCAGGGGGAGCGAAACTCCATGAACGACGGACGGCGGCAGCTCGAGCCGCCGAAGCAGCTGCTGCAGCCGGGGGCGGCGGCCAGGCCGCCGAGAACGATCGCCAGGCAGAAGACACGCGACATGATGGGCTCTCCACCGCGGACGGACCGGGAGGCGGTCCGGAAAGGACGGGAAGCGTCGTCGCCGACGACGCCACGGGAACCCTAGCCCACGATTCGGGCGTCGGTCGGCGGCCGAGAAAAATTTTTGGGGCGGTCGCGCGGGAGGCTTTTGACGGGCGGGCCTGCCGTGCCGGTCGTGCGGACCATGCACCGGGAGCATCGAGGCACCACGACCGCGTCTTCCCCACGGCACGTCGCACCGCGTGCTACTGTTGCGCACGTGCGTGGCGAGGATGCCGCGGCGTTGAACGGTGAATCGCATGGCAGCCCGGGCCCTAGCCGCGAGGTTTCGAGCACTCGTCCGCGTGACGCAGCTGGTGCCCGTCTGCGCCGTGGTCGTCGCGGCCCTGCTCGCTTTCCCGGCGGCGCCCGCCCACGAAATGCCGTCACCCGGCTCCCGGGCCCTGCGGACGATCGACCCGCTGCCGGGCGATGACGACGCCTGCCGCGCCGTGGACGTCTGGTCGGTCAGCACCCGGCGCCTGCCCGGCATCTGCCGCCTGCCCGCCGCCGCGAACCTCGCCGTGGAGCGGTGCGTCGATCCCGACTGCGGCCGCTGGGAGCGAGCCGATCTGGCGGGGCTGCTCGACGATCCATCCCGGCCGCTGTTGGTCTTCATCCACGGCAACCGTTATGAGGCCGGCGAGGCGAAAGGGCAGGGCGTGCTTCTGGCCCGACACTGCACCGCCGGCTGCCCGGGCGGCGCCCGGCCCCGGTTGGTCATCTTCTCGTGGCCCAGCGCCCAGCAGGGCATCCTGCTCAAGGACGGCCGCGCCAAGTACCAACGGGCGTACGCCGACGGGCACTACCTGGCCTGGTTTCTCGGGCAGGTCGCACCCGAGCGGCCGGTGGCGATCGTGGCCTACAGTTTCGGCGCCCTGATCACGTTGGAGGCGCTGGAGGATCTCGTCGCGGCCGAACGGTCGGGACGCACCGACATCCTGCCCTGGACGCGGCGGTCGGGCCGCACGCACCTGGTGTTCGTCGCCCCGGCCGTGCGGTGCGACGCCCTCGCGCCCCGCGGGCCGTATGCCGAGACCCGCGCCTGCTTCGACCGGCTGACGCTCGTGATCAACTCGCGCGACGACGCCTTGAAGTTCTTCCCGTGGATCGACCGCGACATCCGCGCCGACGCGTTGGGCAAGGTGGGGATGCCGCGCCGCTGGGCCGAGGACGCCGAGTTCACGGCGACCGACGCGGCCGGGATCGTGGGCAAGCAGCACGGCCTGCCGCTGTACCTCGCCTCGCCGACGCTCTCGCGGCGAATCGCCACCGGCGCGCTCGACGCCCTGGCCCAGTAGCCGCGGCGTCAGGCGGCCCGACGGGGAGCGACGGCCTCGCAGGCCAGCCGGGCCTCGACCATCATCCGCACCACATCGGGCATCGCGTGCCTGGCGGTCCAGCCCAGCCGCGCGGTGGCGTGCCTGGTGTCGGCCCGGCCGCAGACGATCTCGCTCGGCCGCGTCAGCTTGGGGTCACGGACCACGTGCCGCCGCCAGTCGAGCCCGACCGCCGCGAAGGCCGCGGCCACGAAGTCCTCGAGGCTCGACGTGTGCCCGGTGGCGATCACGAAATCCTCGAGCGGGTCGATCTGCAGCATGCGGTGCATCGCCACGACGTATTCCGGCGCCCAGCCCCAGTCGCGTTGCACGGACAGATCGCCGAGCGCGAGCATCTGCAGTTCGCCGCGGGCGATGCGGCAGGCGCCGGCGACGATCTTCTGGGTCACGAACCGCTCCGGCCGCAGCGGGCTTTCGTGGTTGAAGAGGATACCCGTGCAGGCCGCGATGCCGTAGGCCTGCCGATACTGGGCGACCTGCCAGAAGGAGGTGGCCTTGGCGATCCCATAGGGGCTGCACGGCCGCAGCACCGTCTGCTCGCCGGCCGGCTCGGTGCCGGTGTTGCCGAACATCTCGGAGCTGCCCGCGTTGTAGAGCCGGATTGGCCGGCCCAGCATGCGGATCGCCTCCAGCAGGTTGACCGTGCCGATGACGATGCTCTCGAAGGTCTCGACGGGCTGGCTGAAGGACAGTCCGACCGAGGTCTGGCCGGCGAGGTTGTAGATCTCGTCGGGCTCGTGCCGGGAGATGGCCTGCATCGTGGAGCGGAAGTCGACGAGCGTCATCGACTCGACGGTCACGCGGTCGCGGATCCCGAGCCGGGACAGGCTCTCGAAGGAGCTGGCCTGGGCATCGCGACTGGTGCCGACGACGGCATAGCCCAGGTCGAGGAGATGGGCGGCGAGGTAGGCGCCGTCCTGGCCGCCGATCCCACAGATCAGCGCGGTGCGTTCGGGCGTGGCGGGCGTGGGTTCCATGGCGGGCGGAGGGTACCGACCCATCCCCGCTGCCGGAACGGCAAAAAGCCAGGCTTTTTTGCGGTTCAGGCCCGCTCGGCGAACCAGGCGGCCGTGCGGGCCAGGCCCTCGGCGAGCGAGACCGTCGGCCGCCAGGAAAGCACCTGGCCGGCGCGTGCGGCATCGACGAGGTTGCTCCGCAGGTCGCCCGGCCGCGCCGGGCCGTGCACCGGCACCGGCAGGGCCTGCCCCCGCCCCGCCCGCTCGAGCAGCCCCGCGATCGTGCCCCGCAGCGCCGCCTCGAGCTCGTTGACGTCGGTGCCGACGCCGGTGCCGATGTTGAGGCTCGTGAGCGTCCGCGGCTGCACCTCCGGCACGTCGGCCGTCAGGGCCAGCAGGTTCGCCCGGGCCACATCGGGGCCATAGACATAGTCGCGCACGTAGCGACCGTCGCCGTTGATGGTCGCCGCCGCGCCGGCGAGCAGCTTCTTGCAGAAGATCGCGATCACGCCCGCCTCGCCGTGCGGATTCTGCCGCGGGCCGTAGACGTTGGAATACCGCAGCGCCACCGCCGCCATCCCGTGCTCCTCGGCGTAGAACTTCAGATATCGCTCGCCGACCCACTTTGTGATCCCGTACGGGCTGACCGGGTTGGCCGGCGTCGACTCCGGGGCCGGCACGGTCACGTCGCCGTAGAGCACGCCGCCCGACGAGGCGAACACGAACCGTCGGCAGCCCGCCTGGGCCGCCGCGTCGAGCACGTTGATCAGCCCGATGCAGTTGACCTGCGCGTCGAAGAGCGGCTCGCGAACCGACCGGCTGACCGACATCTGCGCCGCCTGGTGGCACACGGCATCGGGCCGCTCGGCGGCGAACACCCGCGCCACGGCCGGCCCATCGACGATGTCAACCACATGCAGCGGCACGGCGGCCGGCAGGTTGTCGCGGGAGCCGCTGGAGAGGTCGTCGATCACGGCCACGGAATGGCCCGCCGCCAGCAGGGCATCGACGATGTGACTGCCGATGAAGCCGGCGCCGCCGGTGACGAGAATCTTCATGTCGCTGACGAACCCCATTGGATGCACGGGCGACGGAGGTCGCCCGTGCCGTATCGGCGGTAGCATACATAAGGCCCGCGCCGCCGCCTGACCGTCGAGCCTTGCAGACGGCGTGGCTCCTGCCATATTTTCCCGGCGTCGGCGGCCCACGCCGCACGGCACCGCGATCCCGAGAGGCCCCGTTCGCATGAAGATCCACGAATTCCAGGCCAAGGATTTGCTGCGGGCGGCGGGCGTGCCCGTGCTCGCCGGCAAGGTCGCCCGCACGCCCGCCGAGGCGGCGGCCGCGTTCACGGCCCTCGGCACGCCGATCTGCGCCGTCAAGGCCCAGATCCACGCCGGCGGCCGCGGCAAAGGACAGGTGAAGGGTTCCAGCCAGCGGGGCGTGGAGCTCGCGAAGACCGCCGCCGACGCCGAGCGGATCGCGGCGGGGCTGCTCGGCAAGACGCTGGTCACGATCCAGACCGGCCCCGAGGGCCAGGTCGTGCGGCAGGTGTTCGTGGAGAGCGGCTGCGCGATCGACCGCGAGCTCTACTGCGCGATCCTCGTCGATCGCCGCGCCGGCTCGCCGGTGCTGATCGCCAGCACCGCCGGCGGCATGGACATCGAGGAGGTGGCGGCCAAGACTCCCGAGCTGATCCTCTCCGAGCCCTTCGATCCCGACCGCGGCCTGGCGGCCTGGCAGACCCGGCTGCTGGCCGCGAAGCTCGGGCTGCCTGCGGCCTCCTGGCGGCACGCCGACACCTTCTTCCGCCGCCTCTGCCGGGCGTTCGTCGATCTCGACGCCTCGCTGCTCGAGGTCAATCCGCTCGTGCTCACCAAGGACGGCACGCTCGTCGCCCTCGACGCGAAGATGACCTTCGACGACAACGCGCTGTTCCGCCACAAGGACGTCCAGGCCCTGCGGGACGAGGCGGAGGAGGAGCCGGCCGAGACCCGGGCGGCCGCCGCCGGGCTGTCCTACGTCAAGCTCGACGGCACGATCGGCTGCCTCGTCAACGGCGCCGGCCTGGCGATGAGCACCATGGATCTCGTCAAGCTCCACGGCGGCGAGCCGGCGAACTTCCTCGACGTCGGCGGCGGCGCCGACGTGGCCCAGGTCACCGAGGCCTTCCGCATCATCCTCTCCGACAAGAACGTGAAGGCGATCCTCGTCAACATCTTCGGCGGCATCATGCGGTGCACGACGATCGCCACCGCGCTCGTCGAAGCCTCGAAGACGGTCGGCTTCACCGTGCCCCTGGTCGTCCGCCTCGAGGGCACGGAGGTCGCCGAGGGGAAGAAGATCCTCGCCTCCAGCGGCACCGCGATCATCACCGCCGACGGCCTGACCGACGCCGCGAAAAAGGTCGTCGCCGCCAGCCGGTCCTAGGAACACCATCATGAGCATCCTCGTCAATCGCGATACCCGGGTCATCTGCCAGGGCATCACCGGCAAGGTCGGAGAGTTCCACACCCGCGGCTGCCTCGACTACGGCACCCGGATGGTGGGCGGCGTCACGCCCGGCAAGGCGGGCGAGACCGTCGCCGGCCTCCCGGTCTTCAACACCGTCGCCGAGGCGAAGGACGCCACCGGCGCCAACGCCACGATGATCTTCGTGCCCCCGGCGTTCGCCGCCGACGCGATCCTCGAGGCCGTGGCCGCGGGCATCGAGCTGGTGATCGCGATCACCGAGGGCATCCCCGTGCTCGACATGGCCCGCGTGCTGCCGGTCGTCAAGGATTCGAACAGCCGGCTCATCGGCCCCAACTGCCCGGGCGTGATCACGCCGGCGCAGTGCAAGATCGGCATCATGCCCGGCTACATCCACACGCCCGGCCACGTCGGCGTCATGAGCCGCTCGGGCACGCTCACCTACGAGGCCGTCTGGCAACTCACGCAGCTCGGCCACGGCCAGAGCACCTGCGTGGGCCTGGGCGGCGACCCGCTGGTGGGCTCGTCGTTCATCGACATCCTCGCGCTCTTCCAGGCCGACCCCGACACACACGCCATCCTCATGATGGGTGAGATCGGCGGCAGCGCGGAGGAGGAGGCGGCCGAGTACGTGAAGCACCACGTCACCAAGCCCTGCGCCGCCTTCATCGCCGGCCGCACGGCGCCGCCGGGCAAGCGGATGGGCCATGCCGGGGCGATCATCTCCGGCGGCAAGGGCACGGCCGAGGCCAAGCTCGCGGCCCTGGCCGACGCGGGCATCGAGATCGCGGACAGCCCGGCGGACATGGGGGCGGCGCTGGTCCGCGCGATCGCGCGGCGGGCGTAGGGCACGCCGCGGGGGTCGGGCTGCCCGTGCCCCATCGCCGGACGTTCGCGGGGGTCGGGTGTGCCCCGATCACGTCTCCGGACGTTCTCTCCGGCCTTCCAGGCCTTCGTTCACTGCATGTCCGCTGCGCTCCGGCATCCGTGCCTGCGCTTGCTTCCATAGCCCGGCGACATGATCGGGGCACCCCCTCCCGTATGCTTCGCTGGCCACCTACGCCGGCTCCTGGGGCACGGGCAGCCCTCGTTGTATCGAGCAATCAGGAACACGCCCGCCTCCAGGCCTATGGGGTGGGTGGAACCAAAGTGAGTGGCCGGCACGATTCGCCGCCGGGAACTTTTGGCAATCGAACCGCATCTCATAGGCTGACACCCGTCTTGCCGCCACCTCCCGACCCGGAGACCCCGCCCCATGCCCGCTTGCGCCGCCGTCTGCGTCTGGCTCGCCGAAGGTTCCGGAGAGCCTGTCCTGCGGCTCGCGTCCTGCGGCTCACGAGATGCTCCTCGGCCCGAACATGATTGCGGGAGTGCCTTTGACCGGGCTATTCTTCAAACATGAAGAGTCCGCGCGAACAGTTGCTGGAACGAATCTGGATCAATCCCGCGCGGTGCGGCGGCAAGCCGTGCATTCGCGGGCATCGGATCTGGGTGTCCCTCGTGCTCGACCTGCTCGCATCGGGTGCTACGGTCGCCGAAATCCTCAACGACTACCCTGAGCTCGAGGAAGACGACATCCTCGCCTGCCTCGCGTATGGCTCCGAGATGGCGAGCGAGCGATTCGTAGACATCCCGCTCGAAGCGTCGTGAAGATCAAGCTCGACGAAAACCTCGGCGAACGCGGGCGTCGGCTCCTGGCGTCTGCGGGGCATGATGTGTGTACGGTGCCCGCCCAGGCGCTCACTTCGGCCGATGATCGAGAGCTGATCGAGGCCTGTCGCCGCGAAGGGCGGGCCTTGGTGGCACTCGACATGGACTTTGCAAATCCGCTCGTTTATCCCCCGGCGGATTATCCGGGGATCGCCGTGATCCGCATGCCCAAGCGGGCCACGGCTGCCGACCTGCAGGCGGGGCTGGAAACCCTGGCTCGCGGGCTGAACACCGAAACCCTTGCCGGGCGGTTGTGGACTGTGGAACGCGGCCGCGTGCGGGTCCACCAGCCGTTCCCGGACGCCTGACATTCCTTTCAGGGTGGATGCGTTGATGCCGGGGAAATTGCCGACTGTAGCGGCGTTCCCTGACCGCCGATCTCCCGGCTCGCCCCGCGGGTTTTGCGAGAACGCGGGAAAGCGATCCACACGTCCACGGAGTGGACCGCGTCACCCCCGGGCTTCCGCCCGGGGCTTCTGGGGAGCAACGCGCGCATCGGGTGTCAGCCGTCTGACTCTCTACCGAGGCGGCCGACTCGGTCGCGGTGGCGAAGGCGCTCGCCAAGCGAAAGGGCCGGCTCGCCATCCCGAACCTCAAAAAAATCTCCCCGAAGACATTGCCGGCGCTGATCGAGAAGGAAGACGTCGACATCCCGCTCATCGAGACGCTGGAACTGATCCAGGAACCCGACGGCAGCGCGACCGAGGACTTCGTGGTGCCGGAGGGATTTCAGGCGCGGCAGCCGAAGACCTCGCGTTCGTTTGACATCTGATGCGTGAGAAAATAGCATCATGTATCATGCGAACGACGATCGATATCGACGCCCCGGTGCTCGCCGAGCTCAAGGCGGTCGGCAAGCGCGAGGGCAAGTCGCTGGGGCGGCTGGTCTCCGATCTGCTCGCGTCGGCGCTCGCCGGTCGTCGCCAGCCGCGGAGGTCCTCAGCACCGCCTCTGCGCTGGGTCAGCAAGTCGATGCGGGCGCGTGTCGACCTCAATGACCGCGACGCCGTGTACGAGGCGCTGGAGTCTGATCGCTCGTGAGTTTCGCGATCGACGTCAACATCCTGCTCTACGCGTCGGATTCGAGCGCCGAATGCCATGAACGCGCCGTGGCGTTCCTGCAGGCGGTCTGTGCCGACGCCGAGCTCTGCTATCTGCCATGGCCGACCGTGATGGGCTACCTCCGGATGGCGACGCACCCGCGAATATTCGCGGTTCCGCTGTCGCCGGCGGAGGCCCAGGGCAACATCGATCGGCTCCTCGCCCTGCCGCACGTGCGGTGCGTGGGCGAAACAGACGATTTTTGGAAGGCGTACACGGAGGCGGGTCGCGACGTCCCGGCGCGGGGCAACCTGGTTCCCGACGCTCACGTGGCCGCAATCCTGAAGATCCACGGCATCCGCACGCTCTACACCCGCGACCGTGATTTCGCAAAGTATCCATTTCTGCGGGTGATCGACCCGTGTTCCACTCCCCAGCGCCGCCGCCGGTCGTAGCCGGGCGGGCCCCCGTCCCAGACGTTGTCACGTGCGGCGTCGCCTTTTGCCATCGTCGAATGGGGCGTGTTCACGATCCACCCTGACCTGGAGATGGCCAACGCCGCGCTGGCCGCGGAGTGGGCCGACTGCCCCAAGGAGCTCTACCGCACCGAGCCGCCGAACCTACGGAACCTGCCGTGGCGTGCGTAGGGCACGCCGCGGGGGTCGGGCTGCCCGTGCCCCATCGCCGGACGTTCGCTGCGGGCATCCTGCCCTGCGCTCACTCGGAGGTGGCTGCGCTCTCGCCCTCCGGGCTGCGCTGGCCACCTACGCCGGCTCCTGGGGCACGGGCAGCCCTCCTTTGTATCGAGCAATCAGGAACACGCCCGCCTCCAGGCCTGTGGGGTGGGCCTTCGTTCACGGCATGTCCGCTGCGCTCCGTGATGGTGCGCTGTGGGCCGCCCGATGCGTTGATACCGCGGAAATTGCCGTCTCTAGCGGCGGTCTCTGACCGTCGATCTCCCGGCTCGCCCCGCGGGTTTTGCGAGAACGCGGGAAAGCGATCCACACGTCCACGGAATGGACCGCGTCACCCCCGGGCTTCCGCCCGGGGCTTCTGGGGAGCAACACGCATCGGGTGTGCGCCGTCTTACGCTCTACCGCCGCGACGAACACTGTCGTGGCCGGCACGATTCGCCGCCGGGAACTTTTGATAGTCGAACCGCATCTCATAGGCTGCCGAGCTGCACTCCACCACCCTCCGACCCGGAGAGCCCGCCCCATGCCCGCTTGCGCCGCCGTTTTCGTCTGGCTCGCCGCAACGACCGCGG
The DNA here is from genome assembly GCA_044344765.1 of Pirellulales bacterium. GTDB lineage: Bacteria > Planctomycetota > Planctomycetia > Pirellulales > UBA1268 > QWPN01. The sequence goes on along the minus strand of JBIJCJ010000015.1, from coordinate 19,045 downwards.
CCGCACTCGCCAGCGCGCCGGGAGCGCCGGCCGACGGGCCGATCCGCAACCCCGCGGGCGTGAAGGGCTACGCCGTCCACGAATGGGGCGTGTTCACGATCCACCCCGACCTGGAGATGGCCAACGCGGCCCTCGCCGCGGAGTGGGCCGACTGCCCGAAGGAGCTCTACCGCACCGAGCCGCCGAACCTGCGGAACCTGCCGTGGCGGGGCGGCGTCAGAAAGCCGATCGTCTACTTCCACTGGGACGGCGAGCAGCCGCTGCCGGAGCAAGGCGTGAGGATGACGGTGCGGTTTCCCGACGGGCGGCCGGTGATCTGGTGGCCGGCGAGCGAGGAAGGGGCAGGAGCCGCGCCCGCCGGGCAGGAGGTGACCGATTCCCTCTCCTGGCGGCTGTTCCTGCGGAAGCCGCCGGAGGCGCATGGCCCGGCCGGCGCCCGGCCGCGCACGCCGCAGGCGGCCGCCGACCATTGGTACGCGCAGGCGCGGACGGTGAAGGCCGAGCCGGTGTTTTCATACGGCGGTTCTAACCGCAGCGGCACCTTCATCGACGCCGAGCAATTCGTCTACTACGACGGCCTGATGAAGCCGCTGGCGTTCCTGAAGGCACGCCGCACGCCGGCGGGCGCGATCGTCCTCGACGCCACTGCGCCGTATCCGATCCACGACCTGTGGTGCATCGACCGCACAGGGCACGAGCCGAAACTCGCCCGCGTGCCGCTCGTGCCGCCGGGCAAGAAAACGATCGACCTCGACTGGAAAACCGTGGCCGCGGACGACTGGCATGCCGCCACGGCCGAGGCGCTCGCCGCCGAACTCGAAAAGACGGGCCTGCACGCCGACGAGGCCCGGTCGCTCGTCGCCATCTGGCAGCCGGGATTCTTCCATGCGCCGGGGCTGACGCTCTTCTATCGGCTGCCACAACGGGAGTACGACCGGGTGACGACGATCGCGCTCGACCCGCTGCCGGAAACGCTCGTCCGCGTGGGAATCGTGCACCACGCCCACGCCGAACCGGAGCGGGTGGCAGGTGAAAAACCGGCGGCGGTGGGCGAGCCGGCGGGCCGGCCGGCTGGCATGAAACCCCTGCAACTGGAAAAGCGGCTGACGGCCGCCGAGGCCAGGAAACTGGCTGCCGCCGATCACGACCTCTTCCTCTTTGGGTTGTCAAAGCTCACGCCCGACGTGCTCGACGCCCTGGCGGCCCACCAAAAGCGGCTGACGATCGTCGGCCTCGACGAGCCGCTCGATCGGGAGGCTGCGTCGGCACTCGCGCGTCATGCCGGGCCGGTCGACGTGCCGCAACTCGACGTCACCCGCCTCGTCGATGCCGAGCATGCGGAACTCGGCCGGAAGCTCTTCGCGGACGTGGTCGGGGCCAGCGCCGCCATTGCCGCCATTGCCGAACTGCCGCCGGTCCTGGCCATCGCGATCGAGCTGAGCCCGTTCTGGAACGGCCACCTCCCCGCCGTGAAGACGCTCTCACCGGCCGTGGCGGAGGCCCTCGCGCTGTCGCCGAAATGGGACGGCCAACTGCCGGCCGTGACCGCCTTCGAGGCCGCCGACTCGGTCGCCGTCGCGAAAGCCCTCGCCACCCGCAAAGGCCCGCTCGCACTGCCGAACCTCAAAAAAATCTCCCCCAAGACGCTCACGGCACTGGTCGAGAAGCAAGACATCGACATTCCGCGCGTCGAGACGCTCGAACTGATCGCTGAGCCCGACGGCAGCGCGACCGAGGACTTCGTGATCCCGAAGTGGCTCGAGGAACGGCAGCAGCGGCTCCGCCAGCCATGAACGCTCCCGGCGGGCTGCCTGATTGAATCTTTGGCAAGCAGGCGTTGCCATGACCACCGTGACGCTCAAAGAATCGCAGTCCGCTTAATCTATACTGTCGCGGGCTTCTGTCCGACAGCGGCAAGGCAATCAGATGCACGTCCCGTCCGACGCTGAGATCGCCGACGAGAAACTGACGCATTACTTGCTGGTTCCCAAGCCTCTCGACGACAAGTCGAAGTTTCTCCGGCGAGCGGGATTCACGCTGGCAAACCCCGAGGCCCTTGCCGTTGCCATCCGTGCCCTTGCCGCCACGGAACCTGCTGCCCAAGATGGAAGCAATGATTACGGCATCTTTTGGCGGGTAGAAGGGCTATTGACCGGCCCGGAGCATTCGATTCCCGTCGTGGCGATCTGGCTCCAGTGGCACGTCGACGGCCGGTTTCGCTTCGTCACCTTGAAACCAGCGCGAAAGTGAAAATGGACGCCTCCCTGTTCGAGCGAGTTGCACTGCGGCAAAATGTCGAAGGCCACTGGTTGCGCGCGGGCGATGTCGCCTATCTCGTCGACCATGTTCCCCACCCGTCAGGCGGCGAGCGCGGCTGCGTGCTCGAAGTCTTCAACGCCGTGGGGGAATCGATTGCGACAGTGACGGTGCCTGAGTCAAGCATCGAACCGCTCGCAGCAGACGAAGTGCTCGCAGTGCGACGACTGCAGGCGTCGTGAGGTGCGTCAGGCTCGTGGAGGCCCGTCCACGGCTCTGGTCGAGCCTCACGCCCGATCTGCGTCAGCTGGTCAAGCCGCCGGCTCCCTGAGCCGGCCGTTGCGGGCAGCCACGGGATGGGGCGGCTGCCATGTCGCACCCGCAGGCCGCCGATCTACACTGGTGGCATGAAGGTTTCCCTGTTCATTCCCTGCTTCGTCGATCAGATGGCCCCGCGGGTGGGCATCGCCGTGGCCACGGTGCTCGAGCGGCTCGGGCACACCTGCGAGTTCCGCGCGGCCCAGACCTGCTGCGGGCAGCCGAGTTTCAACGCCGGCTACTGGGACGAGGCCCGGGCCGTGGCGATCCGCACCGTCGGCGTGTTCCAAGGCGCCGAGGCGGTCGTGGGCCCGAGCGGCTCCTGCGTGGCGATGCTGCGGGTTTTTTATCCGCAACTGCTCGCCGGCACCGCGCACGAGACCGCGGCCCTCGACCTCGCCGCGCGGACGTTCGAGTTCGGGGAGTTTCTCGTCAAGAAGCTCGGCGTCACGGACGTCGGCGCCCGCTTCCCCCACCGCGTCACCTACCACGACGGCTGTCACGGCCTGCGTGAACTCCGCGTCAAGGAGGAGCCGCGGGCGCTCCTGCGGGCCGTCCGCGACCTGGAGCTCGTGGAGTGCGACGAGCGGGAGAGCTGCTGCGGCTTCGGCGGGCTGTTCAGCGTCAAGTATCCGATGATCTCCACCGCCATGGCGGAGGTGAAGGGCGGGTCGCTCGCCCGCACCGAGTGCGACTACATCGTCTCCAGCGATCCGTCGTGCCAGCTGCAGCTCGACGGCTGGCTGTCGCGGCAGGGCAAGAAGCCGCGGACGATCCATCTGGCCGAAGTGCTCGCGGGGGCTGAGGTGCTCGCCGGGTCCAAAGGCCGCGCGGGGGCCGACGCATGACGCCGCACGCCGCCGCCCAGCCGCCGGTGCACGAGGCAGCCGAACCCCGGCTGGCCAAGAAAAAGTTTCTCCACGATGCGGCCGAGCATGTCCGCGACTCGGGCCATCGGGCCTTCGTCCGCAAGGCGCTCGGCGGCTACTACGCCACCCGCGACGCCCAGAAGGCCCGCTACCGCGACTGGGAGCAGGCCCGCGACGCGGCCAGCATCGCCAAGTGGTCGGCGGTCAACCGGCTCGACGAGCTCCTGCCCCGGTTCGCGGCCAACTTCGCGGCCAACGGCGGGCAGGTCCACTGGGCCCGCGACGCGGCCGAGGCCCGGACGATCATCCTCGGTCTGCTCCGCGCCGCCCATGCCAAGGCCGTCATCAAGAGCAAGTGCATGACGAGCGAGGAGATCCATCTCAACCAGGCCATGGAGGCCGACGGCTACGGCGTGGTGGAGAGCGACCTCGGCGAGTTCATCCAGCAGCTCCGCGGCGAGCCGCCGTACCACTTCGTCTTTCCCTGCATGCACGTCCGCCGCGACGAGATCAGCGACCTGTTCCAGAAGCACCTCGGCTCCGCGGCCACGAACGAGCCGGAGGAGCTGACGATGATCGCCCGCCGCCACATGCGGCGGCTGTACGTCGAGGCCGACGTGGGGGTCACCGGCGCCAACTTCCTCGTCGCCGAGACGGGCCAGATCTCGATCACCGAGAACGAGGGCAACGCCCGGCTCACCGCCGGCCTGCCGCGGGTGCACATCGCGATCGCGGGCATCGAGAAGGTGGTCGAGCGGCTCGACGACCTGGCCGTGCTCTTGCCGATGCTGGCCACGGCCGGCACCGGCCAGCCGCTCACCTGCTACAACACGCTCTACTCCGGCCCGCGGCGGGAAGGGGAGTGCGACGGGCCGGAGGAGATGCACGTCGTGCTCCTCGACAACCGCCGCACGGGCATCCTCGCCGATCCCGAGCAGCGCGACAGCCTGCACTGCATCCGCTGCGGCGCCTGCCTGAACGTCTGCCCGATCTTCAAGAACGTGGGCGGGTTCACCTACGGCACGACCTACCAGGGGCCGATCGGCTCGGTGATCACGCCCCACCTCCGCGGCCTCGCCGACTGGAACCATCTCTCGGGCGCCAGCTCCCTGTGCGGCGCCTGCACCGACGCCTGTCCGGTGCGGATCGACATCCACCACCACCTGCTCCACAACCGCCGCAACGCCGCCCGCACCGCGCCGTCGCGGCTCGAGAAACTCGGCCACCGGCTGTTCGTCGTGGCCGCCGCGCGGCCGTGGCTGTTCGCGACCGGCGGCTGGCTGTTCCGCAAGTCGCTCGGGGTGCTCAAGGTCCTGCGGCCGCCGCTGCTCGGGGCCTGGCTCTCGAGCCGCGACCTGCCCCCGGCGCCGCCACAGAGCTTCCGCAGCCAGTGGAGACGGCGGTCATGAGCGGTCAGATGCCGTCCACGGCCCGGGACACGATCCTGGCGCGGGTCCGCGAGGCGCTGCAGGTGCCCGCGCCGCCACCACACCTGAAGACCCACGCCGCGATGCCCGCGGCGGCCGGCAGCCTGACGGTGCTGCCCCTGGAGGCGGCCCGGCCCTGGCTGCCCGACGGCGGCGACTCGCCCGAAGAAAGCCTGCGGATCCTCGCTGAAAATCTGGGCCGGCTGCGGGCGGAGTTTCACCGCGTGGCGGACGCCACGGCCGCCGCCGCGTTCCTCGCCGAGCTTGCCCGCGACCGCGGCTGGAAGCGGGTCGCCCTCCACGGCCAGCCGCTCGTCGAGGCCGCGGCCCGCGAGCTGCCGTGCGACACCTACCGCGTCGATGCCGGCGGCTTCGACAAGGACGCGCTCGAGGGCTGCGACGCGGGCGTCACCGCCTGCGAGGCCCTCGTCGCCCAGACCGGCTCGGTGCTCGTCTCGAGCGCCACCTGCGGCGGCCGCGCGCTCTCCGTGCTGCCGCATGTGCACGTGGTCGTGGCCACGGCCGACCAGGTCGTGCCCACGCTCGCCGACGCCCTCGACGCGTCCCGCGGCCGGCACGCCGGCCGGCTGCCGAGCATGCTCTCCTTCATCACCGGCCCGAGCCGCACCGGCGACATCGAGCGGATTCTCGTGCTCGGAGCCCACGGGCCGAAGGAACTCTTCGTGCTGCTTGTGGGATGATACCGATAGCACGATTGGGTTGACGTTTTTGGGAGCGGAATCCGTGAGGGGTTACCCATGCCCAGGGAGCCGGCGTAGGTGGCCAGCGAAGCCCGACCAATCCGCCTGCGGCGGATCGGTGCCCGGCGAAAGCGCAGGCACCTTCGAGTGAGCGGAGGGCATGGATGCCCGGAGCGAACGGCCGGCGAGCGGGCGTGGGTGACCCCGAACCGTGCCCAAGCAAGTGTCAACGCTTGGGTGCTCGGGTTAGTAGCAAATCCTGGCGAGGTGTCCACGTGGCTTCGGCTTCGCTTGCCGGCGGCATGCGTGCAGCGACCGATCCCGCGCGGTGTGGGCTGCGTAGCATTCGGTGGACGAGGCGGACCGGTCGATGGTCCGCCGCCCCGGCTCGCACGGTCGGACGGACGGGATCGCGGTACACCGCCTGCAGCGGCCCGCGATCGACGGGAGTGAGAATCGCACGTTCGCGATGGTGGCACGCACGGCGTCGCTTCGCCGGGAGTTCGCTCCCGGCGGGCGGGCCGCCCGCGTGACCCACACGCTCCCGTGGCTCGCCGTCACGGCCGTGCCGCCGGGCGTCCATTTTTCGATCGCTCGATGCCCCTCGGGCCGCGGATCCGGGAAGCGGTGCCCCTACCATGTCGCCGGGCTATGGAAGCAAGCGAAGGCATGGATGCCGGAGCGCAGCGGACATGCAGTGAACGGAGGCCCGGAGGGCCGGAGAGAATGTCCGGCGACGTGGTAGGGGCACCGCTGACCCATGGGAACCTTTTTGGATGCTCTCGATGCCCCTCGGGCCGCGGATCCGGTATCGTGAGCGGTCATGACCGCCTGCCGCTGCCCGATCTGCCAGGGCGAAACGTTCGAGATCCGCGCCAAGCTCATGTGCCGCCAGTGCGGCGCGATCCTCGAGACCTGCTGCGAAGGCGGGCCGATGGCCCCGGCGTCTGATTCGCGGGCCGCGCCACCGGCAGATTCGTCACCACCCGCCGAACAGCGGCGCGGCTGAGTTTTTCGATCGGCGAAGCCCGATCTTCTGACGAGAGTTTGCCGGCAGCGCAAACCCTTCCGATCACGGTGGCTCAACGGACGGGCCCCGACCGGGATGGCGTCGCCTGCCGGCCCGCTCTGCCGGGCTTTCGCCGCAAGGAACGCCACCGACTGGGATGGCCTCCGGGCGGCTCCTGGAACACGTGTGTCTCGAGACGTTTGCGGTTTCCATTTTCCCTCTGGAGGTTTCTGTGAAGAAGCGATTGACGTTCAAGTTCCTGCCCTGGGTGGCGGCTGCCGGCGTGTGCGTCGGCGGCACGTTCGTCCGCGGGCAGACGCCCGCCGCTCCGGCGGAGGGCTCGGTGCTCACCGGCAAGGCGGCTGCGGCCGCGCCGGTGGAAGCGGGTGAGGCGGCCGCCGCCGATGCCTGCATGCAGACGGTGAAGCGGTGGCGCTGGGTCACCGAACTGCAGGACGTGGAGAAGACCGAGTGGACGACGGAAGTCCGCGAGCGGTCGTTCCAGGTGACGAAGAAGGTGCCGCGGCTCGAGGAGAAGACGCGGAACTTCACGGTCAATGTCCCGGAGAAGCGGACGAAGACGGTCGAGTACACCGTCAACGTCAACGTGCCGGAGACGAAGACCGTGGAGTACAAGGTCAACGTCCCCTACACCGAGCAGGTCGAGAAGTCCTACACGGTGATGGTGCCGGTCAAGGAGGAGAAGACGCGGACGTGGAAGGTGAACGTGCCCTACACCGAGCAGGTCGAGAAGTCCTACACGGTGATGGTGCCGGTCAAGGAAGAGCGGACGGCCACCTACAAGGTGAACGTGCCCTACACCGAGGAGCGGACTGCCAGCTACAAGGTGAACGTGCCCTACACCGAAGAGATCCAGCAGTCCTACACGGTGCAGGTCCCCTACACCGAGGAGATGCAGGGCTTCCGCACGGTCTCGCGTCGCGTGCCGGTCAAGGGCACGAAGACGGTGACCTGCCGCGGCGGCCACTGGGTGACCGAGGCGAAGGAGATTTCGGCGAACGGCCAGTATGACGCCGCCGGCAATCCCTGCTGCCCGAAGGTCGTCTGCTGCCGGAAGTGGGTCCCGACGTGCGAGACCAAGGAGATCGCGGTCACCACGTGGAAGACCGAGTGCGAGCAGGTGCCCTACACCTACAGCGTGAAGAAGTTCCGCTCCGAGGAGCGGACACGGACGGTGTGCGTGCGGAAGAGCCGCTGCGAAGAGCGGACCCGGACGTACAAGGTCAGCCTGTCGCGCTGCGAGGAGCGGACCCGCAACTACACCGTCACGAAGATGGTCCCGGAGACCCGGACCAAGACCGTCTGCGTGCACAAGACCCGGTGTGAGGAGCGGTCGGGCACCTACTGCGTCACGAAGATGGTTCCGGAGACCCGGACCAAGACCGTGTGCGTGGCCAAGAGCCGGTGCGAGACCCGGACCCGTGAGATCACGGTCAACCGGAGCGTGCCGGAGACCCGGACCCGCGAGGTTTCCTACACGGTGATGGTGCCGGTGCAGAAGTCCGAGACCTACACGGTCTGCGCCAGCGACAACGTCACGGAGACGAAGACGGAGTCGTACGTGGTCCGCGTGCCCAAGAAGGTCACGGAGAAGAAGTGCGTCAAGGTGAAGAAGTGCTTCGAGGAGCAGGTCCCGGCCGGTGCGGCCGCGGGCGGCAACGGCTCCGGCAATGGCAAGGGCGGCCGCGGCGGCCTCCTCGGCCACTGCAAGAAGGGCTGCTGATCACCCGGTCTCCGGCCGATGGCCGGGGATCTGACGCGTGAAAAACGGCGGCGGGTCGGGCGAACAGGGTCGCCCGGCCCGCCGTGTCGTTTTTTCACGCATTTCTCACGGGCGGCTCATCGGGATCTCATCTGACCCGGGCATATTCCCCGTCGATCCAACGTGCTGGATCCCCCGCCTCCCCGCCCCGGAGACTCGACCATGACCCGCACCGAGCCCGCGACCAAAGTGCCCGACCAGCAGCAGCCCGTCCGCGAAGTCGTGGGCATGCGGCGATGGCTGCGGCTCACCGCCCGCAAGCATTCGGCCGCCAAGCAGTCGAACAACGACGCCTCGCAGGCGGCCGCCGACGCCCTGGCCCTGATGCTCAAAGACGCCCGCAAACTCGGCTGATCGCCGGGCCGCAGGCCGCTCATCAAAAACTCACAATTCGCTCGCGGTTTTCTCACACATGTATCCCACCCTTACTTCCGTCCGGTCGCTCCTGGATCGTGCCAGGGCAGCCGTGCGGGATATTTTCTCCAGGAACCATTCCATCATGTCCCTTCATCGTTCCCATCTCCCGGCGCGGCGTGGCTTCACGCTCGTCGAACTGCTCGTCGTGATCGCCATCATCGGCCTGTTGGTGGCGATCCTGCTCCCGGCCCTCTCCTCGGCCCGCAACTCCGCCCAGGCTGCGGGCAGCGGCTCGAACCTCAGCACGTTCGGCCGCGGCTTCATGATCTTCTCGACTGAGGACAAGGGCTCGAAGCTCTCGACCGGTGCCTTCGATCACCTCCGCGACGGCGATTCCCGCAAGTTCGGCTGGGTGGCCGACATCATCAAGATCAAGGTTTCCAACCCGGGCAAGGCCCTCGACCCGGCCAACTCCTCGACCGTCAACGAGAAGGTGGCCGACTACATCGGCGCCTTGAACACCTCGAAGGCCAACAAGGTGCGTTGGAAGGGCCAGACCTCGAACGTCCACTTCGGCGGCGCCAACGGCCCCACCGACATGACCGCGGCGACCCAGGCCCAAAAGTTCAAGCTCTGGGAGGATGGCTACAACTCCAACTACGCCACCACCTGGCACTTCAGCCGTGGCGACGTCAACGCCGGAACCGACGGCAAGATCAACGCCGACGGCAAGATGGACCCGGTCGCGAGCGATCCCTCCAAGTGCCCGCTCGACGGCGACGGCCCGCTGACGGAGAAGAAGCTGATCGGCGGCGGCGTGAGCCGCGACCGGATCGCCCTCATGGGAGCGTCCCGCAACGGTGACGGTGCGGATGCCCTGGTGACGACGGCCGTGTTCGACGCCTTCAACACGTTCTTCGGGGCCGACCAGAAGATCATCACCAGCGGCGCCATCATGGTGGAGTCGTTCACCGACGGCATGAACTGCCCGTTCACCGACGTCACGCTCGGCGGCTCCGCCGACGAGAAGATCCACGAGATCAACGACATCGTGCCGATCCACGGTGCTCGCAAGACGCAGGTGGGGGCGAACACGCTCCTCACCGGCGGCTACGCCCAGGTGCTGTTCGCCGACGGCCACGTCGCCAAGGTGGAAGACGTCGGCGGCTACCAGGACAACCCCGACAGCTGGCTCGGCCCCTACAAGGCCGGCGGCGTGCCGACGGCGAGCACGTTCGAGATCAACAAGAGCGGCTACGACGAGGTCCGCGAGTTCATCTGGCTGGGCCAGATCGGCAACTCGTCCGGCGGCGTCGGCGGCGGCGCGGTCGAGTGATCGCCGGCCGCGGGGCCAATCGCGCAGAAAGCCGCGGCCGCCTTCGGGCGGCCGCGGTCGTTCTGCGGGGATGCTATGCTCGCAGATGAGCTTCTCGTTTTCCTGGCGCGACGACCTGGCAGTCTGCGAGAGGAAGGCGAAGGGGTCGGCGAATGCTCGAGGAGCGTGGGGCGTATCCTCGCCCCAGCGACGAGACTTTTGCCGCCCCTGAGCCGGCGCTCCACGGAAATCGATTTCGCTCTCGCTCGTTCCCCATTCAATACCTTCCCTGCCGTGTCCTCCGCCACGCTCGTCGAGCCCGCCCCCGTCGCGCCTCTCCCGGCCGTTGATCGCCGTGCGGCCGTGCCCGCCGAGGTCAAGCTCGGCTGGTCGCTGCGGGCCCAGATCGCCGCCACGCTGCTCGGGGGCACGCTGCTGATCTGCTCGATCATCGCCGGCTGGCTGTGGAAGCAGCCGTTCTTCGCCGCCGTGCCGGCCGTGCTCGCCGTGGCCCTGCTGGGCGGGCCGCTCGTGATCGCGGCGGGCCGCGAGCTGCTCCGTGGCCGGGCCGGCCTCGATGCCCTGGTGGCCCTGGCAGTGATCGGTGCGCTGTCCACCGCCCAGTACCTCGAAAGCGCGGCCGTCGCCTTCTTCATGGTCGTTTCGTCGCTGATCGAGAAGCGGACCGCCGCCGGCGCCGAGGCGAGCATCGAGTCGCTGGTGCGGCTCGCCCCCACCAAGGCCAGCCGGCTGGTCGCCGCCGACCCCGACGGCGGTGAAGAGATGGTCGAGGCCACGGCCCTGCGGCCGGGCGACACGGTCCGCGTCCGGCCCGGCGACACGATTCCCGCGGATGGCAGCGTCGTCCGCGGGGCGAGCACCGTCAATCAGGCGAGCGTCACCGGCGAATCGGTGCCGGCGGAGAAGGCGGTCGGGGACGAGGTCTACGGCGGCACGATCAACGTCACCGGCGTCCTCGACATCGCGGTGACGAAGGCGGGCGCCGACACGCTGCTCGGCCGCGTCAAGGACCTGATCCTCCAGGCCGAGCGGACCCGCACGCCGATCATGCGGCTCATCGACCAGTACGCCGCCTGGTACACGCCGACCATCCTCATGCTGGTGGGCGTGGTGCTGTTCTTCGCCCTCAAGAACCAGCCCGACACGGCCTTCAACCGGGCGATCGCGATGCTCGTCATCGCCTGCCCCAGCGCCCTGATTCTGGCGACGCCGACGGCGATGGTCGCCGGCCTGTCGGCCGCCGCCCGGCTCGGCGTGCTCATCAAGAGCGTGGCCACGCTCGAGGCCGCCCGCGGCCTGACGGCGATCGTGTTCGACAAGACCGGCACGCTGACCACCGGAGTGCTGGCCGTCACGCGGCTGGCACCGGTGGAGGGTGTGGAGCCGGCCGAACTGCTCGCGGCCGCCGCCTCCGCCGAGCAGAACAGCCGCCATCCGGTGGCCCGGGCGGTGACGGACATGGCGCGGCGGGCCCGCGTGCCCCTCGCGACCCCAGAACGGTTCGAGGAGCTTGCCGGCAAGGGCGTGGTCGCCGGCTTCGCCGCCGGCTCGACCGTCCTCGTGGGCCGGGCATCGTGGCTGGCCGAGGTAGTGCCCGACGCGGACCAGGAGGCCCTCGCGGCCGTTCAGTCCGCGCCCGACGCCGATGGTCTGTCCGTACTCCACGTGTTCCGCGACGGCCGCCCGCTGGGGTGGATCGGCCTCGAGGACAACGCTCGGCCCGAGGCTGCCGGCGCCGTCGATCGGCTGCGGGGCATGGGCATCTCCCGGCTGGTGCTCCTCACCGGCGACCGCACGAGCGTCGCCCGCCGCGTGGCCGGGCAGATGCACTTCGACGAGTTCAAGGCGGAGGTCCTGCCGCACGAGAAGCTCGAGATGGTCGACGCGCTCAAGGCGGCCGGTCACCGCGTGGCCGTCATCGGCGACGGCGTCAACGACGCGCCGGCCCTGGCGGCGGGCGATGTGTCGATCGCCATGGGGGCCGCCGGCAGCGACGTGGCGATCCACTCCGCGAGCATCGCCCTGCTCAACAGCAACCTCGACCGGATCCCCTTTCTCGTCGATCTGTCGCGGCGGACGATCGCCGTCATCCGCCAGAACATGGTGATCGGCGGCCTGTTCATCGTGGTATTCATGTCGCTGGCGGGCGCCGGGTACGTCTCGCCGGTGCTGGCCGCCCTGCTGCACGTGGTCAGCGGCCTGGCGGTGGTCTTCAATTCGGCCCGCCTCATCCGCTGCGGCGAGGAGATCGAGCAGGCCGAGGCGGCCCGGTCGGCGTCAACCGACGTCGCGTGACTGGAAGAGCAGCACCGCCAGCGCCAGGGCGGCCGTGACCAGCGCGATCGCGTAGGCGGCCACCCAGCCGAGGTGCCAGAGGGGAATGGCATGGCCCTGCGTGAGCGCATCGGCCGGCCAGAAGAGCTGCAGGTTCGGGATCATCGCGGCCAGCGGAGTCGCCAGCCGCGCGTCGGCCAGCGACAGGACGTACTCGCCGACCAGCCCCAGGAGGAAGGTGCCGCTGGCGACCAGGAGCGTGGGCATCCGCCCCAGCCGAGTCGAGGCCGCCACCGCCACGGCCGCCAGCACGAGCACGGCCAGGAAGACCATCACCAGCCCGATCGCCAGCTGCGGATCCTGGTCAGTGGCCGGATGCTGGAGCCGCCAGCTGCGGCTCACGCACGAGATGATCCCCCAGGCCCCTGTGGCGGCCACGGCGGCGGCCACGGAGAAAGTCGAGGGGAACGGCCGGCGATAGAGGTAGTTCGCCGCTCCCGCGACGGCCAGCGCGAGCGCCGCCGCGAGGATCCCGAAGGCGAGCACCGGCCCGTCGTAGGTGTCCTCGACCCGCACGCTCGTCTGCACCCGGTGCCGTACGGTGATCAGGAACGTGACCGCGAGCAGCCAGTAGGCCAGGCCGAGCGCCGCGGCCACGCCGAGAAACTTGCCCACCACCAGCACCCAGCGCGGCACCGGCTTGCTCACGACCGTGAGCACGGTCTTCGTCTCGATCTCGCGGGACAGCGTGGCGGTGGCGGTGAAGGCGGCCAGCAGCATCCCCACCACCAACAGCGTGCTCAGGCCCATGTCGACGAGCAGCTTGTTGTCATCCTCGAGCGTGTAGGCAGCGACGTTGACGTTGAGGAGCAACGCCAACAGGCCCGCCACGATGAGCACGGCGTGCACCGGCTGGCGGATCGATTCGCGGAAGGCGTTGGCGGCGACGGGGAACAGCGGCATTTTTTCATGGTACCAGGCCGCGAACAGCGGCTTCCACGGGCTGCCGACCGGCGAATCATGAGAATCATGTGTGCGGCGGCGGTCGGCCCCGCCGCTGCTTACACTGGAGATGTTGAAAAATCGTCGCCGCTCCGGCGTCCGCACACATGGCCCACTCCTCCCGCTCCACCGTCGCCCCACCCTCGACCGCGGTCGATCCCCGTGCCTATCAGCGGGCCACTGCCGCGGCCATCGCGGGCCTGGCCATCCAGGTGGCGCTCGTCCTGGCCACGGGACTGGCGGCCCTCTGGTCCGACAGCCAGGCGGTGTATGCCGCCGGCTGGCACATGCTCGGCGGCCTGCCGATCTGGATCGTGCTGGCCCTCGTCTACGTCCAGCACGAGACCGAACGCACGCAGCGGCTGGCCGCCGACAAGCTGGCGGCCGACCCCGCCGGCTCGGCCGCGATCTTCGCGAACTTGGGTGACGACCTCGACGCCGCCCGCCGCCGGCTCGACGCGCTCTATCGCTACGGCCTGCCGGCCGTGAGCCTCTTGGTCGCGGCCTACCTGCTCGCCGCGGGCGGCACGCTGCTCTCCGTCCGGCTGCGAACCGGCGCCGGCGGCGTGGCACTGGCCGACCGCGCCAGCCCCGTCGGCCTGCTGTTCGCGCTGGCCGGCATCGCGTTCGTCGCCTTCGTCGGCGGCCGCTGGCTCGCCGGCTACGCCCGGCAGCGCGACTGGCAGCTGCTGCGCGGGGGCGCAAGCTACCTGATGAGCTGCTTCGTCGTCGTGCTCTTCGCGCTCGCCGGCGTGGCGGCGATCGCCGTGGCCGGCGTGGCCTGGCCGTTCGAGGCGCTGGCCCTGGTGATCCCGGCCATCATGACTGCCATCGGCCTCGAGATCCTGCTCACGGCCCTGCTCGAGTCATACCGTCCGCGGATACCGGGCGAGATTCCCCGGCCGGCTTTCGACAGCCGCGTGCTCGGGCTGCTCACGGCGCCCAAGTCGCTCGGCAGCGTGCTCGCTGAGCTCATCAGCTACCAGTTCGGGGTCGAGGTCTCGGGCAGTTGGCTATACCGGCTCCTGGGCAGCGCGATCACGCCCTTGACCCTGCTCGGGGCGGCCTTCCTCCTCGGGCTGAGCTGCCTGTCGATCGTGGGGCCCGACGAACGCGGCGCGCGGCTGCGGTTCGGGGAGATGACCGGCGATCCACTGCCGCCGGGCCTGCACCTGAAGTGGCCCTGGCCCTTGGAGACGGTCGAGATGCACCCCGTGGGCCAGGTGCAGCAGCTGGTGGTCACGAGCGACCTCACCGGTCGCTCGCAGCAGTCGCCCGCGAACCTGTGGACCAACGACAGCGACCGCGACGCCCAGCTCGGCCAGGAAGACTTTCTCGCGGCGCCAGGCGCGGACGGCGCCGGCGTGGCGCTCGTCTCGGCCGACGTCTCCGTGCAATACACCGTCGCCGACCTACGGACGTTCCTCTCCGGCTCGGCCGACCACCGGCGGACGCTCCTCGCCATCGCCCAGCGCGAGGTCTCGCGGTTCTTCGCCACGCACGACATCGACACGCTGCTGGCGACCGGCCGGACCACCGGCGGCCCGGCGCTCGAGGCCGCGATCCAGCAAGAGGCGCACCGGGCCGGCCTGGGCATCGACGTCGTCGGCGTCGCCATCACCTCGCTCCATCCGCCGATCGGCAGCGTGTCGCGGGCCTTCCACGCCCAGATTGGCGCCATGCAGGAGCGGGAGACACAGATCCAGCGGGGCCGCAAGGAGGCGGTGGAAAAGCTGGCCCGCGTCGCCGGCTCCGTCGCCCTCAGCGAGCAGATCGACGCCGAGATCCGCGGGCTCGACGCTGAGAGGACGGCCGGCAAGGCCGACGCCGCGATCCTCGCCGCCGCCGAGGGGCGGATCGACGGCCTGCTCGCCCAGGCCCGGGGCGAGGCGGCCGAAATGCTCCACGCCGCCCGCGCCTACCGCTGGCGGCGGGCCGTGGGCGAGCGGGCCGTGGGCGAGCGGTTCGCCGGCGAGCTGCTCGCCTTTCAGGCCTCGCCCGACTATTACCGCACCCGGCGGTTTCTCGAGGTGCTCGCCGAGGGCCTCTCCAGCCGCCGCAAGTTCGTGATCGCCGGCGATGCCGGCGACACGCCGATCTTCCGCATGGATTTCAGCGATCCGGCCTCGGCCATCGACACGCTTCTCACCGAGTGATCCCTTGCCGCCGCCGCCACCGCGGTGGTCATGACCCCATGAAAAACTCCTTCGTGCTCCTCGTCGGCATCGTGATCGTCGGCGTGCTGCTGGCGCACATGTTTCTCTACCAGGTTCGGTACGACCAGGTCGCCGTGCGGACCACGTTCGACAAGGCCGAAGTCGCGAGCGTCCGGGAGACCCCGGGCCTCAAGTGGCGCTGGCCGTGGCCGATCAACAAGGTCACGCTCTATCCCCGCCGCCTGCAGCTGCTCGAGGACAAGATCGAGGAGCTGCAGACCGCCGACGGCAAGAGCGTGATCGTGCGCACGTACCTCACCTGGCGGATCGTCGACCCGCTCAAGTTCTACGTCACGCTCAAGGACCCGGCCGAGGCGGCCCGCCAGCTCTCGATGCGGCTCCGCGGGGTCCGCGGCCTGATCAGCAACCACCGCTTCGACGAACTGGTAAACCTCGACCGCTCCAAGCTCCGACTGGCGGACATCGAGAAAGACGCGGAGCAGATGCTGGGGGCCGCGCTCGAGCAGGCCGGCTACGGCATCCGCGTGGAGAGCGTCGGCATCCACAAGATCATCCTCCCCGAGTCGACCACGTCGAAGGTCTTCGAGACGATGATCGCCTCCCGGGAACGGCTGGCGGAGAACGCGCTGCAGGAGGGGCAGGCCCAGGCCTCGGCGATCCGCAGCGAGGCTGAGAGTGCCCGCGAACGGATCCTGGCCTTCGCGGAGCGCCGGGCGCAGGCGATCCGCGCCCAGGGCGACCGGGAGGCGTCGACGCAGTACCAGAGCTTCGCCAAGAACGAGGAGTTCGCGATCTTCCTGCGCAAGGTCGACGCGCTGAAGAAGATGCTCGACCACAACACCACCTTCGTGCTCTCCGCGGAGAGCCTGGGCATCCTCGACTGGTTCAACAAGGCCCCGGGCCAGCCGGCCACGACCGGACGGACCGCGCCCACCGCCCCCTGATGATCATGCACGACACGCCATCCTTACCACCGCCTCGGCCGTTCGCGCCGCCCGTCGACCCGGCCCAGCAGTCGCTGGCCGAGGCACTGCGGGTGAGTTTCGCGATCCTCAAGCTGGCGATGGCGGCGCTCCTTGTGGCCTATGCCTTGAGCGGCACCTTCAGCGTCGGCTCAAACGAGGTCGCCCTGCGGCTGCGATTCGGCGACTACGTGGGTGATCCCGGCCGGCGGGTCCTCGAGCGCGGCACCTACCTGGCCGCGCCCTTCCCGATCGAGGAGGTCGTCAAGGTAGACGCCCGCCCGCAGACGCTCCAGCTCGACCGGGAGTTCTGGTTCGAGACCTCCGCACAGGAGAGCGGCATGACCCGCAGCCAGATGCAGGCCCGCAAGGCCCTGCCGCTGCATCCCCTGCGGGACGGCTCGCTGATCACCGGCGACTCCAACATCGCGCATGCCAAGTGGACGATCACCTGGCGGGTGGCCGACCCGGTCGCCTACCTGACCAACGTCGGCAGCCGGCCATTGGCGACGGACCTCGTGCGGCTGGTGGCCCAGCAGGGCATCGTGCAGGCGACCGCCGGGATCGCGGCGGAGGAGCTGCTGCGGGGCGTGGTCGATCGCGACCTGGCCGTGGGCCCGATGCAGCGGCGGCTCGACGACATGCGGTCGGGGCTGGTCATCGACCAGCTGGCCCTCGACAAGGTGTCGGCCCCGATGCGGGTCGCCGCGAGCTTCGACGCCGTGACCACGGCCGAGAGCGACCGGGCCGGAAGGATCCTGGCGGCCCAGCAGGATCGGTCGCGGATCCTCGGGGAGACCGCGGGCGAGGCGAGCGCCGCCCTGCTCGAGCTGATCGTGGCCCATGAACGGGCGGCCGAGCGGGGCGACGTGACGGCCACCGCCGCGGCCGAGGCCCGCATCGACACGGCCCTGGCCAACCTGGCCGTGAACGGCGTCCCGATCGGCGGCGCGGTGGCCCGGACGCTCAACGCGGCCACGACCTACCGCACCCAGATCGTCGAAAAGGTCGCCGGCGAGGCCGGGGCGTTCGAGCAGCTCCTGCCGCAGTACGAGCGGAACCCGCGGCTCGTGCTCACCAAGATCTGGGAGGATGCCCGGGAGACGATCCTCACCGGCGACGACGTCGAGACCTTCTACACGGTCCCGGGCCAGCTCGAACTACAGCTCAACCGCGACCCCAATCTGCAGAAGGAACGGCAGAAGGAGCAGCTGCGGTCAAGGAAGCGAGAACAGAAACGGGTCGAGCAGAGCCGGTAGGGAATCAAGCAGGGAGGAGCGGATGGTGGCCACGGCTGAAGGCGGCGGGGCGGTCGACATCGCCTGTGTCGGCGTCACGAAGACGTTCAAGGATTTTTGGATGCGGCCGCGGGTGCGGGCCGTGGACGGCGTCACGCTCGAGGTCCGCCGCGGCCAGGTCTACGGCCTGCTCGGACCCAACGGCTCCGGCAAGAGCACGACGATCAAAATGCTCCTCGGGCTCCTCCAGCCCACGGCCGGGCGGATCGCGATCCTCGGCAAGCGGCCCACCGACGTGGCCACCAAGCGGCTCATCGGCTATCTGCCCGAAGAGTCGTATCTCTACCGGTTCCTCACCGGCCGGGAGACGCTCGACTACTTCGGCCGGCTGTTCCGCCTCGACGCCCGGGCCCGCCGCGAGCGGATCGACATGCTCCTGGAGATGGTCGGCCTCGAGGCCGTGCAGCACCGGCCCGTGGGGGAATACTCCAAGGGCATGCAGCGGCGGATCGGCCTCGCCCAGAGTCTGATCAACGACCCGCAGCTGTTGATCCTCGACGAGCCGACCAGCGGCATGGACCCGGTCGGCTCGCGGCAGATCAAGGACCTGATCGGCACCCTCGCCCGCCGCGGCAAGACCGTCCTGCTCTGCTCCCACCTGCTCGGCGACGTGGAGGATCTCTGCGACCGAGTGGCGATCATGTATGGCGGCAGGGTCCGGGCCGAGGGCACGTGTGCCGAACTGCTCACACAGGAGCACGCCACGATCCTCGAGACATCCGACATGCCCGACGGCGTGGTCGCGGAGGTCAGGGACGTGCTCGCCCGGCACGACCTGGCGCTCAAGCGGGTGGCGCATCCGCGGCGGTCGCTCGAGAGCCTGTTTCTCGAGATCGTGGAGCGGGCGAAGGCCGAGGGCGTGCGCACGGCGGGCGCCTCGGCGGGAGGCCCGGTGGCCGACTTCCTGGCCGAGCCGCAGCCACCCACCGCAGCCGCCGAGACGGGCGCGGTCGACGCCGGCCTGCTCGACAGTCTGACCCGCCGCTAAAACCCTTTTTGTTTTGCTGGAGCGACGATTTAGCGGTTTTCGAGAGGTAGGCGAGGGGGTCGGCGAACGCTCGAGGAGCGTGGGGCGTAACCTCGCCCCAGCGACAATCTGCGAGACCGCGCAGCGGCGACTTTTGCCGCCCCCGAGCCGGTGCTACACCAAAGTCAAATCCAATCTAGCCCCACCCATGGACGCCACTGCCGGCATTCCCGCCCTCACCGCCGAGACGACCGCCGGCCGTGGCCGGCGGTTCGGAATTTGGCCGGTGGTGCTCGGCGCCGCGCTGCT
>JBIJCJ010000300.1:0-2518 GCA_044344765.1 Pirellulales bacterium | reverse complement strand
AAACCGACGCCCGCTGCACTCTCGACGGCCCGCGGATCCAGCATTGGCTGTCCGTCGGCGCCCAGCCGAGCGATGCGGTGCGGGTGCTGATCAAGAAGTACGGCCCCAACGGCACGCACGTCAAGCAGATGGAAGAGGCCCGCGCCCGGCTGTCGATGCCGCGGATCGTGCCCGACCCGGGTGAGCCCGCCTTCGTGCCGGCTCCGAAGGCCGAGCCGGCCCCGGCTGCCGAGCCCGCCGCCGCCGAAGCTTCGACCGAGCCCGCCGCCGAGGCTGCGGCCGAGGCGCCGGCCGTCGCGGAGACGTCGGCCGAGTAACTTTTCCCCCGAGCCGTCGCCGCCGCCGGCCGATGGCCCCGAGGTCAGGCTCGCGAATGCACCTGTCGCCATGCGCATCGACATCGTCACCTTGTTTCCGGAAATGTTCTCGAGCTTCCTCGACGGAAGCCTGCTGGGCAGCGCGCGGAAGGCGGGGCTGGTCGATATCCGCCTGACGAACTTCCGCGAGTTCGCGGCCGGCGTGCACCGGCAGGTAGACGACCGCCCGTATGGCGGCGGCCCCGGCATGCTGTTGATGCCCGAGCCTGTCGTGTCGTGCGTGGAGGCCGTGCAGGCCGGCGGCCCCGCGCCGGGCCGCGTGCTGATGATGACTCCCGGCGGCCGGCGGCTCGATCAGTCGGTGGTCGAGGAGCTGTCGCGGCTCCCGCGGCTCGTGCTGGTCTGCGGCCGGTACGAGGGCTTCGACGCCCGCGTCCGGGAGACGCTCGCCGCCGACGAGATTTCGATCGGTGACTACGTGCTCTCCGGCGGCGAGGTGGCCGCGATGGTGGTCGTGGAGGCCGTCACCAGGCTTCTGCCCGGCGTGCTCGGCGACGCGGAGAGCGCCCTCCAAGACTCCTTCTCCGGGGCCGAACGGCTCGTGGAAGGCCCCCAGTACACTCGCCCGCGTGAGTTTCGCGGCCTCGAGGTGCCCGAGGTCCTGCTCTCCGGCGACCACGGCCGGATCGCCCGCTGGCGGCACGAGCAGGCGCTGGCCGCCACCCGGCGCCGGGATCTCGCCAGCCCCCGATCATCCCCAGTCCAGTCCCCAGCCCCCTGCCACAGGAGCGGATCATGAGCCGCGAGATTCTCAAGCGCGTCGAGGCCTCGAGCCTCAAGTCCCAGGTGCCCGAGTTCGCCATCGGCGACACCGTCGACGTCCACACCCGGATTCTCGAAGGCGAGAAGGAGCGGATTCAGATCTTCAACGGCGTCGTGATCGCCAAGAGCGGCGCCGGGAGTCGCGAGATGTTCGTCGTCCGCCGGATCGTGGCGGGCGAGGGCGTGGAGCGGAAGTTCCCGATCCATTCGCCGAAGATCGCGAAGATCGAGGTCAAGCGGTCGGGCGTGGCCCGCCGGGCGAAGCTGTATTACCTCCGCGACCGGGCCGGAAAGTCGACGCGTCTCCGCGAGAAGCGCGACGACGTCGCGGCCGACGCCACCGCCAAGGCGGCCGGCAAGGGCAAGAAGTCCGCCAAGCCGGCGGCTGCGGCCAAGGCCTGACGGGAAGCGGACCCGGTGCCGGCGCTTCCGCGTGACGAACTCGGCCGCCGCGGCGAGGACGCGGCGGCCGCGTATCTCCGCGGCCTCGGCTACCGGATCGTGGGCCGCCGGGAGCGGGTGCTGCGCGGCGACATCGACATCGTCGCCCTCGACGGCCGCACGGTGGTGTTCGTCGAGGTCCGGTCGCGATCGGATGCGCTGCACGGCCATCCGGCCGAGACGGTGGGGCACGTCAAGCAGCGGCGGATGGCCGAACTGGCCACGGCCTACATCCGCCGGCACCGGCTCGAGGACTGCAGCGTGCGGCTCGACGTGGTGGCGGTGACGTTTCCCGCCGCCGGCAGGCCGGTCGTCGAGCACTATCAAAACGCGTTCGACAGCCCGCTGTGACGCCGTCCGCCCGCGAGGATCAAGCGTGAGCGGCATGAAGCGTCTCACACCCCATGCTCGCGCGTTATCGCCCGGAAGCCACTCGCGGAAGCGAGGCGTGGATAGACGAGCGAATCAAGCGGTTTCCCATGAACGCGGGTTACTACCGGGAGCATCCAATCGTTGACACTTGATTGGGCACGGTTCGGGGTTGCCCATGCCCGCTCGCCGGCCGTTCGCTCCGGGCATCCATGCCCTCCGCTCACTCGGAGGTGCCTGCGCTCTCGCCCTCCGGGCTTCGCTGGCCACCTACGCCGGCTCCCTGGACAAGGGCAACCCTCACGGACTCAACCACCAAAAACGTCAACTACAACGTGCTCCCAGTAGTATCGCCCGGAAGCCCCTCGCGGAAGCGAGGGGGTGACGCGGACCACTCCGTTGGCGTGTGGATCGTCTTCCCGCGTTTCCCGAAAATCCGTGGGGGCAGCCCGTCACCCCCCGGCTCCCGCCGGGGGCTGTGCGATTGCAAGTGTACTGAACCAGCAGGGTGCGAGTCCCTGTCGGTGGCCGGCCTGGCTGCCGTAACCGAGCGAAACTGCGTCCCCGCG
>JBIJCJ010000139.1:0-9870 GCA_044344765.1 Pirellulales bacterium | reverse complement strand
GCCGAGACTCGCTTTTACTACCCCGAGCATCCAATAGGTGACATCGTCCGCGCCCCGTAGGGACTTGTCGCCTCTCCCTCTGGGAGAGGCCGGCCGCAGGCCGGGTGAGGGTGCTTCTGACGCTGCTCAGATGCCCTGCACCCTCACCCCGGCCCTCTCCCAGAGGGAGAGGGAGAATGACTTCACGCTCACCGGGGCGCAAAAAAAGACTTACAACCGCCGCCGTCTCCTACACCATTTCCAGCGGAAGCGGGCTGAGGTTCTCGAGGCCGGTCGCCGTCAAGAGGTAGTCGTTCTCGATCCGCAGGCCGCCCGCCAGGGCGGGGTCGTAGAGGGCGGGCTCGACCGCGATCACGTCGCCCTCCTCCAACGTGTCGTCCCAGCTCGGATTCAGGTGGGGCGGCTCGTGCACCGAAAGGCCGATGCCGTGGCCGAGATGACTCGACCACGTGCCCACGGGCCCGGCATTGAGCCACGCATGCACCTCCGCGTAGATGTCACGGCAACGAACGCCCGGCTTCGCGAGCCGCTCCACGAGCGTGAGCGCGCCGCAGACCCGCTCCCAGGCCGCGTGCTGGACGTCGGTGGGTCGGCCGTCGACGGCGATCACCCGCGAGGTGTCGGCGAAGTAGCCACGGTAGGCCGGCCCGAGGTCGAGGATGAAGAGGTCGCCGGCGACGCAGGGCCGGGGGCGGGGCGGGCCGCCGCGGACGCCGCAGGCGTAGTCGTTGCCGGTGCCCGTCAGCATCTCGCCGCAGGCGGCCACGGCCGCCGTCTGGAGCGCGGAGAAAACGTCGAGCTCGCTCACGCCAGGCCGGATCGTGCCGCGGGCCGCCTCGTACATCTTCCCGGTGGCGGCGATCGCCCGGCGGAGCAGTCCGAGTTCGTCGGGATCTTTCCGCCGCCGCAGCCGCAGCAGCTCGCCATCGATGTCGATCAACGCCGCCGGCTCGAGCCGGCGCGTGACGTGGGGCGGACAGGCGGCGAACTCCACGCCCACCCGACCGAACCGGCCGCAGGCGGCGAGCCAGTCGCCGAGGATGGCGGTCGACGCCTCACGCTGGTCGTTCCGCAGCGTGCTCTTCCACTTGGCCTCGTAGGTGCGGACCTCGGTGGCCGCCGCATGCTCGACCGGCTTGTCGGGACAGACGAGCAGCGCCTCGCCCGTCGCCAGCACTGCGGCGGCCGGCGCGAAGCGGTGGTCCCAGCGGTGGCCGGTGAGGTATTGGATGTGTTCGGGCGTCACGACCACGACGGCGTCCACCGCCCGCTCCGCCATCACCGCGCGGAGGCGGGCCTGCCGGGTCCGGCAGGCATCGAGGTCGAGCAGGGCCGTGGCGCCGTTCATGCGTGACTCCGTCAGTCGAGCCTGGCGAGGAGGCCGGAGTCGAACGGCGGGAACCGCGGGTCGAGCCGCTCGAGCGTCTTGCGGACCAGCCGCGCCACCACGAGGTTCCGATACCACTTCTTGTCGGCCGGCACGACGTGCCACGGGGCGTGCTCCGTGTTGCAGAGCGTGAGGGCGTCGTCGTAGGCCTTCTGAAAGTCGTCCCAGCGGGTGCGGTCCGTGAGGTCGTCGGGGCCGAGCTTCCACTGCTTCTTCGGGTCGCGGAGCCGGTCCTCGAGCCGCTCCCGCTGTTCCTTCTTGCTGATGTGAAGAAAGCACTTGACCAGCGTGATGCCGCCGTCGGCGAGCAGCTTCTCGAAGGCGTTGATCTGGTCGTAGCGGGCCTGCCATACCTCCTTGGGAAGGAGCTTACGGACACGGACGACGACCACGTCCTCGTAGTGGGAGCGATTGAAGATTCCGATCCGACCGTGGGCGGGCACGGCGGCGTGCACCCGCCAGAGGAAGTCGTGGGAGAGTTCGAGGGCGCTGGGAGCCTTGAAGCTCTTCACGTCGAGGCACTGCGGGCTGATGCCGCTGGCCAGCATGCGGATGGTGCCGTCCTTGCCGGAGGTGTCGATCCCCTGGAGGACGACGACCACCGCCCGCTTCGCCTCGGCGAACAGCCGATAGGCGAGCTCGTCGAGGGCGTCGCAGTGCCGCCGGGTCTCGGCCTCGGCCGCTTCGCGGCCGAGGCCCTCGTGAAAGTCGGGGTCGAAGTCGGCGAGACGGATGTCACGGCCCGCAGGCACGTGGAGCGGCTGGTCGGACGATCCCATGCGATGGACATTCCTAGCAGGCTGTGTGACAGATCCCCCCGCGCCGGATGCGCAGGCTGGCTTTGTCCACGGACAGCCAGGGGCCAGGAGTGTAGCAGACTCTCAATCAGGTCTGCCGCCCAAGTACGCGTCTTCTGCCGGCTGTATTTTTCCTGCCAAACGAGGTCGCGGGAGGGGTTGCCCGTGCCCTGAGAGCCGGCGTAGTCGGCCAGCGGAGGCACGGAGGCCGGAGCGCAGCCAACTTCGAGTGAGTGGAGCCCAGGATGGGCGCAACGAACGTCCGGCGACGGGGCATGGGCAACCCCGACCTCCCAGACGACTGACGATCACTCGTCCGCGCCGGAGTAGAACATGGCCCGCGAGCTCACGGCCCGTTCGCGACGGCGGCGGGGACGGTGCGGGGCGATCATCCGCGAGGCCAGCAGATCGACGAGCATCTCGGCGTCGGCGGACTCCTGGGTGCCGGCGGCCATGAGCATCTCGGCCTCGACCTCCAGCACTTCCTGGATCGGCCAGACGGTCGTTGCCCGGACGGTGCAGTCGGTGCCGTCCAACCGCATGAAGAAGCACGTGGGAGAGGAATGGTCGGCACGGCGGGAAGTCTGACCTGCGGCGGCATTCATGGTGTGATCCTCCAGGCGGGCGGGCCGCGCGGGTGACTCCCGACGGCGTCGACAGACAGTGCAGATCCCGTGCCAATCGCAAAACGGCACCTGCAACCGGCCTAACCGCCACAACTTTCCTGGCCGCCACGCCGCCGCGTCAAACTGGGCAGACAGGGCGACGCAAGGCGGACCTCGCGTTGCAAATTTTTCAGCCCGGGCCGGCGGCGTTCCGCTCCCGGGCCTGGCCGCGGATCCGATCGCGGATCTCGGCGGCCAGCTCGTAATTCTCCGCCCGCACGGCCGCGGCGAGCTGTTCGTGGAGCGTGTCCCCCACTTCGTACCGCCGGCGCACGCCCTCCCGCATTTCCTCCAGCCGGCGCACCAACTCGTCTCCCGAATACTGCTCCTCGGCGTCGTAGCGGGCGAACAGTTCGCGGAATCGCGCCAGCCCGGTGTTGATCTCCGCGATCGCAGGTTCGGGACCGCTCTCCTGGAGCGCGGCCAAGGCCGCGGCCTGCACCCTGTGAAAGAGCACGAACGGCCGGTATTGCTCGTGGGACAGTGTCCACTCCTCGTCGGGCGAGTGCTCGCGCACGAAGTCCATGAATGCCAGGCTGTGATCAGCGTCGCGGGCCGCCCGTGAGTATTCCCGCAGCGAGAGCCAGCACAGCCGCCGGTGGTAATACTGCACGAACTCCCGGTCGGCCTCCGCGCACTGCTCCTTGGAGAGCCGAAACGAGCCCCCCTCGCGGATCACCTCGCCCACGAGATAGTCGTAGTAGGTCTCGGCCCCGTGCGGCCGCACGCCGTCGGGCCGCTGATCCGTCTCCATCTGCAGCACGCCCATGTCGACCCGCATCTGCAGCACCTCGCGGCCATCGCGGGCCTTCACGAGGCGGGCATTCACCTCTCCCGGGCGAAACTCCCACTTTTGCAGGATCGGGTCGATGTCGCGGCGAATCGCCATGGGATCTGTCCTTGTCGGGCGGCGAGAGCGGGCCTCGTCGCCCGCATGGCCGATTATATCAAGCCGCTCACTCGTCGGGCCGGCCGCGGAGCCGCTTGGTTCGCGAGCGCCGCTTTTTCTCGTCGAGCCGCTCGCGAACAGCCGAACGCGGAGTCTTCGTCCGCCGCCGCGGCGTCGGCGGCACGAGGGCCCGCTCGAGGATGGCCGACAGTTTCGTGAGACAGTCGGCGACGTTTCGCGGCTGCTCCCGGTGTCGCTGGCTGGCGATGACGAGCGTTCCCTCCTGGGTGAGCCGGGACCGTTCCCGGGTGAGGAATCGCTGCCGCACGTCCTCGGGCAGACCGGCACAGCGGCCGACGTCGAACCGGAGCACCGCCTTGCTGCTGGTGCGGTTGACATGCTGCCCGCCGGGCCCGCTCGAACGGACGAACTGCCACTCCAGGGCGTCGCCCGGCACCACGATGACGCGGCGACCGTCGCTGACGCGGATGCCGCGGGGAGGGGGCATGGGGGGGGGGGAAGTCCTGCGACGCCGGATGTGGCATAGCTTTATACTCTTCCCAGTCTCCCTTTGCCGCTGGACGACAACCCGCATGGCTCTTGTTCTCCTTGCACAGCGGGCTCCGCTCGCCCAACCCGGCTGCGGGGCGGCATGAGTTCGCTCGCTGACACGCTCGCGATCCTCACGCCGACCCCTCCGCCTTCGTCAGTGGAGAAGGGGGCAGGGACGGCGTTCCCGCGCCGGCGCGGGCTGCAGGTTGTTTTGCTCGGGGCTTTGCTCGGGGCTTTGCTCGGGGCATGGTTCGCGGTCGTGATCAGCGGGGCGCGGGCCGCGGAGGTGGTATCGCCGCAGGCCACGGCCGAGACGCCGGACATCGGGAAGCGACGGGGAGAGGACTGGGGGGCGTTCCTCGGACCGACGGGCAACGGCCGCAGCGGCCTCCAAAACCTGCGCACGCCGTGGGCGGAGGGAGGGCCGCCGGTGGTGTGGCACTGCGCGGTCGGCGAAGGGTATTGCGCGCCGGCCGTGGCGCTTGGCCGCGCGATGATCTTCGACCGCATCGGGCAGGACATGCGGCTGCGCTGCCTCGAGGCCGAGACGGGCCGCAAGCTCTGGGAGGAGCGGTATCCAGCCGACTACGCCGACATGTTCGGCTACGACGGCGGGCCGCGGGCCGCGCCGGTGATCGCCCGCGACCGCGTGGTCACGTTCGGGCCGGAGGGCCGGCTGGAGTGCCGCTGCCTGGCCGACGGCGCGCTGGTCTGGAAGATCGACACGGGCCGCGGCTACCACGTCGTGCAGAACTTTTTCGGCGTCGGCGCCGCCCCGCTGGTGATCGATACCGACGGCGGACCGCTGGTCGTCGTGCAGGTCGGCGGCAGCAAGCCGGGAACGGCGCCGCCCGCCCCCGAGCGGCTCGACCTCGTCAAGGGACTCGACAGCGGTCTGGTCGCGTTCGACCTGGCCACCGGCCGAGAACGCTGGCGGGCCTCCGACCAGCTGGCCAGCTACAGCGCGCCGATCCTGGCGCGGATCGGCGATCGCGACCGGATCCTCGCCTGGATGCGCGACACGCTGCTTGTCGTCGATCCGGCCTCCGGCGCGGTGGAGGGGGAGTTTCGCTGGCGGGCCGATGAGGTGTTCAGCGCCGTCTGCGCGAGCCCCGTCGCGGCCGGCGGCTGCGTGCTGCTGTCGGAGTGCTACGGGCCCGGCAGCGTGCTGCTCGACCTCGCGGCCGGCGGCGACCCGCGGCCGCTGCGGCAGGACCGCCGCCGCGCCCGGCCCGACGCCGCCCTCAAGGCCCACTGGGCCACGCCCGTGCTTCACGAGGGGCACGTCTACGGCGTGAGCGGCCGCAATTCCGGCGACGCCGTGCTCACCTGTGTGGATTGGAAGACCGGCGCCGTGCGTTGGGCGGAAGGTGGCTTCGGCCGGGCCAGTGTCACGCTCGTCGCCGGCCACCTGCTGGTGGTCGGGGAGTATGGCGACCTCGCGCTCGTGCGGGCCGATCCAGAACGCTACGTGGAAGTCTCGCGGACGCGGCTCCGCGACCCCGCCGACGGCCGCACCGACCTCCTCGCGCCGCCGTGCTGGGCGGCACCGGTGATCGCGCGCGGCCTCGGCTACGTGCGCGGGCAGGGACGGCTCGTGTGTCTCGACCTCGCGGCGCCGTAGTTGAAACTGGCGGAATCGGCCTGGGGCCGCACTTGTCAAGCCCGAACGAGCGGGGCGTGCTGTCATCCCTCGCGGTCAGGTGGCCGCCGCAAAATTACGGGGCCTGACGCAGACGGAGGCGATTCTCTGGACAGCCTGCGCGCAGCCGCTCCATACTTCGCGCTCGCTCGGGGAGCCGAGCCTTTCGATACAGTCCGGAGAATCCTGTCGCATGTTCGACGTCGCGATCAGCCAGTTGACGACGCCCCGCCTGGACCTCGACCGCGAGCTCGCCAGCGCCACCGCTGCCGGCTTCGACGCAATCTCGCTGTGGCGCCCGAAAGTCTCCGACCTCGGCCTCGGCGCCGTGGCCTCGTCCCTGGCCTGTGCGGGCGTGCGGGTGTCAAGCCTGCAGTGGGCGGGCGGCTTTACCGCCGGGGACGGCCGGTCTTTCGCCGAGAGTGTGGATGACGCGGTCGAGGCGATCGACGCCGCCCGGCTCCTCGCCGCGCCGGTGCTCGTCGTCCACAGCGGCTGCCGCGGGGGGCATACCCTGAGCCACGCCGCCCGGCTGGTCCGCGACGCCCTGGAAACACTCGCCCCCGTGGCCCGACGGGCCGGCGTGACCCTCGCCCTGCGGCCGATCCACACCGCCGTGGCCCCCGGCTGCAGCCTGCTGACAGGCCTGGCGGACGGGCTCGAGATCGTCGAGCAGGTCGGCGACTCGGCCGTGGGCTTGGCCGTCGATCTTTGGCAGTTCGCCGACGCGGCCGACATGGTCGATCTCGTGCCCCGGCTCGCCGAACTGGCCGCCATCGTGCAGGTCGCCGACCGCCTCGGCCCGCCGTCGGCCGACGCCGACCGGCTCCCGGCCGGACGGGGCGGCCTGCCACTTGAGCCCCTCCTCGCCGGCCTGGTGCGGCACGGCTATCGCGGCGACTTCGAGTTCGACCCCGTCGGCGAAGTGGCCGAGTCACTCGGCCACGAGGCGGTGCTGAGCGAAACCGCCCGGACAGCGGCGGCCTGGCTGGGCGGCACGGCCGCCGCCACCGCGACGGACACCTGCCTCTCGCCGCCGCGCGGTTTTCACCGCCGGGGGGCGGCCGGCACCGGCTCCCGCAAGTCCCACGCCTCCAGCCACACCGTCTCGCCCGGCTGAAGCCCGTGGTCCGCCCGGAGGCGGCGATCGAAGTCGTCCATGTGGGCGGCGCCGTAGAAGATCGCGATCCGCCTCCGGCCCTTGGCGATCTGCTCGCGCAGCACCCGCAGCGCCGCGGCATTGCGATCGGTGATCAGCGTCGAGCCCTCTTCGCCGCCGAAGGTCGCCGTCAAGACCTCCATGTCGGTGAACTGCTCGGCCATGATCCGCCGCAGCTTCACCTGCCGTGCCTCGCCGGAACCGAAGAGCAGACCGAACATCTCGCCGACGCTCACGTCGCCGCCCGGCTTCCGCCCCTCCCGTTCAGCCCGGGCCATGCCCTCGCGCATGAGCTTCATGAACATCGACCACCACGACTCGCCCCGCTTCTTCATCGCCGCATCGAACTCCTGGGGCGAGAGATCGGCGTGGACAAAATTGGCGGCCGTGTAGTCCACCGCCTCGAGCTGAAACTCCAGCCCCAGCATCTGCTTGAGCCCCTGCTGGGCGGAACCGATCGCGCCCGCCGGCTTCGCCCCGGGCCGGGGCCGGGCGTTCGGCGGGGCGACGAGTTCGTAGAGCACGGCGTCGTAGTCGGCGAACAGCCGGTCGAGCGTGTCGTAATACGACTGGCTGCCCACGTGCACGGCCGCCACGAGGTCGACCCGCAGCGGTGGCCTGGCGCCGCGGCCCGCCGGTTCATCGCGGCGCCCGTATTCGACGATCGACGTGTCGAGTGACAGCGGCCGGTCACGGTCGTCCCGCGAGAGCCGCAGGAACTCGACCTTCTCCTCCGCCACCGCGGCGCCCCCCCGCGCCGGCTCGTCGGCCCGCACGACGGACACTGCCAGCAGGGCACCCAGGGCGAATCGAAGCAGGGCAGGGGGCTTCAGCATCGAATGGCTCTCCTTCTAGACCGCCGGCTCGGGGGCGGCGAAAGTCGCCGACCCGGGCGACCATGCACAGCTCACCGAAACACCACTGGTAGGCGAGGGGATCGGCGTGAGGATGCGGAGCGTGGCGGACCTTCGCCAGCGACGCAACTCATGCCGTCCCCGAGCCGGGTTGGGCGAGTCCGGACCTTTTGCGATCGACCCGCAGGATACCCGAGTCTTCCCAGCCTGCCACACTTTCGGCCGCGGGGCCCGAAAACCGGGAGAACCGTCAGGGTTTGCCAAGTTTCATCAACCCGATCGACCGGCACGACCGATACCCCAGGAGAATCCGCAGCGGCGGAACACCGGCTCCTGCACCACAGGACACACGAGCGATGGCTATCACACTGGAAATGAAGCGTCTGGCGGGACTTCTGCTCGCGGCCGCGGGGCTCTGGGTCGCGGCTTCGGCCGTACGGGCCGGGCAGAACTGGATGCCCATGCTGCCCGACCAGGACTTCTACGACTTCCAGATCTTCGCGCCGCCGGATCTGCAGGAATACGCCATCCGCCCGGATCCGCAGGAGGGCATCTTCTTCACCTACGACCGCACGGTCTGGGCGATCACCCCGCCGCAGTCGCGGCCGATCCTCAACGACTTCTTCATCCCCGTGCAGCCGCTGTCGCCGTTCGCGGTGGCCCAGCTCAACAACAACCTGATCCGTGCCAACGCACCGTCGTCGGGGCTGTATGTCTTCGGCTCGGACCCCCTCCGCTTCGACCTCAACACCAACTGGATGCGGACCGACCTCCAGTGGGGCAACCGCTTCGAGGGCGGCTGGATCTACGACGACTTCGGCATGCTCTTCAGCTACTTCGGCTCCGGCCCCGACAGCCAGGAGTTCGTGACGACCAACTCGTTCGCCGTGAACTCGCCGACGACCAACTTCACTCAGCAACCGGTCGGCGGATTTCTCACGAACCCGATCGTCGTGACCACGATCACATCGGTCAGCCCACCGCCTGACCACATCATCGCCCAGAACCTGACGCAGCGCAACTCGTCAGAGCTGACGTCGGCCGGCTTCGCATGGGCCGTGCGCCGCAACCTCTCCACGGCCGGATCGGGCTCCATCCGCACGGCGCGGTTCACGTTCGGCCCGCGCTACCTGCAGGTGGCCGACCGCTACAGCATCGATTACTCGAGCACCGTGGATGGATTCAATGCCCAGACGGGCGCCGCGTTCGGGAATCCCACCAGCCTGCAGTTCGGCGGCTGGGACACGTCAGCCTACAACAACATCGTCGGCCCCGAGTTCGGCATGAATTACAAGCTCGAGCGGGGCCGCTGGTCGATCGAGACCGACCTCCGGTTCACCGCCGGCATGAACTGGCAGAACACCCTCTACCGGGGCTCGAACTTCCCGGCGGCACTGGGTGCCGATTACTTCCGCTCGACCTACACGTTCGCCAACACCGTTGCCCAAGCGTCGAACAACTCGGTCGGAGTGTCGGCACCGCCGCTGTTCGTGCAGATCTACGGCATCGGCCAGACGAACGCCACCAACGCGGCCGAGCACAACTTCGTGTTCTCGCCGCTCGGCGAGTGGCGGCTCCGGGGCCGCTACAAGGTGAGCAAGGCGATCTCCCTGAACCTGGGCTACACGGGCATGTGGCTCGGCGGCATCACGCGGGCGAGCACGAACACGGAGTTCAGGGCGGACGTCAAACCGGTGCTCGTCGCGACGCAGAATGGCCCGACCGTGCCGGTCACAACCCCGAACCCCCTGTACAATCCGGAACAGCCCGTCGGCCCCGACAACCCGCAGTTCATCACGCAGAACGTCGCCACCTGGACCCCGCCGCCGGTGCAGGCTCCGAGCACCGACGGCTCGACGAACAACCAGCTCCGCGTCTACAACAGCGTGGGGCCGCGGCGGGGCAACGACCTCGGCTACATGTTC
>JBIJCJ010000138.1:0-9957 GCA_044344765.1 Pirellulales bacterium | reverse complement strand
GCAACAGCCCCGACACGTTCGTCAACAACTTCGACCTCGGCGTCGAGTGGCAGATCCAGCCGCAGATGGAACTGACGGTGGAGTACGACTTCGTGAACCGCACCAACACCGGCGCGAACGCGAAGATCGTCGACGCCAACTACGCCCAGTTCCGCGGCGACATGCTGCGGTTCCAGTTCCAGATCAACTACTGACCCCGCCACCGGGCGGCGTCACTCGAAGAACGTCGCGTCGCCGTAGCTCAAGAACCGGTACCGCTCGCGAATCGCCTCGTCATAGGCCCGGGCCACGAGGCCGCGGGAGGCGAAGCCGCTCACCAGCACCATGAGCGTCGTCCGCGGCATGTGGAAGTTCGTCACCAGGCAGTCCACGGCCCGGAAGGAAAACCCGGGCCGAATGAACAGGTCGGTGGAGCCGCTCCAGGCCGGAAACGTGCCGTCGGGCCGCGTGTGGCGGGCCGCCGTCTCCAGCGTCCGCATCGCCGTGGTGCCCACCGCCACCACGCGGCCGCCGCGGGCCCGTGTGGCCGCCACCGCCGCCGCCGTCTCGGCGGGGCAGGCGCACCATTCCGTGTGCATCGGATGGTCGTCGATCCGCGCGGCCGTGATCGGCCGAAACGTGTCGAGGCCGACGTGCAGCGTGACCGGCGCCCGTTCCACGCCGCGGGCGGCCAGCGCCGCGAGCAGGTCGGCGGTGAAGTGCAGTCCCGCGGTGGGCGCCGCGGCCGACCCCGCGGCACGGGCGAACACGGTCTGATACCGCTCGCGATCGCCGGGCCGCTCCGCCCCGCCGCGGATGTAGCCGGGCAGAGGCACGCGGCCGACGCGGTCGAGCAGCGTGTCGAAGGGCTCGGCCGCGTCGGGCACGGCGAGCCACGAACCGCCTTCCGCCCGCCCCACCAGCGTCAGCGCCAGCGCGTCGGCGCCGTCGCGGTCCGCGAGGATCACCCGCTCGCCGATCCCGGGCCGGCCGCGGGTCTGGGCGAGCACCACCCACGCCCCGCCGTGCGGCCCGTCGGCCTGCACCCGCAGAAACAACCCTTCCCACCGCCCGCCGGTCTGCGCCCGCCGGCCCACGAGCCGCGCGGGCACCACCCGGGTGTCGTTGACGACCAGCAGATCGCCCGGCCGGAGGATCTCGGGGAGGTCGCGGACGTGCCGGTGCGCGATCGTGCCGTCGGCGCGGCGGACGTGCAGCAGGCGGGCGGCGGCCCGGTCAGCGAGCGGCTCCTGGGCGATGAGCTCCGGCGGCAGCTGGTAGTCGTAGAGGTCGGAGTCGTCCATCGCCGCCTTCAGCCGCGGTCGGCGTCGAAGCCGACGGTGCGCCGAATCCGGTAGGGGCGGGCGTCGCCGGCCACGTGCACGATCAGTTCCGCGAGCAGGCCGGTGGCGAGGATCTGCACGCCGATCACGATCAGGAGCACGCCCAGCGTGAGCAGCGGCCGCTGCCCGATGCTCTGCCCGGAAAACTTCACGGCCGTCAGATAGCCGCAGATCGCGACCCCCGCCAGAAACGCGGCCGCCCCCAGCCAGCCGAAGAAGTGCAGCGGCTTGCGGTCGTACTTGGAGAGAAACGTGACCGTCAGCAGGTCCATCAGGCCGCGAAAGAACCGTCCCGCCCCGAACTTCGAAACGCCGAACCGCCGCGGGTGGTGCTCGACGATGATCTCGCCCACGCGAAACCGATTCCAGGCGGCCAGCGCCGGGATGAAGCGGTGCAGCTCTCCGTACACCCGCACGTCGCGGACCACCTCCGCCCGATAGCACTTGAAGCCGCAGTTGATGTCGTGCAGCGGCACGCCTGTGAGCCGGCGGACCATCCAGTTGAAGACCCGCGACGGCAGCACCTTGTGCCAGGGGTCGTGCCGCGTCTGCTTGTAGCCGCTGACCACGTCGAGGCCGCCGTCGAGCGCCTCGAGAAACCGCGGGATCTCCTTGGGGTCGTCCTGCAGGTCGGCGTCGAGGGTGAACACGACGTCGCCCGTCGCCCGCTCGAAACCCGCCGCCAGGGCCGCGCTCTTGCCGAAGTTGCCCCGCAGCTCGATGAGCCGCACGGTGCCCGGATGCCGCGCGGCGAGCTCCGCGGCCCGCGCGGCGCCGCCGTCGCGAGAGCCGTCGTCCACGAAGATCACCTCGAACGACCGCCCGGTCGCCTGCGTGGCCGCGGCGATCCGGTCGGAGAGCTCCACGAGCGTGGGCTCCTCGTCCTTGAACGGAATGACGAACGAGATCGCGGGAGGCATGAGGTGAGCTGAGGGCCGGAGAGAACGTCCGGCGACATGGCGGGGCCACCCCGACCCACACAAGGCCGAAGCGACTTTAGATTATAGTTTCGATTTCCGTCGCCCCAACAACCCCGCCCGGCGGCTCTCATGACACCCTCGCCTTCCCCATCAGCCGATTCGCCCGCTGCGCTGCGCCGTGGCGTCTATCTGTTGCTCATCGCCCTGGCGGCCGGCGACGTCACGGGCCGGCTGTGTGCCGTGAACTCCGTCGATACGGTGCGGCTCGAGAAGCACCTCAACGACGAGGCTCGCAAGAAGGCGGCGGCCGGGAAGGAGCCGAAACTGCGGAGCCTGCAGCGGCCGTTCTTGAGCGGCAACGACCGCAGTCGCTGGTGCACGGTGCGGGCGCTGGTCGAGCACGGCACCTACGCCATCGACGAGATCGTGTCGCAGCCCAACTGGGACACGATCGACATGGTCAAGCACGACGGCCGCGGCAACCCCGCCCCCGGCCCCGACGAAGGGCACCTCTATTCCAGCAAGCCACCCCTGCTCGCCACCCTGATGGCCGGAGAGTATTGGCTGCTCCACCGGCTCACGGGCAAGACGCTCGGCACCCACCCGCACGAACTCGGCCGGATCCTCCTCTTCACCTGGAACGTAATCCCGTTCGTTCTTTACCTGCTGATCCTCGCCCGCATCGTGGAACGGTACGGCACGACCGACTTCGGCCGGGTGTT
This sequence comes from Pirellulales bacterium, assembly GCA_044344765.1. GTDB lineage: Bacteria > Planctomycetota > Planctomycetia > Pirellulales > UBA1268 > QWPN01. Next base: position 6,993 of record JBIJCJ010000138.1, on the reverse strand, counting down.
CGTCGTCGCGGCCGCCGCCCTCGGCACGTTGCTCTCGGCCTACGCCGTGGCCTTCACGAACCACTGGCCGGCGGCCTTCGCCGCCATGGTCACCCTCGACGCCACGCTGCGGATCGTCTGCGAGGGGGAGCGGCGGCTGCGCTGGTTCTTCATCGCCGGCCTGGCCGCCGCGTTCATGGCCGCATGCGAATTGCCCGCGCTCTCGTTCTGCGGCCTCGTTGGCCTGCTGCTCCTCTGGAAGGCGCCGCGGGCCACGCTCCTGGCCGCCGTGCCGGCAGCGGCCATCGTGTTCGCGGCGGCGATCGGCACCAACTATGCGGCCCACGGCACGATCCGCCCCGCCTACACCGAGCGGCACGTCGAAGGTGGCTGGTACGACTACCAGTATCGCCGCGGCAGCCGCGTGATCGACAGCTACTGGAAGCCGACGGTCGCCAAGAGCGCGATCGACCGCGGCGAGCCGTCGATCGCCAGCTACGCGTTTCATGTGCTCGTCGGCCACCACGGCATCTTCTCGCTCACCCCGGTGTGGCTCGCGAGCCTCGCCGGCCTGTGGATCCTGCTTGCCCGCCGTGGAGCCGCGGCCAATGCCGAGCGGGCCGTGGCGGCGGCGATCCTGATCTGCACCGTCGCCTGTCTGGCGTTTTACGTGACCCGCCCCCTCGAGGACCGCAACTACGGCGGCACGGCGACCGGCTTCCGCTGGGCGCTCTGGTTCGCGCCGCTGTGGCTCTTCGCCATGCTGCCGGCGGCCGATGCACTGGCGGGCACGCGGGTCCGGCGAATCGTGGCCGCGGTCCTGCTGGCGATCAGCGTCGCCTCGGCCAGCTACCCCACGTGGAACCCGTGGACGCTGCCGTGGCTCGCGGTCTACCAGGACTACCGCGCCGGCGGCGCGAACTGAGCGGCCGCGGGCATCGCCTGCTACGATGCACGGTGATGACCGCGCCCAGTCCATCCAACAGCATCCATACGAGCGTCCTGTCCGCCGAGGTGATGGCGTTCCTCGACGTGCGGACCGGCATGCGGGTGGTGGACGGCACGCTCGGCGGCGGCGGCCACACGCGGCTGCTCGCCGACGCGGTCGGCCCCGACGGGCTCGTGATCGCGATCGACCGCGACCCGACCGCGATCGAGCGGGGCGCCCGCGAGCTCGCCGGCCGGCCCGTGCGGTTCGCGCAGGCCAACTACTGCGACCTTCCCGAGGTGCTCGACGCCCTCTCGATCGCCACGGTGGACCGCGTTCTGCTCGACGTCGGGCTGTCGAGCGACCAGCTCGCCGATCAATCCCGCGGCTTTTCCTTCGACTCGGACGGCCCGCTCGACCTGCGGTTCGACCCCACCGAGGGCGAGCCGGCCTGGCGGATCGTCAACCGCATGCGGCCCGAGAGCCTCGCCGACATCATCCACGAGTTCGGCGAAGAGCGGTTTAGCCGGCGGATCGCCCGCCGCATCGCCGCCGTCCGCGAACAAAACCCGATCCGTTCCGCCCGCGACCTGGCGCGGGTGGTGTGCGCGGCGGTACCACGGCAGTCGCCGCCGCCGCGCATCCACCCGGCGACCCGCACATTCCAGGCGCTGCGGATCGCCGTCAACCAGGAGTTGAAGAGCCTGCGGATCGCGCTCGAGCGGATCCCGACCCGGCTCGCCCCGGGAGGGCGGCTGGCCGTGATCTCGTTTCATTCGCTCGAAGATCGGCTGGTGAAGGAGGCGTTTCGCAATCGCCAGGTGTGGGAGAACCTCACGCGATCGCCGGTCGAGGCCGCGGACGAGGAAGTGCGGCGAAACCCGCGGAGCCGCTCGGCGAAGCTCCGCGTCGCCCAACGCCTGGCGACGTGACTCCGCATTCCGGGGCAGCCTTGCATGCGAGCAGGCTCGCCAGTCTGCCCTGCTTGCCTGCCTTGCAGGCGGACGGCTGCCGGCCGATCTGGCGACGGGGGCCGGGTTTCTGGACAATCCGCCGCTTTTTCCGCCGCACCGCGCACGCGCTGATTCATGGGACGCGAAACCAAGATCCTGCTCGGGCTTCTCGGCCTGCTGGCCGGCGTGTTCATGGGCGTGCTGTCGATGAAGCTCTTCGTGCCGCGGCCCCCCGCCGGCGCCGGGCCCGACATTCAAACCGAACTGGCCGCCGCCGAGACCCACGACCTGGTCGAACCGCCACGGCTCACGATGCGGGCCAGCGACTTCGCCGCCGCACCGCCCCTGGTGCCCGCGGCCACGCCGGCCACCAGTGAAACCGCTGTCCTCCCGCCGGCTCCGCCCGTTGCCAACGATCGCTACGCCGCCCGCGACGGCCTCTTCGAGCGTGCCGCCGTCACATCCACGGCCGACGCGGATCCGGGCCCGCCGCCCCGTCGCGATCCGTTCGTCGCCGCTGCCTCGTTCGAGCAGCCGGACGACGCGGAGACGACGGCACCGTCTGCCCCGCGGCCCCCGCCGCCCCGGCAGGCCGACGAACCAACCCAGCCAATGCCGCTCGACGTGCGGCCGCCCCACGAACCGCGTTCCATGTCGTTGGCCGGCGGCCACGTCGCCCAGCCCGGAGACACATGGTGGTCGCTCGCCGAGCGGGCCTACGGCGACGGCCGACTCTACCGGGCCCTCTACGCCTGGAACCGTACCCGCGACCCGCGGATCGCGCTCGCCCCGGGCACGCCGCTCCAGTTGCCGCCGCTCGCGGACCTCGCCGCCGCCTGGCCGCAGCTCATGCCGCCCCCGTAGCGGTGGTCTCCGACTGTCGTCCCGCAGCTCCCATCCGCGCGAGAACGCCGCCGCCGCAGGTGGCGGATGCCCGCTGCCGTGAAGCCCGGGGCGCGAGCCGAGGGCACGCGGATCTGCTTCCGGTGAAGCGACGCGTATTCCCTCACCTTACGGTTCGGGCTTCCCAGCAACCGGGCACGACGGTCAGAGACCGCCGCTACAAGAAGCAGGGGGCACGACCGTCGACCCCGGGCTCCCGCCGGGCGATTCACGGGCCCCATCGAGAATGGCGACCAGAGCCCGCCCATTCGGCGTCGACTCCCGATCCCCGCTGCCGCCACCCGGCGGCGGGATTCACTTCCCGAACTTGTAGGCCGTGTTCTTCGTGTCGAAGTCGGCGTCTGTGAAGCCGTTGTTCACCTTCACGTTCATGTAGGTGTATTCCTCCATGAGCACCGGCTGTCCGCCCGTTTCCTGCGGCCAGTCGTAGGCCTCGTAGCGGATCGGGATCGTGTATTCGTCGTCGATGAACACGCGGGCCAGGTGGAAGCGGAAGTTTCGCCGCGGCACCGGATGCACGACCTGGATGCAGGTGCAGATCCGGCCGTTGACCTTGGCGTTGGGGAAGAAGTTCACCTCGCACTCGCCGAACTGCTTGTCGTGCTCGGCGACCTCGACGAGCCGCCGGGCGAGGTTCTCGACGCCGATCTCCGTGACCGCGTAGCGGTTCCCCTGCATGGCGATCATGCTCTGCGGCTTGAGCGCCACCGTGCCCATCATGGCGCGTACGCCGCTGCCGGCGTGGGCCAGCATGTTGCCGTCGTTCTTCCCGTCGACGTAGATCACCTCCTGCCCCTTCACGGTGTCCGGAGAGAGGAAGTAGAGATACACGCTGAACGGCTCGTGCCGTATCTTGGCGAACATGTACTCATGCGCGCCGAGTTTGCCGTCGATCCGCTCGCGCTTGACGACCGTGCACGAGTAGTCCTTGATCGTGCTACGCAGGCCGGCCAGGCCCTTCTGCGCGAGTTCGAGGGCGGGCTGGAGCGGATGGGCGCCGACGGTCGCCACCGTGGCGTCACCGGCGCCGGCGTTGCCCTGTGCGACATCGCCGTTCGGCACCAGCCCGGGCCCTTGCGGCGGGACGGCCGTGGCCTGCCCGCGGGCGGCCGACACCGAAGCGATCGCGAGCACTGCGGCGAGCGGCAGGCCCACCATCAGCCGAACCAAGCGTGCACGACCGGCCATTGATCCCTCCCTGGATCTGTTTCCGGACGGCCCTTGGCGGCGGCATTCCGCGTCCACCACTTTGGCGCCGACCGGCGAAACTGTTGTGTTGGATATCGCCCGGGGCAACCCGGGCCATGAACGAAGTCGGCGACACCGGCATGGCCGTTAGATCCATGCGGACCCGACCGCGCCGCTCCCCGGCGCACCGCACCACCGTGCGGCCCGCGGGCGGCGGGGAGTTTAGCGGCCCCATCCCCCCCTGGCCATCCCAGTTGGGCCGGGCGCAACCCGCTTTTTGCCGCTGGAAAACGCCTTCCTTGCCGCCTGCCCGCGAGCGAGCCATGCTGCACGGGGAGTTCTCGCCGCTGCCGTAGCGGCTGCGCCCCTCCTCGTTGCCCACGCCATGGCCCAGACCGATATCCTGTCCGCCCCGCCGGGAATCCGCCTCGCCCGCATCGAGTCGATGCCCTTCGGCGAGAACAGTTACGTGCTGGCCCGCGAAGCGGGCCGGGAGTGTCTGATCGTCGACCCGGGCTTCGAGCCGGGGGCGATCGTCGCGTTGATCGAGTCCCAGGGCCTCGCGCCGGCGGCCATCCTCGTCACCCACGGCCATTCCGACCACATCGCCGGCAACGCCGCCCTTCGCGACCGGTGGCCCGGCCTGCCGATCGTCATCGGCCGCCACGATGCCCCCAAACTCACCGACCCGGTCGCCAATCTCTCCGCCCCCTTCGGCCTGCCGCTGACGAGTCCCCCGGCCGACCGCCTCCTCGACGACGGCGAGACCTGCACCCTGGCCGGCATGACGTTCGTCGCCCACGAGATTCCCGGCCACTCCCGCGGCCACGTCGTGCTCCGCCTGCTCGACTGCCAACCGGCGGTCGTTTTCGGCGGTGACGTCCTCTTCCAGGGCAGCATCGGTCGCACCGACTTTCCGGACGGCGACTTCGCCGCCCTGGCCGCCGGCATTCGCCGCCATCTTTACACCCTTCCCGACGACACGATCGTGCTCCCCGGCCATGGCGACCCCACGACCGTGGGCCAGGAAAAACGCCACAATCCGTTCGTCCCGGCCGGCTCGTCGGATTGACCGCCGCGCCGCCTCGGACGGACACTGGCCCCATGCTCTCCCCCGCCGACATTACCGCCCCTGCTGCCTCCCGGCCCGCGGCCGGCCGCTCCGCGTTCTGTCGGGCCGCGGGGCTGTCGCTCGCCGCGCTGGCGCGGCTGCTCTCGGGCGCGAGCGTGCGCTGGATTGCCAGCCAGCCCGACACCTGCCAACGCGTCTACTTCGCCAACCACACCAGCCACCTCGACGCGCTCGTGATCTGGTCGTCGCTCCCGCAGGCGGTCCGCGAAGTGACCCGACCCGTGGCGGCGAAGGACTACTGGTCGCGGGGCGTCGTCCGCCGGTGGCTGGCCCAGGAGGTATTCGACGCGATTCTCATCGACCGCACCGACATCAAGGTCCACCAGAGCCCCGTGGACCTGATGCTCCGCGAGGCCGGCTCGACCCATTCGTTGATCGTCTTCCCGGAAGGCAGCCGGAGCGTTACGGGAGAGGTGGGGGAGTTCAAGAGTGGCCTCTACTACCTGGCCAAGAAGCGGCCGGAGATCGAGCTCATTCCCGTGCACATCGACAATCTCAACCGCGTGCTGCCGCGCGGCGAGTTCCTCCCGGTGCCGCTGCTTTCGTGCATCAGTTTCGGCCCGCCCTTGTGGCTGGAGCGGGGCGAGGCGAAACTCGATTTTCTCGCGCGGGCCCGCCGCGCCGTGCTCGCGCTCAAGGAGTAGCGACAGCGGCATGAACGATCCCCGCACCATCGCCCTGATCACCGGCGTGCTCGCGCTGCTCACCGCCGCCACGGGCGTGGGCCAGTTTCTCAAGCGTCATCCGGATCGCGGGCTCGACCCGGCGGCCGTCCGCACCTTCAACTCCCGTCTCCGCGGCTGGTGGATCCTGTGCACGGTGCTCGCGGCGGCCTTCTGGCTGGGCACCACGGCCACCGTCGTCCTCTTCGGGCTCGTCTCCTTCTGGGCCCTGCGCGAGTTCATCACCCTCACGCCGACCCGGAAGGGCGACCACCGGGCCCTGTTCTGGGTGTTCGTCGCGTTCACACCACTCCATTACGTGTTCGTCGGCATGAACCGCTACGACATCTTCAGCGTCTTCCTGCCCGTTTATGCCACGCTCTTCGTGCTCACACGGGTGGCCGTGGCCGGCGACTACAAGCGGTTTCTGGAACGCACGGCCAAGATTCAGGCCGGTCTCGTGGTCTGCGTCTACTGCCTCTCCTTCGCCCCCGCGTTGCTCCAGGTGCCGATCCCGGCCGCGGCCGCCGCCACGGGCCGCAGCGGCAATTTCCGCCTGCTCTTCTTCCTCATTCTTCTCGTGCAGTTCGCCGACTGCATGCAGTATGTCTGGAGCCGGATGCTGGGCCGGCGGCTGGTGGCCGCGGCCGTGAGCTCCAACCGCACCTGGGAAGGGCTGCTCGGCAGCGCCACCAGCACCGCGCTCCTGGCGGCGGTGCTCTGGTGGGCCGCCCCGCCCTTTCAGCCCTGGCAGGCGGCCCTGGCGGGGCTGGTCGTGGCCGTGATGGGCTTCGCGGGCGGGATGACGATGAGCGCGATCAAGCGTGACCGCGGCGTGAAGGACTATGGCACGCTGGTCGTGGGCCACGGCGGCGTGCTCGACCGCATCGACTCGATGTGCTTCGCCGCGCCGGTCTTCTACCACATCACGCTTCTGGTGACCGGCGCGAAGCCGTGACGCCGTCCGGGGCTCCGGGCTCGGGCCCGCGCCGGCGTGTCTGCTGGATAGCAGCTGATTTTTTTCCGACAGGCCCGTCTGGCCGCCGGGCAGAAAAATGCACAGGCGTTCACATCCCGTCAAGTGGCGATCCGAGTTCGGGGCGGCGACGTTTCCGGGCGGCATTTCGTTCGTGTCTGCCCGAACCGCCGTACGAATGGCAGTCTCATTCCGCCGAAGTCCATTGATCTTCACACGACCCCTCGCAACCGAAATCGTTGACAGCAGGAGACTTGCTGCGACTTACTTGA
>JBIJCJ010000014.1:0-31596 GCA_044344765.1 Pirellulales bacterium | reverse complement strand
CCGCGCTGCGGCCGTTCAATCCTGTCTCAGGTAACCATCAACCGGAGAGCCGTGTGCGGGAGACCCGCCAGCACGGTTCGGAGGGAGGGGGGCCCGGGCCAACCGGGCCTCCCTACCCCTATTCCAGCGCGTGGTCACGCCCGATGTCCGGTCCACCGGCGGGCCACGCGTGAGGATCACCTGTCAGCCGTATGAGGCTATAATCCAAAAGAGCACCCGCATCTTTCCAGTTTTTTGTTCGTCTTCATACGTCGAACCAGCGGCCGTGCGTACGGCAAACGCGTCTTTTGCAACACGAGGTAATGCGATGCGGCTCCGGACATCTTTCCAAGTCGTCCTCCTCATCGCGACCGCATGCCTGCCGGCCTGCCTGCCTGCCGCCCCTCCCGCGCCCAAGGAACCCAAGCCCATGACCGCTCCCCACGCTCGCGAGGCCGCCGATCCCGCCAAGAACCCGGCCGTGAAAGGCCGGCTGGCCGACGACGAGGTTCCGACGACCGAAGAGGAGTGGCGGAAGCGGCTCACGGCCCATCAATTCGAGATCGTCCGCAAGAAGGGCACCGAGCGGGCGTTCACGGGCAAGTACACCGACACCGAGACCGCCGGCACCTACCGCTGCATCGGCTGCGGCGAGCCGCTCTTTCGCTCGGGTGAGAAGTTTCACAGCGGCTGCGGCTGGCCGAGCTTCTTCGCGCCGATCGACGGCGTGAAGGGCAAGACGATCGCCGAGCATCGCGACCTGTCGCACGGCATGGTGCGGACGGAGGTCACCTGTCGCCGCTGCGGCGGCCACCTGGGCCATGTCTTCAACGACGGCCCGCCTCCCACCGGCCTCCGCTACTGCATCAATTCAGCGTCCATCATCCTCGACGAGGCCCAGGCGCCTGGCAAACCCGGCACCACGCCGAAGTAGGCCGTCGATGACCGCCGCGTTCGTCCCGCCGACCCGGCTCACCGCCGCCGACCTGGCGGCGATCGAGGCCCGTGTGCAGGAGATCGGCCGCCGGCTGCTCGAGCGGGCGCTGGCCGCCCAGCCGGGCATGGTGTCGGCCGAGTATTGGGCCCAGCAGGCGGGCGAGTGGGCCACGCATGACGACGAGCTGAAGGTCAGGCTCTTCCGGCTCGTTGACTGCATGCCGATGCTCGACGACCCGGTCGCCCTCGACAGGCACGTCCGCGAGTATCTCGACGACGACGTCGTGGCGCGGCTGCCCAATCCGCTCCGGGCGGCGCTGCAGGCCGCCCGCTCGGGCCTCCTCGCACCGTTCGCGGCCCGGGCCGTGCGGGCGGCGACGCTCGCCCAGGCCCGGCGGTTCATCGCCGGCACCACGCCCGACGAGGCGGCGGCGGCGGCGCTCGCCCAGCGCCGCAGGCATCGGGCGTTCACGCTCGACCTGCTCGGCGAGGCGGTGATCAGCGATGCCGAGGCCGACGGCTACGCGGCCGCCTACGCGCGGCTGCTGGCGGAACTGCCGCCGCTGGCCGCCCGCTGGGCGGCGGACGCGCTCGTGGACGAGGGGCCCGGCGGGGCGCCGCTGCCGCGGGTGAACGTGTCGCTGAAACTCTCGGCGCTCGACGGCCGGTTCGACGCCATCGATCCCGTCGGCACCACCGAGCGGGTGCTGGCGCGGCTGCGGCCCTTGTGGCGGGCGGCCCGCGACCACGGCGGGCAGGTGCACGTCGACATGGAGAGCCATGCCACGAAGGATCTGACGCTCGCGATCTTCAAGCGGATCGCGATGGAGGAGGAGTTTCGCGACTGGCCGCACTGCGGGATCGTGATCCAGTGCTACCTCCGCGAGGCGGTCCGCGACCTGGGCGACCTCGCCGATTGGGCGGAGCGACGCGGCACGCCCGTGTGGGTGCGGCTCGTGAAGGGCGCCTACTGGGACCACGAGACGATCCACGCGCGGGCCGCCGGCTGGCCGGTGCCGGTGTGGGAGCGGAAGTGGGAGACCGACCGCTGCTACGAGACGGCGACGACGTTCGTGATGGAGCAGTCGCGATTCCTGCGGCCGGCGCTCGGCAGTCACAACCTTCGTTCGCTGGCCCACGGCATGGCTGTCGCCGAGCATCTCGGGCTCGACCGCCGCGAGGTGGAGATGCAGATGCTCTACGGTATGGCCGACCCGGAGAAGGAGGCCGTCACGGCCGAGGGCTGGCGGCTGCGGGTCTACATGCCCTACGGGCAGCTCGTGCCCGGCATGGCCTACCTCGTCCGCCGCCTGCTCGAGAACTCGTCGAACGATTCGTTCCTCCGGGCCGGGTTCGTGCAGCACGTGCCGCCAGCCACGCTCCTGGCGCCGCCCGGCCCGTCCGCCACTTCCGCACGCGAGGCACCCCCCGTGGACCACGACACCTTCCGCAACGAGCCGCTCACCGACTTCGCCCTCGATCCCGCCCGCCGCGCGATGGAGGAGGCCGTGGAGCGGGCCCGGGCCCGCTTCGACGGCGGGCGGCCGGAGGTGGTGCCGGTGGTGATCGGCGGCGTGCGCGAGGAACGGGGCGAGCGGTTCCCACGGCACGATCCCGCGGATCACGCCCGGCTCGTGGCCCAGGTTTCGGCGGCCACGCCGGGGGACGTGGAGCGGGCCGTGGCCGCGTGCCGCGCCGCCCTGGCGGAGTGGCGCGACGTCGGGGTGGAGCGGCGGGCCGAGGTGCTGCTGACGGCGGCGCGGCTCATGCGGCAGCGGCGGTTCGAGCTCGCGGCGCTGCAGGTCTTCGAGGTGGGCAAGCCGTGGCGCGAGGCCGACGCCGACGTCGCCGAGGCGATCGACTTCTGCACCTACTACGCCCGCGAGGCGGTGCGGCTGGGCCGGCCTCGCCGGGTGGACGTGCCGGGCGAGGAGAATGCGACCGGCTTCCTGCCGCGCGGCGTGACCGCCGTGATCGCGCCCTGGAACTTTCCGCTGGCGATCCTCACGGGCATGACGACCGCGGCGCTCGTCACGGGCAACCCGGTGGTGATGAAGCCCGCGGAGCAGTCGTCGCTCACGGCCCTGCGGCTGCACGAGATCCTCCTCGAAGCGGGCGTGCCGCCTGGGGCGCTGGCCCTGCTGCCGGGACGCGGCGAGCAGGTCGGGCCGCCGCTGGTCGCCCATTCCGACGTGGCCACGATCGTGTTCACGGGCTCGCGGGGCGTGGGCCTGGCGATCAACGCCCAGGCCGCCGCGGCGAGCGCCGCCGCCGGCGCCCGGCTCGTGAAGCGGGTGATCGCCGAGATGGGAGGCAAGAACGCGATCATCGTCGACGACGACGCCGACCTCGACGAGGCGGTGGCGGCCGTCGTCCGCAGTGCCTTCGGCTTCCAGGGGCAGAAGTGCTCCGCCTGCTCGCGGGCGATCGTCCTGGCGAGCGTGCACGACGCCTTCACGACCCGGCTGGCCGGCGCGATCCGCAGCCTGGCCGTGGGGCCGGCCGCCGATCCGGGCACGGTCGTCGGTCCGCTCGTCGATCGGGAGGCGTTCGAGCGGGTGCGGTCGTTCGTCGAACTCGGCCGGCGGACGGCCCGCGAGCTGGCGTCCGTGGAGGTCGGACCGCTTGCCGATCGTGGCTGGTTCGTGGGGCCGCATGCGTTCGTGGACGTCGATCCGGGCGGGCCGCTCGGGCAGGACGAGATCTTCGGTCCGATCCTCGCCGTGCTGCGGGCCCGCGACTTCGACCACGCGATCGAGCTGGCCAACGGCACCGCCTACGCGCTGACCGCGGGCATCTGTTCCCGCAGTCCGTCGCGGCTGGAGCGGGCGCGGCGGGAGCTCGCCGCGGGCAACGTCTATCTCAACCGGGGCATCACCGGGGCCTTCGTTCACCGCCAGCCGTTCGGCGGCTATCGGATGAGCGGCATCGGCAGCAAGGCGGGCGGCCCCGACTACCTGCTGCAGTTCGTGACGCCGCGGACGGTGACCGAAAACACCGTCCGTCGCGGGTTCGCCCCCGAGCGAAAAGCCGATGGCTAACCGCCCGTGGACAAAGGCCCCCATGGCCGTTGTCCACTTGATCGACCGCAGGACTCGAAGATCGAAGGCGTAGCCGAGGCAACGCCGAGGGTTTCCTCGCACGGGTTTCCTGGGTCGTTGGCCCGTGCATCCTACTCGGGCAGACTCGTTCCACAGTCTGCTGGATTCTTTACCAGGCCAGGCCAGGACGTCGCGTGACCCCCAGTAAGGGGTGGTGCAAATCGCTCCACTTGATGGTGCAAATCGCTCCACTTGGGGGCTCTGGCTGGGCCAAATCCACACTCGCATTCGGGGGAAGTGGTGCGAATCGCTCCACCTGGCCGCGAGCCGCCGTTTTTTGGGCAGCGCGAAGAACGGTCGCAAGTCCTTGTGGGGAAGATGCTTACGACTAGAATAAAGGAAATATTTCGGTGGCGATGGACATTGGCACGCCGCTTGCTTTAACCAACGGCTGTCGAGGCAGCCCCCGTGGGCTGCCCGATGCGGCAACAGCCGCCCCCGCCTCCCACCGAGAGTTGCATCATGCACAATTCGTTCTCCGCCATTGCCCTTGCCGGAATCGTTGCGATCGCCTGCTCCTGCACGGCGTCGGCGTCACCATTTGTTTCACTGGCTTCGGCAGTCCCCGCTGCGAGCTATGCCGAAGCAAACAGCCTGCTCGGCTCTCGCCTCCAGCTCGTGCCGCAAGCCGGCCCCTCGATCGATGCGAAGTTCTCCGCGGCGATGATTGCACCGGAGCCGTCGGCCATCTTCCTCGCCGGGGTGGCGGTCGATGGTGTGATCGCCCGCTGCACCGAGGCTGCGGCCGATCCTGGCCGGGTGAGCGTGCTGGGCGGGATGGGCTGGGAGTCGTTTGCATCTCCCATGTCCGCGGCTTCGCTGGCCTGGGCGGGGGAGGATGAGAGCTATGCCGTATCGGCAAATCTGCCGGCTGCTCCCCGCCAGGTCGTGGAGGAAGAAGAGAGCGAGGTCGATACCAAGTTGCTCACGGCCCTGCCCGCCCCAGAGCCGCCGGCCATCGTTCTCGCCGGGCTGGCGTTCGGTGGTGTGCTCTTTCGTCGATCGCTGCTCGCGCGGCGGCGTGCCTAGCTGTCCTTGGCTAGCCGTTACCACAGGCCTTCGTGCCGGAGACGGGCTTCGACGGTGTCGGCCAGGTCGCGGGCCTGGGCGGAGAGCTCGTCGAGCTCGTCCTCGTCCTCGTTGTCGGCCGCACGGCGGGCGAGAAAGATCAGGTAGTTGGCCTCGTTCCGCCAGGCCTTGAGCCAGTCGGGCCGCGAGGAGACGGGCCGGTAGACGAGCCGTTCCAGCCGATCGAACTCGTCGCCGGGAAGACTCACGGATGGCGCACCGGAAAGGCGGGGTTCAAATTGGCTCCGAGGAGCCTGCGAAAAAGTCTGTCGCCGCCGGATGCGGCGATCATCGCCCCAGAAGCCCCGCGGTGTTCGCGAGTATAGCCGGCAAAACCTGCCGGCCCGCCGCGTGGCCGCGAAGCGGCTATGATTCCGGGCATGTCTCCGACCACCGGCAAACAGCCACCGCCGCTGACGATCGTGTTCTTCGGCCTCGGGGCCGTGGGCTCGAGCATGCTGATCTGCCTGGCCGAACTGGCCGAGCGGGACGGCATTCCCGTCCGCTTCAAGGTGTTCTCCATCGATCCCGCCGGCGCCCGCGACGCGCTCTACCACGCCGAGCGGCTGATGAAGCGGATCGAGATCATCGGGGTGCCGAGCTTCGACCCGCTGCTGGCCCTCGAAGGGCCGGGGGCCGACAAGCTCGCCGGGGCAACGCTCCTGGTCAATGCGGCGATCCCGCAGTTCAACTGCCCGATCATCGAGCTGGGCATCCGCCTGGGGGCCCACACGCTCGACCTCGCCTCCGACATGTACAACCCGGAGACGGCGAGCTCGTTGACGTTCAATCAATACGCCCACGACGCGGCCATCCAGGAGAGGGGCGTGGCCGCGCTGGTCAACATGGGCATCTCCCCGGGCATCACCAACTTCCTCATCGGCGAACAGATCTGGCGGCTCCGGTCCGAGCACCGCAAGGAGCTCGAGATCGAGTCGATCGATCTCTTCCTGCTCGAGGACATCGACGCCGACGCCATCATCTTCTCGTGGGCGCCGGCGGTGGCGCTCGACGAGCTGTCGCAGAGCCCGCTGCAGCTGCGGGACGGGCGGATGATCGTGCACGAGCCGTTCACGGCGGCCCGCGACTACCAGTTTCCGCACGAGCCGCGGATGTGGCGGCAGTATCCGCTCTACCAGGAGGAGCTGCTGTCGCTGCACCGCTCGTATCCCCAGGTGGAAAACATCGGCATCTACACCGGCGGCTCCGAGGTGGAGCTCGTCAAGGCGCTCCACCAGCTGAACCTGCTCTCCAAGGAGGCGCTGGGGGCGAACCCGGAACTGACGATCGAGGCCGTGGTGCGGGCGGCGATGCCCGGCATGAAGAAGCCGCGGCGGATCGAGGACTATCTCCGTTCCGGCGTGATCCGTCGCACCCACTTCTGCGCCGCGGCGGAGATCCGCGTGAGCGAGTGGGTGCGGAACGAGCGGCAGACGATCATCGAGACCGTGGGCCTGAGCTTCCGGCGGTACCGCGAGCTGCTCGGCACGCCCTACGCGGGGGCGACCTACATCTCGTATCCCACGGCGGTGGGCGCCGCGATCCTCGGCTGGCACACGCTGTGCCACATGCGGGCGGAGCCGGGCAGCATTCGGGGCGTGGTCACGGGCGAGGATCTGGCCCGCCTTCTGCCGCGGCCGCGGATCGAAGCGGTGTTTCGCGATCTCGTGGCCTGGGACATCGATCTCTTCGGCAGCACCCGCGACGCGACCAGCGGGTAGGGAAAAAGGGGACATTCTGCTTTTTTCGCAAAAAGCAGAATGTCCCCTTTTTTGTCAGATTGCATGGGGGCGATTGACCGGGCTCCGCTTCGACCGCGCGGCCGACACCAGTTCCGCGTGCGATGCGCCTGGGAAGGAGCCATGGACACACAGCAGCAGATTTTTCTCGCCATCCTGGCAACCTCCGTGCTGGGATCGCTCGTCGGGTACGGGCTGCTTTGGCGGTTCGGGCCGCGTGGGGCGGTGCTGGTCGTCGCGGCGGCACTCTACGCCGCCGGCACCTGCAGTGAACTATCGCCGTGGAGGAAGCTTGACGGACTGTTTGGCATCCTCCGGCTGGTGGGCGGCAGTGGCATGATTCTCGGCACGGCGGAACTGGTTCTCCGTCTGCTGACAACACCTGCGGCCACGGCAGCCCGCGAACAACCTCCGTCCACGGCGGTGATCGCCGGTCAGGCGGCGGCGCGCCCGCGGCCCGGGCTGTGGGCCTCCCTGGCGTGGTGCCTCGTCCTCGTGACCACGGTGCGAGTGCTGCCCGCAGACATCGCCACCACCGTCGCTGTGCCCGGATTCGTGCAGCACGGCCACGTGGTTGACTGGAGCCGCGGCGGACCGTTGGGGACAAACGGTCCGTTCTATCGCCGGGCAGCCAGGGTCGATATGGGGGCCGTCAAACGCAGCGGAATCTATGCGCACGTGGCAACGCTTGTCAGGGGGCTGGTTTCTGCCGCGGCAATCGTGGTTGGTTGTCTCCTCCTCCGCGCCGACGTCGGCCCCCTGTGGTGGCGGACGGTCGGCCTCGTCGGTCCGCGGCCGGTGCACCTGCTGGCGACGCTGGTCGGTGTGCCAGGACTGTGGATCATGTTCGCGGGGCTCGATACGGTGCTGCCGAACCTGCTCGGCAGTCGTCTGTTGTCATGGCAGGGATTTGAGTTCACGCGGTCGCAGTGGTCGCTCTCCAATCCGCTCGCCATCGTCGTCTTCATTTCGGCCATCATCGCCGAAGAACTGTGGTTTCGGGGCGTCATCGGCCGAGGCCTGACGGGCCGGTACGGGACGGTGCTGGGCGTGCTCATCACCTCCACTCTGTTCGCCCTGTTTCGCCTCGATCCCCGGCTCGCGGTCTCGGCCTTCCTGTTGGGCGTGTTGCTGCATTTGGCCTACCTGGCGGCGCGGTCCCTCGCCGTCCCGATCCTGATCCACGGCGTCGTGGCGCTGGCCGGTGATCCGTCGCTGCGGATGTCGGAGATGATGGCCAAGGGAATGCCGCCCGTCGGCTACGTGGGAGCGGTCGGCCTCGTTGCCGTCGCCGGCCTGCTGCTCTATCGAACCCGCGTGCCGACTGCTGGATGATCGGTCTCGGCGAGACCGACTATCGGCTCTGGAGCCGTGCCGCTTCCGAAGCCGGACGCGGCTTCCTGAGCACGTTCGGTCTCTGGCTCGAAAAGGCATGACGGCGGATAGATGGCGATCCAGCGGCGGACGACGTCTCCATGGGTCCAGTTGGCGGCGACGCCCAATGATGCCTGTCCTTTTGGCTTCTTCGCGGCCTTGATTTCGAGGAACGTCGTCATGCCACGGTCGTACTCCCCGCCGGCGATCGCGGACGAGCGATTTTCTCGCACGCCGCCGGCGCTGTTCGTCACCACTTCACGACGACCTCGCGGACCGTCGAGAAGTCGATCGGGCCGGCGTCGAACGTGCCCCGCGTCGGATGGCGAAAGGCGACGCGATGCCGGCCCGCCGGAATGCCGGTCGCCGTGCACGGGGTGGTGAGCGGGCGGCCGGCGGCGTCGCGGAGCGGCGCGTCATCGACGAGCACCTCCGCCTCGAACGTGTCGCTGACGAAGTTCACGGTCACCGGCTCGCGGCCGCCGCGCAGCATGGCCATCCAGACGACCGCGGCCGCGGCGCAGGCGGCGGCCGCCGCCCATGCCAGCGGGCGCCGTCTGCGCCGGGGAGCGGGCTGCGTTTCGATCGCCTCGAGCAGCTCGCCGGCATGTGCGTGCCGGGCGTGGTGATCGCGGCTCGCGGCCTTGAGCGCGACGCGATTCAAGTGGGCGAGCACGGGGTCGGCGGCGATCTCCCGGGCCCGCAATCCCAGCCGTGGAAACGCCTCGGCGGGGAGGCCCGTGAGCATCTCGTAGATCACGAGGCCCGCCGCGTAGACGTCGGCCCGCAGGTCCATGCGGCCGTCGGGGGGCATGTAGCGGAGCGTGCCGAGCCGGGAGAGCTGCGCGGAGGCGGGCACGAGCAGGCCGAAGTCGGCGAGCTTCAGCTCGCGTCCGAGGAACAGGCAGTTCGAAGGCTTCACGTCGCGGTGCACCATGCCGGCGTCGTGCAGGTGGGCCAGGCCGGCGGCAAGCTGCCGGGCGTGGCGGAGGCAGTCGTCGGCGGGCAGTGGACCCCGCTCGAGCGCGCTGGCGAGCGTCGCCGGACGATAGCCGGGATCCTCGCTCGCCGGACTGCCCGACACGTCGTCGGCCGGATCCATGAGATAGAAGAGCACGTCGGCGGTCCGGCCCACGTGCTGGATGTCGAGCAGGTGCGGATGTCGCGCGATTCGCTGCGCTTCCAGCTGCGAGAGCGACACGATCTCGCGGCCGGCCGGGTCGGCCGTGCCGCCGCGGAGCGGGATGACCTTCACGGCCTTGAGGCCGCCCGTCGCCCGGTTGCGGCCCAGCCATACCCTGCCGAAGCCGCCGCGGCCGATGCACCGCAGCAGGGTGACGTCGGGGATCGCCGGCGGCGCGGCATCGGCGGCGGAGTCGGTCGTGGAGGCGGTGCGGTCGTGCGGCATGTCGTTCATGACGGGGCTCCGGGATCGACGGCCCGGGCGAGCGTCCGCTCCACCTGCATGGTCACCGCCCGCTCGACGACGGGCCGCGGCGGCTCGGCGGCGGCCTCGCGGAGCAGCCCTTCGAGGGCGGGCGCCGACGAGGCGTGCGCACCGAGCTCGCGGAGCCGCGCCAGCACCCGCCGGCGGGCGAGGTAGACGGCGTTCCGCGAGAGCCCCGTGATCCGCGCGACCTCGTGGCCGGGCATCTCGTGGAGTACCGCCAGCTCGAACGCCTGGTACGTCGGCCCGGTCACCTCGTGCCGCACGACGTCGAGGAGCGAGGCGAGCGTGGCGCGATCGAAGTCGTGGTCCCATGCCTCGTCGGGCTGGTCGGCCGGATCGACGGCGGCCGCGAGCGCCGCGTCGTCGGCGAGCGGACGGATGCGGTCGTTCGCGGCGCGGCGGCGCCTGGCGACAAGATTGCGGACGACGGTTCCGAGCCAGTCGCGAAAGCGCCCGCGGGCCGGGTCGTAGGTGAAGGCGTCGCGGTGGTTGAAGACCGCGAGCATCGCCTCCTGTACGACCTCCTCGGCCGTGTGGTCGGAGCAGCCGCGGCGCCGTGCAGTGGCGTGGATCAGCCGCCAGTACCGGCCGTAGAACTCGTCCCACGCCACCGGATCGGCTGCCTGGCGGAGCCGTTCGAGGAGCGTCGCCTGGGTGCGGGTCGTCATCGGTTCGCGGTGCCTGATTCGCGGCCGGTCGCGTCCGGCCGCCATCGGTCAGGATATCCCGGAAGCGGGGAATGCGGCGCGACAGATTTCCGGATCCGGGCGCATACGGTTTGGTGAGGGCCTGGCAGACCGTGGAAGGACAAAGGCCGGGGATGGCTTGGTCCACGGACCGCTAGCATAGCCCTGTGCCCGTTCACTCCTGCCGGGAGATCGCCATGCGTTCCGCCGCCTCCGTCTTCATGCCTGCTCTGCTCGTGGCCCTGTCGCATCTCCCGACCGCCAGCGGCCAGTCCCCGGGGGTCGCGACCTCCGCCGCGCCACAGACGCGGCTCTACGTGCGAACGGTGCCGCCGGGAGCGCAGGTGACGGTCGATGGGAAGCCCCTGGGCGCGAGTGACGGGCTGTTTCTCGTGCCGGCCGGCACGGCGCGGGTGAGCGTGCAGTTCGACGGTCACGAGCCGCACCTGCAGCAGGTGGAGATCGCCGCGGGGCAGATCACGCGGGTCGAGATCAAACTCGGCCAGCCCGCCGCCGCGGAGCCTGTCAATTCATTCCAGCCTGCGCCGGCTGTCGTCGCCGGAAACGGAGGCAAGGCAGCCGACTTCGACACCCCGCTGCCGATCCTGCCCACGATCAAGTCGTCGCGGGAGCTCGAAACCGCTCCCAAGCCGCTCACGAAGCTCGACCAAGTCCTCGCGAAGCCGATCGAGTTCGAGTGCGTAGAAGCGCCGTTCCGCGACGTGGTTGCGCAGATCGGGAGGAAAGCCGGCGTGGAGATGATCCTCGACGCGCGGGCCGTACATGAGGATGCGGAGATCCTTGCCGATAGCCCGGTGACCGTGGCCAAGCGGGAACGGTCTCTCGCCACCAGCCTCGACGTGGTGCTCGGCCCGCTCGGTCTTGCGTGGACGGTCTTTGAAGACGTTCTGCAGGTGACGTCCATCGAGGCCGCGAACAGGCAGTTCATGACCCACGTCTTCGAGGTCGCCGATCTGTGCGACGACTCGCCGGCGACCCTGATCGATCCGATCAAGAATGCGTTCACGCCGGATTCATGGGACGCGTCGAACGGCCGCGGCTCGATCGTTCCCGACGTGAGCGACGCCGGCAGCTTCCTCGTCGTCTCGCAGACACTCGCGGTTCAGCGACAGATCCACGGATTCCTCGACAGCCTGCGGAGACTCAAGGCGCTGCCCGCGGAGAAGCGTTCCCCGGTGGCGGCCGAAGGGTATTGGAACGTTTCCGAACCGACCGTGCAGGCCCGCGCCGCACTCGAAAAGAAGATCCCCTGCTCGTTCAACGAAACGCCGCTGCGCGACGTCGTCACCGACGTCTCCAAGCAGGCGGGCGTGCCGATCGAGATCGACATGCGGGCGATTGAAGATGCACAAATCCTTCTCGATACGCCCGTTTCCTTCAAGGCTGGACCGCTGCCGCTAGCAACGCTCCTCGATCGGATGCTTGGCCAGATCGACCTGACGTACGTGATTGCCGCCGACAGCCTCGTCGTCACCACCCGCGAACGGGAGTCGGAACGGTTTTCCACCGCCGTGCATCCTATGGGCCGGCTGATCGGGACCACTCCGCGGGGGCGGTCGCTCGAAAGGCTCGCCTCTCTGCTGGAGAAGAGCGTCATGCCCGAGAGCTGGGTCTCGGCCAGCGGCTCGGCCTCGATTCAGCCGATCGATGGCGATGTCCCGTGCCTCGTGATCCGGCAGACGACGGCGGGGCACCGGGCGGTGGACGCGTTTCTGCGGTCGCTCCAATAGCTGCCCGTGGAAAAAGCCCTCCATGAGGAAAAAGGGGACATTCTGCTTTTTGTCAAAAAAGCAGAATGTCCCCTTTTTGTCGGCGGCCGACCCGCTTTACGCCTCAAAACCCGTTCTGCTTCGCCGCAGAAGCGGCTCGGCGCGGCTCACTGTATTCGATGGCGGCCACGACATCGTCCACGAAGCGGGCCTCACGTGGCTCGAAGCCCAGCGACGCGGCGGGCCTGCAGCCTGGGACGTAAAGCCACGCGATCCGCCGGTGCTGCGCAGACCGTCCGCCGCTTCGGGCAAGTGACCCGTTGCGACTGACCCAACGAGCGAACTCGGGCCGCTAGGAGACACGGCCGTCTGCAACAATACTACCCCGATACCGCCACGCCGTTGCCGCTGCCGGGAAGCCCGAAGCGTAAGCTGAGGGAATACGCGTCGCTTCATCGGAAACCACGCCACATTCCCTCGGCTCGCGCCTCGGGCTTCAAGGAACGGGATCGCCAAACCCGACAAACCGAAAATCCGTTGCCGGGCAGGACAGGCAGTCCGGCGGAACTGCGGCGCGAGATTCGCGAGTCACCACCGATTCAGTCTCATTTCCACAGTCGTCAGGTCCGTGGCAACGATTTTCCGGCAGATGGACGAGCGGTTCGCGCTCTCGGGGCCGCAGGCCCGCGGCCAGGCGCGGCGCCTCGGACGGGAACCGAAGTCACTGTCCGCCGCGGGTGCGAAACCGCCGAAAAGACGGTCGGCGGGCCGCACCCTTGACGTTTTCCCGGGCCTCCACGACCCTCACGAAACGCTCACAATCGGCGGCTAGACCAAGGGCCCCGGTAGAAGCGAGCGGCGCCATCCGGGAACCACCGTTTTCTTCGGGAAAATCCCATGCTCAGGTTCAGCGGCGTCGGTCGGACGGTGATCGCGGCGGCACTCCTCGTCGCGGGCGGCGCGGCGTTCGGCCAGGACATCGACCCGGCCCTGAAGCCCTATGAGCGGGTGGCCGGCGAGGTCAGCGGATCGCTCAAGTTCGTCGGCTCCGACACCATGAACAACCTCGTCGCCCTGTGGGCCGAGGGCTTCAAAAAGTTCTATCCGGGCGTGAGCGAGGGCATCGAGGGGAAGGGCTCCGCCTCGGCCCCGCCGGCGCTCACGGAAGGCACCTGCACGTTCGGCCCCATGAGCCGCGACTGGAAGCCCGCGGAGATCGACGCCTTCAAGGAGAAGCACGGCTACGCCCCCACGGCGATCCCGGCGGCGATCGACATGCTCGCCGTGTTCGTCCACAAGGACAATCCGCTGGCGGGGCTCTCGATGCAGCAGGTGGACGCGATCTTCTCCAAGAATCGCAACGGCGGGGCGAATGCCGAGATTCGCACCTGGGGCGACCTCGGCCTGGAAGGCGAGTGGAAGGACAAGCCGATCAGTCTCTACGGCCGCAACGCCTCCAGCGGCACCTACGGCTATTTCAAGGAGCACGCCCTCTTCAAGGGCGACTTCAAGCCCACCGTCAAGGAGCAGCCGGGCAGTTCGGCCGTCGTGCAGGCGGTCGCCAACGACAAGTTCGCCATCGGCTACAGCGGCATCGGCTATCGCACGGCGGGCGTGCGGGCCTTGCCACTGGCCCCGAAGACGGGCGAGACGCCGGTCGCGCCGGAGCCCAAGGCGGCGTATGAAGGCGAGTATCCGCTGGCTCGGTTCCTGCTCCTGAGCGTGAACCACAAGCCCGGCAGCCAGCTCGACCCGCTCCGTCGCGAGTTCATCCGCTATGTCTTGAGCGCCACCGGCCAGGCCGACGTGAAGAAAGACGGTTATCTTCCGGTGACCGGTGAGCTGGCCCGCGAGGCTTTCGGCAAGCTCGGGTTCGGCACGCCCTGACCGCCCGCCCCGCCTATCGGCCCTGCGCATGCCCCAGACGGCGACATTCACCGGGCGGTCGCGGCGTCGCAAGACCCATCCCTGGGTGCGGGCCGGCGACGGGATCGCGCGGGCCGTGATCACGTTCGGCGGCATCGGCACGATCGTGGCCGTGCTGCTCGTCGGCCTGTACCTGCTGGCGGTCGCCCTGCCGCTGTTTCGACCCGCCCGGGCCACGCGGATGGGCACGGAGCTCACGCATGCCGATCCCGTGCAGATGGGCATCGACGAGTCGGGCAGCGTGGCCTGGGTGCTCGACGGAGGCGACGGTGTCGCGGGGCAGGGGCACGTGCACGTGGTGGCGACGGCGACCGGCGACAAGCTGCTCGACTTCCCGACGAGTGACCGCGGACTGGCCGGCTGGTCGGCGTTTCGGGCCGAGCCCGGTGGTCTGCTGGCGGCCGTGGGATATGCGGACGGGAGCTTCCGCGCGGGAAAGTTCGGGCTCGAGGACGAGTTTCTTGCCGCCGACCAGTTGCCGGAGGAGATCCGCACGGCGCCGGTCGGCGCGGCGCGACTGGTCGATGACGCGATCCTCGTTCGCGGCGCGAACGACCGCTTCAGCCGCGTGCGGATGGTGACGGAGCTCGGGCCCGCATCGCAGCCGTTCGGCGGGCTGATCATCGACGTGGACGTGGTCCCGCTCGGCGACGGGTCGCTCGTGGCCGCGCTCGACGACGCCGGCCGCGTCCGGGTGGAACGTGGCACGTCGAAGCGCAACATGCTCACGGGCAAGGTGACCGTGAAGACGACCGGGGCGACGATCGATCCGGTCGCGGATTTTCGGCCCCGCTGCGTGCGGGTCAACGGCCTCGGCGATCAGCTCTTCCTGTTCGCCGCCGACGGGGCCGCCCGGCGGTACTTGATCCGCGACGTCACCAAGCCGGAGATGATGGAGAGCTTCGACGTCGCCCCGGGCGATGCGGCGGTGGAGAAGGCGGAGCGGCTGTTCGGCGGGGCCACGCTCGCCGTGGCCGACACGGCCGGCGACCTGCGGCTGTTCTTCACCGCCCGCCGGGACGACGCGGCGGCGGCCGACGGCCTCGCTACCGTGGCCACGCGGACGTTTCCCGGACGCGGCAGCCGGGTGGCTGCGATCGCCGCTTCGCCCCGCTCGCGGCTGTTCGCGGTCGCCGCGGCTCGCGACGGTCGCGACGCCGGGGTGCGGCTGCTCCAGGCCACCACCGGTGCCGAGGTGCTGCGGCTCGAGACTGCGAAGGGCGACACGCCCGCCGCCCAGGCGCTGTCCATCGCGCCCCGCGAGAACCGCCTCCTCGCCGGCAACGATCAAGGGCTCGCGGCCTGGGCGATCGACGCCGGCCATGCCGACGTCTCGGCCGGCACGCTGCTGCGGCCGGTGTGGTACGAAAACTATCCGCGGCCCGTGCACGCCTGGGAGACGACGGGGCACGAGGCCTTCGAGTCGAAGTTCGGGCTCGTACCGCTGATCTTCGGCACTCTCAAGGCCACGCTGTATTCGATGCTCTTCGCGACGCCGATCGCGGTGTTGGCCGCGATCTATGCCAGCCAGTTCATGCATCCCCGGTGGAAGGCCCGCATCAAGCCGACGATCGAAATGATGGCGAGCCTGCCGAGCGTCGTGCTCGGGTTCATCGCCGGGATCGTGTTCGCGCCGGTCATCGAGCGCGGGCTGATGACCGTGATCGCCGGCTTCTTCGTCGTGCCGCTCACGCTCCTCGCCGGGGCGCACCTCTGGCAGGTGCTGCCCGCCGGCACCCGCAGCCGGCTGGCGGCGTGGCGGTTTCCGCTCGTCGCGCTGGTGGTCCTGCCGGCCGGCGTGCTCGCGGCTCGCGCGGCGGCGCCGGTGCTGGAGCGGCTGCTGTTCGACGGCGACGTGCAGGCCTGGCTCGACGGGCGCGGCGGCAGCGGCTTCGGCGGCTGGATGCTCGCCCTGCTGCCCTTGGCCGCGATCGCGGCGGCGTTTCTCGTGGGGCGGTTCGTCGGCCCGCTGCTCCGCCGGGCCGCCATCGGCTGGACACAGCCGCGGGCGGCGATCGCCTCGCTGGGGGTGTTCCTTGCCGGCCTGGCCTGCGCCGTGGCCCTCGCCGCCGCGGCGGCCGTGCTCCTCGATGCCCTACGGCTCGACACCCGCGGCGGCCTGTTCGGCACCTACGTGCAGCGGAACGCCCTCGTCGTGGCGATCGGCATGAGCTTCGCCATCATTCCGCTGATCTTCACGATCGCCGACG
This sequence comes from Pirellulales bacterium, assembly GCA_044344765.1. Classification (GTDB taxonomy): domain Bacteria; phylum Planctomycetota; class Planctomycetia; order Pirellulales; family UBA1268; genus QWPN01. Next base: position 15,397 of record JBIJCJ010000014.1, on the reverse strand, counting down.
ACGCGCTTTCGAGCGTGCCCGAACATCTCCGCAGCGCCTCGCTGGGCGCGGGGGCCACGCCCTGGCAGACGGCGATTCGGGTGATCGTGCCCGCGGCCGCGAGCGGCCTGTTCTCCGCGGTGATGATCGGCCTGGGGCGGGCCGTGGGCGAGACGATGATCGTGCTCATGGCGGCGGGCAACACGCCGCTCATCGGCTGGAACGTGTTCAACGGGTTTCAGACGCTGTCGGCCGCGATTGCCACGGAGCTGCCCGAGGCCGCCCGCGGCAGCACGCACTTCCGGGTGCTGTTCCTCGCGGCGCTGGCGCTCTTCGCCCTGACGTTCGTGCTCAACACGGTGGCCGAGCTGGTGCGGCAGCGGTTTCGGAGACGGGCCCATGACCTCTGAACGCTTCGCCTCCCGGCCGCGCCGACGGCGGTCGGCCCACTCGAGCCTCGTCGCCCAGGGCGAGCCGTGGGTATGGATCACAGCCGGTTCGCTGGCGACCGCGATCGCGATGATCGTCGGCCTGATCGGCTACATCGCCTGGCGCGGCGCCGCGACCTTCTGGCCCGTGCCGCTGCAGCTCGTCGAGCTGCGTGACGGCGGCCGGGCGCTCGGCGAGGTGGCGGACCGCGAGGTGGCCGCGACCGGCGGGCGGCGGCTCCTCCGGGTCGCCAACTTCGAGCTCAGCGGCCGGCACTTCGAATGGTTCGACGACGCGGCGGTGGCGACGACGACGACGCCGGAATGGGCCACCGCCGTGGAACGGCTCGAAGGGGGGCGGTTTCACGGCTTTCCCACGCGGCTGCTGCACGGTGAACAGGTCGTGGCGGAGGGGCCGGCGGCCGCCTGGCAGGCCTTTGAACGCGAGCATCCACAGGCGCGGCGGCGGTTCCGGCGGGCCCTGCGGCTCGACCGCGTGGAGCGCGGCGAACTGCAGCGCGAACTGCGGGCCGCGCGGCTGGCCGTGGTGCAGGCGGGGCTCGACTTCCCGACGGACGCGGCCCGGCAGGAGTCGGCGCGGGAGGCCGAGCGGCGGGTGACGGCCCGGGTCGCCGCGGAAACGGAGCGGCTCGACGCGGAGACGTCGCGGCTGCGCGGCGAGAACGCCGGCTGGGCCGTCGAGTTCGCGACCGCGGGGGATGACAAGGTGACGGTCCCGCTCGACCAGATCGTCCGCGCCTGGCAGCCGAACCGGCTGTCGCTCGCCGGGAAGCTCGGCGTCTACCTGTCGCGGTGGGGCGAGTTCCTCGGCGACGATCCCCGCGAGGCCAACAGCGCCGGCGGCGTGTTCCCGGCGATCTGGGGCACCGTGGCGATGACGCTCATCATGGCGCTGCTGGTCGCCCCGTTCGGCGTCCTCGCGGCGCTGTACCTCAAGGAATACGCCGGCCGCGGGCCGATCACCACCGCCGTCCGCGTGGCGATCAACAACCTCGCCGGCGTGCCGAGCATCGTATACGGCGCCTTCGGCCTGGGGTTCTTCTGCTACGGCGTCGGCGCCGGTATCGACGAGCTGTTCTTCAAGGCCAGCCTCGTGGCCGACAGCCAGCCGACGTTCGGAACCGGCGGCCTGCTCTGGGCGTCGCTCACGCTGGCCCTGCTCACGCTCCCGGTGGTGATCGTGGCCACGGAGGAGGCGCTGGCCGCGGTCCCCAACTCGATGCGCGAGGGCTCCTACGCCTGCGGCGCCGGCAAGTGGCAGACGATCCGGCGGATCGTGCTCCCGCGGGCGTTGCCCGGCATCATGACGGGCCTGATCCTGGCGATGGCCCGCGGCGCCGGGGAGGTGGCCCCGCTGATGCTCGTGGGCGTGAAGAAGCTGGCCCTCGACCTGCCGATCGACGGCACCTTCCCCTTCGTCCACCCCGAGCGGGAGTTCATGCACCTCGCCTACCTGATCTACGACGTCGGTTTCCAGAGCCCCAACGCCCAGGCCGCCCAGCCGATGGTGTTCACGATCACGTTCCTGCTGGTGGCGATCATCGCTCTGCTCAACGTGACCGCGATCTGGATCCGCTCCCGGCTGCGGAGGCGCTACGTGGCGCAGCAGTTCTGACCCGGCTCGGATAGGATGTTGGAGAAGGAGCCCCGCCGATGCAGGCCCAGACAGAGCCCCCCCGCGACGATCCCGCCGCCGGCCGCGCGGGGGACCACCGGCAGGCCGCCCATCCCGACCGGCTGCTCGCCGTCGCCGCCGGCCAGGACGTGCCGGCCGAGGTCCACGACGTCGTGCTGAAGGAACTGCCCGTCCTGGAGATCGACCGCTTCAATCTCTGGTACGGAGCCAAACAGGCGCTCCACCGGATCACGATGCCGGTTCCGCACAACAAGGTCACGGCCCTCGTCGGCCCCAGCGGCTGCGGGAAGTCGACGCTCCTGCGCAGCGTGAACCGGCTCAACGACCTCGTGCAGAGCGTGCGGATCACCGGCGACATGCGGCTCAACGGCGACTCGATCTACGATCCACGGATGGACGTCATCGAGCTGCGGAAGCGGATGGGCATGGTGTTCCAGAAGCCGAACCCCTTCCCGATGAGCATTTATGAGAACGTCGTCTACTCGCTGCGGATCGACGGCGAGAACTCCCGGCCGGTGCTCGACGAGGTGTGCGAGGTCAGCCTCCGCGGCGCGGCCCTGTGGGACGAGGTCAAGGACCGGCTGCACGACAGCGCCCTGGGGCTGTCGGGAGGGCAGCAGCAGCGGCTGTGCATCGCCCGGGCGATCGCCGCCGAGCCGGAGGTGCTCCTCCTCGACGAGCCCTGCTCGGCCCTCGACCCGATCGCCACCGGCAAGATCGAGGACCTGATCCAGGAACTGCGCGGCCGCTACTCGGTGCTCATCGTGACCCACAACATGCAGCAGGCCAGCCGCACCAGCGACTACACCGCCTTCATGTACCTTGGCCGGCTCATCGAGTACGGGCCGACGACCGACATCTTCACGAAGCCGGTCCTGCGGGAGACGGAAGCCTACGTGACCGGCCGCTTCGGGTGACATCATGACCAGGCACATTGAACGACAGATCGAAGCCCTCAAGGAGCGGATCCTCAAGGTCGGGACCCTCGTCGAGGAGGCGATCTCGAAGTCGATCACCGCCCTCATCAACCGCGACGCCGCGCTCGCCCAGCGGGTGATCGCGAACGACGAGGAAATCGACCGCATGGAGGTGGAGGTCGAGGAGGAGTGCCTGAAGATTCTCGCCCTCTACCAGCCGGTGGCCGCCGACCTGCGGTTCGTGGTGGCGGTGTTGAAGATCAACAACGACCTGGAGCGGATGGGCGACCTGGCCCGCAACATCGCCAAGCGAGTGGCCCAGCTCTCCAACGGCAAGCCCTACACGCTGCCGCCGGAGATTCGCACGATGGCGATGCAGGCCCAGGAGATGGTCAAGCAGTGCCTCGACGCGGTGGTCAACGGCGACCCGGCGTTGGCCCGGCAGATCCGCGAGGAGGACGACGCCGTGGACGAGGCCCGGCTGCAGATCAGGCAGCGGGTCCTGCGGGGCATCAAGGACGATCCGGAGGAGGTGGAGAACCTGCTGCGGATCAACTCGGTGTCGAAGCACATCGAGCGGATCGCCGACATGGCGACGAACATCGCCGAGGACGTGATCTACATGGTGGAGGGGGAGATCGTCCGCCACCGCGCGTCGGATTGACAGGGCGTCGTGAGGGGTCGGGGTTGCCCGTGCCCCGTCGCCGGACGTTCGCTGCGGGCATCCATGCCCTTCGCTCACTCGGAGGTGTCTGCGCTCTCGCCCTCCGGGCTTCGCTGGCCACCTACGCCGGCTCTCGGGGCACGGGCAACCCCTCTCCGCATCGAGACGCATCGACTCAACGGAAGCGTCGTCGTCGCGCGGTGGCGGACATGCGGGAAGGTCAGGCGGATGTCATTTGGCGGGGGCTTGGCCGCGGGAGAACTCGGCTTCGGCCTTCCAGCGTTCCACCACCTTGGCCGCCTCGGCTTCGCGGGCCTTCGCGGCTTCGAGTTCGGCCTGCGCTTCGTCGGCCGCCTTGCGGGCGGCGGCCATTTGCGACTCTGCCACCGTGAGAGCGGCGGCGGCGGCCTGCGCCTTCTCGGCTGCGGTCTGCCCGGTCACGGCCACTTCCGTCAGCACCCTCTCCGCGGCGCGGAGCCGGGTTTCGAGCTTCGGGGGATTCGTGTCGATCGTGCCCGCCGGCTTGCCGTCGGCTGCGGTGAAAACGGTCACGCCGCCGCCCCAGTCGCCCGCCAGGATTCGGCCGCCGTCGGCAGTCGCCGCCACGCGGGTGCCGATCTCCGCCAGGGCCGCCATCTCGCGTTCCAAAGCGCCGTCGGCCTTCCAGAGCCTCACCCGCTTGTCGCGGCCCGTCGTGGCGAGCCTGCCGTCCGCGAGCCAGACGAGCGACTCGGTGCCGCCGCCGTGGGCCGCGAGCGACTTCACCTGCTTCGCCTCCTTCGGATCCCAGAGCCGGACCGTGCCGTCTTCCGAACTGCTGGCCACGACGCCGCCGTCCGGCCGCCACGCGACGGCCGTGACCGCCGCCGTGTGCCCCTTGAGCACGCCCGCGTCGCGTGTTCCCCGCGTCTCCCAGAGGTGGAGGCTGCCCGCCCGGTCGCCCGTGGCGAGCAGCCGGCCGTCCGGGGAAAACTCCAGGGCCGTGATCCAGTCGGTGTGGCGGCGGATCTCTCCCGCCACCGTGCCATCGGCCGTCGCCAACAGCCGCACCACTTTGGACGGTCCGCCGAGCGCGACCAGCCGTTGGTCGGGCGAGATGTCGGCGGCCAAGACCTCGTCGAACTCGTCGCCCACCTCGGCCACGCGGGCCGCCGTGGCCACGTCCCACACCACCACCCGGCCGCTCTTGGCCGCCACGCCACCGGCTGCGAGGAGCAACTTGCCGTTGCGCGTGAACCGCACCGCCTTCGCGACCCCCTCCGGAAACGGCAGCACGCCGAGGAAGTCGAGGCTGCCGCCGTGGTACAGCAACACCTGCTTCCGCCCCCCGATGGCCGCGGCCGCGCCGTGGGGCGAGGTCGCCAGGGCCGTGACCGTCGTCGCCCGACGGCCGTGGGTGACGACGTCGAGCGGCAGCCGTGGCGGCATCACCGGCGGTCCCTCGGGCTTGGCGATGCCAGCGGCGGTCAGGGCGATGGCCGAGGTCTTCCGGGCCATGGGCTGGCCGCCCGCCTTGTCGATCGCCCCCGCCGCGATCCAGCGATTGATGACGTCGAGCGTGGCGTCGGAAAGCCTGTCGGACTCCGGCGGCATCTTCGGCTCGGAGGCGTGCGTCACCACCTGCCAGAGATAGGAGCCGTCGGGGTCGCCGGCCGCGATCACCTCGCCGGAGCTGCCGCCGGCCATGGCCTGGCCGTGGCTCGTGAGGTCGAGGCCGCCCTTCTTTTTGTCGGAGTTGTGGCAGCTGCAGCACTTCTCCCGGAGGATCGGCAGCACGTCCCCCTCGAACGTGGGCGGGGCATCGGCGGCCGCGGCCTTGATGGTGATCATCAAGAGGAGAGCCATCAACTGCCCAAGCCGGCTCGTGGGCGGCATGAGTGCCGCTTTGCGGTCCTGCGGATGCGTCGCTGGCGAAGGTCCGCCACGCTCCGCATCCTCACGCCGACCCAAACGCCTCCCGACGACAGGAAGGCCCACGAAGAGCACGCTCGTGGACAAGGCACGAAGCTCCATCAGTGATTGAAGATGAACTCGGGGGAGTTGAGCAGCGCCCAGAACACGTCCTCCAGGGCCTGCCTGCGGTCGGGGGCGTCGAGGACCGTAACCAGCGTCTCGATCCGCTCCCGTTCCGTCGGCATCCGCCCGTCGCAGCGCACGAACAGTTCGTCGATGATCTCGGTCGGCGTGCGGCCCTCACTCAGCCGCCGCTCCACCAGGCCGCCCTGCTTGATGCGCTCGTTCGCGACGTCGCCATTGAGCAGGTGCAGCGCCTGCGAGAGGCTCGGATCCATCCGCACGGCACAGCTGCATACGTCATCCCGGGTGGCCCGCCCGAACGTGGTGAGAAAGTAGTTCGTCGTCCGGCCGTCGGCCATCTGCACCGCCCGGGCTCCGAGCGGCAGCCCCGGAAACTTGTTCTTCGTCTCCGTCACCTGGGCGAGCACGTCGAGCAGCACCTCGGCCCGCTGCCGCCGCACGGCGGCATGCGAGAAGTTGGTCTCGTCGAGCCGGTTCGTGTCGTTGGCCGCGCAGGAACGCTGGTACGTTCGCGAGGTGACGATGTCGCGGACCAGGCCGCGGAAGTCCCAGCCGGAGGCCGCCAGCCGGCGGCCGAGATCGTCGAGCAGCGGACCATTGGCCGGCGGGTTGCTCACCCGCGCGTCGTCGGGCTCGTGCACGATTCCGCGGCCGAAGAAGTGGGTCCAGGCGATGTTCGCCACGTGCCGCGCGAAGAACGGGTTGTCGGCGGAGGTGACCCAGGCCGCCAGGGCCTCGCGGCGGTCGCGGTTGGCCACCTTCGGCGTCTCGCCGCCGAGGAACTTCGGCGCCACGGGCCTGCCCTTCACCGGATGCTGCACCTCGCCGCCGCCGGAGTCGAACACGATCTGCTCCCGCGGGTCGGCACCGCGCTTGCGGCCGATCTGGGCGAAGAAGGCGGCGAAGCCGTAGTAGTCGTCCATCGTCCAGCGGTCGAAGGGATGGTTGTGGCACTGGGCGCACTGGATCCGCATCCCCAGGAACGCCTGGGCGACGTTCTCCGCGAGCTTGAGCGTGTTGCGCTCGAGCTGGAAGTAGTTCGTGGGCGGGTTCTCGAACGTGCCGCCGGTGGCCGTGAGCAGGTCGCGAACCATGCGGTCGAGCGGCTCGTTGGCGGCGATCCGGCGGTCGAGCCATTGGTGGTAGAGGATCGCGGCCTTGGGGCTGACGTCGTTGACCTGGGAGCGGATCTGGAGGATCTCCGCCCACTTCATGACCCACAGTTCGACGAACTCCTTGCGGGTCATCAGCTCGTCGATCGCACGGCGGCGCTTGTCCGGGGCGGCGTCGGCGAGAAACCGCGCCCGCTCGTCGGGCGTGGGCAGCAGGCCCACGAGGTCGAGCGAGACCCGCCGCAGAAAGGTTTCGTCGTCGCAGACCGGCGAGGGCGCGATCCGCAGCCCCGCCAGCTTGGCGCTCACGAGCGAGTCGATCGCCTTCGCCCCCGCGGTCGCTCCCGGGAGGTCGGGCTCCGCGGGGAACCGGAAGTCGAGATCCCGTGGGATCACGACCATCGGCACCCCCACGGTGATCGTGTCGTAGCGGGCCATGATGAAGCCCTCGCCGCGGTCGCCGCTGGTCACCAGGCCCGCCGCCGAAACCTTCGTCGTGCGGTCGTTGTTGCTGCCGTACCAGGCGAGGTCGGTGACGTCGCGGTCGGTGCCGTCCCCGAACCGCGCCACCGCCACGAGCTGCTGCGTCGCCGCCTCGCCCTCGAGGAGTGCGGATGGCGGGTAGAGGTCGAGGGCCGTCAGTTGCGGAACGCTCGCGGTCGGATCAGGGCCGGGATCGTCGGGCGCGCCGGCGGCGATCCAGCGGATGAGCCGGTCGGCGAGTTCGTCGTCGGCGGCGAACCGCTTGCCGCCCGTGTGTGGCACGGCGCCCGTCGCCTTGGCCACCAGCAGGCTCTCCTCGGGATGCGCGAGGTCGATCCGCCGCCCCGGCAGTTCGCGGGTGATCCGCTGGTGGTCGCCGGCCGGATCGAAGCCGAAGAGCGAGAGGCGGAAGCCGTCCTTGCCGCGGGCGGCGCCGTGGCAACTGCCCATGTTGCAGCCCCCGCGGGCGAACACCGGCATCACGTCGAGTCGGAACGACAGCGGCGGGTCGGACGACGTCGACACCACCCGCAGCGGCAGCTCGCGTGCATGGCCGGCGTGCGCGACACGGATCGCGGCGTCGCCGTCGGCCAGGGGACGGAGCACGACACGCCCGTCAGGGCGGTCGATGGCGGCGAGCGCCGGGTTCGTGGCGGCGATTTCGGCCGTGGAAGTGACGTCGAACGTGCGTCCGTCGGCGGCCCGGGCCTGGACCACGAGCCGCTGCCGGTCACGCGCGGAGTCGAGATTCACCCGCGGCGGGTAAACCTCGATGCCCACGATCTCCGCCGCCGTGGCCGGCAACGCGGCCATGTACCAGAGGAACACCGCGGCCCATCGCGGACTGGCGGGCGAGCGAGGCGCGGGACGATGCGGCCGCATCATGGTGTCGCCTCCTGCGGCGGCAGTGGCTTGTCGATCCGCAACTGGGTCGGCGGCATGTTGTGCACGACCCAGGCGTCGCCCTGCGGGATCCGCACCTGGCAGAAGACGTTCGTGTGCTGGCCAGGCGGCGCGTCGCCCGCCACCGTCACGGGGAACGCAAGTTCCGTCGCGGCGGCCGCGAGGTCGAGTTCGGGCGCCTCGGTTTTCGCCGGCAGGCCGAGCAGCTTCGCCTTGGCGACGCCGCTGAACGACGCCGGCTTCTTCACGGCCCACACGACCCGCGTCTCCTGGCCCTGCTCTACGGTCGCCTTCTCGGCCGCCATCTCGAGGAGCGGCTCCGCCACCTTCAGGGGCACGAGTCGGCTCGAGACCCAAGTCGTTTCGTCGTCTCGGGCCCGCTGCTGCCCCTTCGATCCGTTGTCGGCCTTGTCGAGCCCGGCGGCCGTGACGACCACTTGCCAAGCGGCGATGGCGGCGTCGGGCGTGGCGCTGATCTGGTAGACGGCCTCCGTCTGGTCTGCCGGAACCTCGACGTTCACCGCCGCGTTGACGCCGGGTGGCCTGAACGGGAAGGCGAGCCGCACCCGACCGGCAAAGCCGTCGCACCGCTCGACACGCACCTTGAGGTCGAGCACGCCGCGGCGGACCAGCGGCACGGCCGGCGGCTCCACCTCGATGCGGACGGGCGCCTCCTCGACCACCGCCACCGGCAGACGATCGCTCGTGCTCGTGCGATAAGCCGTGTTGTTCGGCTGACCGAGCACGAGTTCGGATCGCTGACGCAAAGCCCCGAGCGGTCGGCCGTCCTCGGCGGCCAGGAGCAACGTCTCGGCGCAGGCGGTGGCGGACACGGCGTCGGCGGCGGCCTCGAAGACGGCGAGCGTGCCGGGGGCGTTCGGGGCCGCGGGCGGCGCCGCGACCGTCACGCCGGCGGGAAGCCCGGCAAACGCCAGCTTCACCGGGCCGCCGAAGTCGGTGCGGGCGGTGTTGAACACCAGGGCCGCCCGCCCGCCCCGCGGCACCGCGGCGACGAGCCGCTGCTGCGTGTTGGCACGCGCCGGGGGCACCGCGGCGGTCACTTCCGGGGCCGCCGGCTCGATCTCGAGCCAGTAGCAGTATGCCGGGCCGGCGCGGCGGAGATGCTCGTGCACGCGGAGCAGAAACGATCCCTGATCCGGCGTCGTCACCCGCAGGAGACTGTCGGGCCCGTCGGTGTCGTCGTTGCCCGTGATCCGCTCGCGCTTGTCGTCGTCGCGATGCGCGTTGACGACGACGTCGATCGGCGAGCCGAGCTGCCGCGCCCAGGCGCGGACGTTCCAGACGCTGCCCTTGGAAGCCGCCACCCGGAACCAATCGACGTCGCCGATTTCGTCCATCCGGCCGAGGGCCGCGGCCGGGGCCGCCAGGGGAGTGGCCTTGGCCGGCTCGTCGTTCGGCTCGGCCTCGTCGGTCCGCGACGCCGGCGTCACCCGCAGGGGCACCGCCACCGGCGACGCCACCCCACGCAGCACGGGCACGATCTCCGCGATTCCGGCGAGCGGCACGTCCACGGGCAGCGTGACCGACTGGCTGAACGGTCCTCCGGGATCGCCCAGCCACGTGACGTCGACGGTCGCACCCGGCCGGCCCGCCGGCGGCCACGCGAGGTGCGGCACGGGGAAGTCGCCGACGTGCAGCAGGTAGACGCAGCCATCGTTGCCGCCGAAGGCGCTTTCGCGAACGCGGACGACGTATTCGCCGGCGGCGGGCGCCACCGCCGAGAGCATGGCATCCTGCCCGAGCAGCGGATGGTCGTCGCAGGCCGCGATCACGAAGCCCTTGGCGTCGATGATCTCCAAGTGCGGATCGAACATCGCCTGGTCGAGCCGAATCGCGTCGATGGCGGCGGAGATCCGCCCGCCCGCCGGAAGGTTCACCTTGAAGCAGTCGACGTCCTCCGCCGTGACGACGCCGGTCACCGTGGCGGGGAGCCTCAGCGGATTGGCGGCTTTGAAGTCGCTGTTCGGCTCCGCCTCCTTCGTCTGGGCGAAGCCGCCTACGCGGAAGGTCCGCAGCTCCGAGAGGCCGGCGGCGGTGCGGATCCGCAGGCGGTGCGGGCCGAGCGGGCAGGTAGCAGGGATCTGCAGCCGCGCCTTGACCGTCTGCGGATCGACCTGCTCCAAGCTGGTCGCGGCGATCGCGCCGTCCTCGAAAAACAACTCCCGGGCATCGTCGAGGTCGCGGCCGCGAAACTCGACCGACAGTTCAACTCCTTGCGGCCCGCCGGGAGGCTGGATGCGGTCGATCACGGGCGCTGCCGCCGCGGGGGCGACCGCAGCCATGCCCACGATCATCGCGAGAGCCCGGTGGCCGGTTCGTCGGCTCGAAGGCGGGGCTGCGAGAAGCGTGGGCATGACGGAACCCCGAGGCGATGGAAAAGCCGTGGTCAGGCGAGCAGGTCTTTCCGCACGGTGCCGCCGTCGACGATCTCCACCGGGCGGTTGCCCGGGGCCATCAGCTCCTTGTCGGCGACGATCCCGAGGCAGTGGTAGACGGTGGTCGCGAGATCCTCGACGGAGAGCGGATTCTCGTGGGGCTCGGCGGCGATCCCGTCGGAAGCGCCGTAGATCTGCCCTCGCTTGATGCCGCCGCCGGCGAGCGCCACGCTGAACACCTTCGGCCAGTGGTCGCGGCCCGCGTCGGCGTTGATCCGCGGCGTGCGGCCGAACTCGCTCGACGCCATGACGAGCGTCGAATCGAGCAGGCCGCGGCGGTCGAGGTCGGTGATCAGGGCGGCGAACGCCTGGTCGAACGGCGGCAGCGTGTTCGTGATTCCGTCGCGGATCTTGCCGTGCATGTCCCAGCCGCCATACGAAAGCGTCACGAACCGCACGCCCGCTTCGACGAGCCGGCGGGCGAGGAGCATCCGCTGGCCCGCCTGGTTGCGGCCGTACTCGTCCTTGACGGCATCGGGCTCGTTCTTGATGTCGAACGCCGCGCGGGCCTCGGCGGAGCTGACGAGCGCGTAGGCCCGCTCGTAGAACGAATCCATCGCCGCGACCGCGCCGGCGTCCTCCAGGTTCTGGAAGTGGCGGCCCACGGCCTCGCGGAGCCGTTGCCGCTTCGCGAACCGCTCGGCGTCGACGCCGCCGGGCAGGGCGAGGTCGCGGACGGTGAAGCCCCCGTCGGCCGGGTCGGAGCCGAGCACGAACGGCCCGAAGGCGCTGCCCAGGTAGCCCGCGCCCGCGTCCTGCGCCGGCAGGTTCGGCACGCACACGTAGGGGGGCAGGTTTGCCCGCGGCCCGAGTTCGTGCGACACGACGCTGCCAAAACTGGGGAACGTGAGGGCCGGACTGGGCCGGTAGCCGGTGAACATGTTGTGCGTGCCGCGCTCGTGCGCCGCTTCGCCGTGGGTCATCGACCGCACGACCGTGATCTTGTCGGCGACAAGCGCCGTCTTCGCGAGCTTCTCGCTGAATTGCACGCCCGTCAGGTTCGTGTCGATCGCCCCCAGGTCGCCGCGATACTCGACCGGCGCCAGCGGCTTGGGGTCGAACGTTTCCTGCTGGGCCCAGCCGCCGGGCAGCCAGATGTGAATCACGCTCTTGGCGGTGCCGGTGAAATGAGCGAACGCCTTGGCGTCGGCGCGGGCCGCCTGGAGGCGAAACAGGCCGCCGAGCGAGAGTCCGAGGCCGGTGAGCGAGCCGACGTGGAGAAACTCACGCCGCGAAGGGGAGCCCAGGGGACGCGGCATGGCAACACCTCCGGGAACGTCGAGCACGGCCAGAGTATAGGCGGCGGCCACCACGGCCCGCCACTGTCGGAAACGCCATCGTAAGCAGGCTGTGGAGCAGGTCTGCCCGAGCAGGATGCGAGGATTGCCGACCGTGGAACCCTCGGCGTTTCCACCGGTCGGCCAAGTGGACAAAGGCCATGGATGGCTTTGTCCACGGGCAGTTAACCCGGCTCGTCCTCGAACAGCCGCCGGCCTCGGAGCAGGTGGTGGTAGTGCTGGGCGAAGCGGTGGGCCTCGTCACGGACGTACTCCAGCAGCCGCAGTGAGTAGGAGTCGCGGGAGAGCCGCAGCGGCTCGCTCCGCCCCGGCAGGAACACCTCCTCCTCCCGCTTGGCCAGCGAGATCACGCACGGGGCCTGGATCCCCAGGCTCTCCAGCGCGTCGAGGGCCGCCGCGAGCTGGCCCTTGCCGCCGTCCACGAGGAACACGTCGGGCAGCGACGCCCCCTCGCGCACGAGCCGGGAAAACCGCCGCGAGACGACCTCGTGGATGCTCTTGAAGTCGTCGATGCCGTCCACCGTCTTGATCCGGTACCGCTTGTAGCCGGGCTTGAAGGGGAGGCCGTCGATGAACTGCACGAGGCTGGCGACCGTCTCGTTGCCCGCCAGGTGGGCGATGTCCACGCCCTCGATGACCCGCGGCGGCGTCGCCAGCCCGAGCACCTTCTCCAGCCCGGCGAGCCCCTTCTTGGGATCGACGAGAAACACCTCCGGCTGGACGTGCTCCTCCAGGTCGCCGCGATCGCCGAGCGTCTCGAGGAGCCTGATCTCGTCCCGCAGCCGGGCCGCCTTTTCGAACTCCAGCCGCCCGCTCGCCTCCAGCATCTCCTGCCGCATCTCGTCGAGCAGCCGGCGCTTGCCGCCGTCGAGGAAGGTCTTCAGCCGCGCGATGTCCTTGCGGTAGTCCTCCTTGGAGATCCGCAGGTTGCAGGGGGCGGTGCACTGGTCGATCGAGGCCAGGAGGCAGGGGCGGAACCAGCGCCACTGCTCGTCGTCGGCGTCGATGTCGAGCGTGCAGGTGCGGAACTTGAAGATCCGCTGGAGGACGACGATCGCCCCGCGGAGGCTGCCCGCGCTCGTGAACGGTCCGTAGAGCTTCACCCCCTTCTGCCGCGGCGTGCGGGTGAACTCGACCCGCGGATAGTCCTCGTGGGTCGTGATCTGGAGGTACGGAAAGGTCTTGTCGTCCTTGAGGTCGCTGTTGAACCGCGGCTGCACGTCCTTGACGAGCCGGCTCTCCAGCAGCAGGGCATCGACCTCGCTCTCCGCCTCCAGGTAGTCGATGTCGCGGATCTCGCGGACGAGGTCGGCCGTGCGGCGATCCTCGGCGGCCGCCTTGAGGAAGTAGGAGCCGGCCCGGGCCCGCAGGTTCTTCGCCTTGCCGACGTAGATCACGCGGCCGGCGGCGTCCTTCATCAGATAGACGCCGGGCGTCTGCGGAAACGACCGCACCTTCTCGGCGGCCAGCGAGCGGTCGCGGGCGGCCGCCGCGGCGTCGGTGTCGGCGGGGGAGGTCTCGGCGGCGGGTGAATCGCGGTCATCCATGGCCCCCACATTCTACGGCCCGCCGTGGCGAACCCGCGCCGCGCTAGGGCGACGATTTGGCTGTTTCTGTTTGTGGAAGGGAGGCGAGGGGGGCGGCGAACGCTCGACGAGCGTGTGGCCGCCGCGGCCACAGCGAGGAGACTTTTGCCGCCCCCGAGCCGGTGCTACACCAAGTTCGCGTGCGTTACATGAAATGCGGGCACCCCGGGCCGCGCGATGACCTCACCACAACTCCAGCCCCGACGGCCCGCCTGGCGCGGCGGAGCCTGGTCCGACCCGTCGGCCGCGCGGCTCTTCCGGGTGGCCGTCGCGGCGAGCCTGCTCCTCGCCGCGGCGATGCCGTGGGTGGCCCGGGCGGCGCTCGCGATGCTCGGAGCCGAATCCACGATCCCGTTCGACTGGGTGCCGGCGTCATTTCCCGCGCGGCGCGACTACGCGCGGTTCACGGCCGAGTTCGGCAGCGGCGACATGGTCGTGGCGTCGTGGCCGGGATGCACGCTCGACTCCCCGGTGGCCGACCGGTTCGCCGCCGTCGCGACCGGACCGGCCGCCCCGTGCGACGCCGCGGGCCGGCCCTGGTTCGATCTCGTGACCACGGGCCGCGACGCCCTCGCCCGCCTGGTGGCGCCGCCGCTGGCGCTCGACCGCGACGATGCCGTGGGCCGGCTGCGGGGCGTGGTCGTCGGCCCCGACGGCGAGCGGACCTGCGCGATCGTCGGCTTCACCCAGGCGGGCCTCGCCGATCGGCAACGCTCCGTCGCCTGGATCCGTGACACGCTCGGCCGCATGGCGGGCGTCGGGGCCGACGACCTGCACCTCGCCGGGCCGGTGATCGACAACGTGGCCGTGGACGCGGCCAGCGGCGAGAGCCTGCGGGTGTACGGCGGGCCGGCGGCGGCGGTCATCTTCGTGCTCACCTGGCTCGCGCTCTGCTCGTTGCGGTACGCGATCGTGGTCTTCGTCTTGTCGCTGACCTGCGTCGGCATCTCGTTCGCGTCGCTCGCGCTGTGGGGCGACCGGATGAACCCGGTGCTGATCGTGATGCCGCTGCTCGTGCTCACGCTCGGGGTCTCCGGCGGCATCCACCTCGTCAACTATCTCGTCGAGGAGTATCGCCGCGGGCCGGCCCGCGGCGCCGCCTGGCGGGCGGTGCGGGTGGCCTGGAAGCCGTGCGGCCTGTCGGCCGGCACGACGGCCGTGGGGCTGGGATCGCTCGTCGTCAGCGACCTGGAGCCAATCCGCACGTTCGGCTTCCACGCGGCCGTGGGGGTGCTCGGCACGCTCGTGGTCCTGTTCCTCGTGCTGCCCGGAATCTTCGCCCGCTGGCCGATCCGGCAGCGGGTCGATGGAGCGATCGGCGCGGGAAAGACGCCGCCCGGGGCCGAGTTCGTCACGCGGCACGCGACGGCGATCGCGCTCTTCGCGGTCGCGGCGCTGGCGGCCGCCGGCCTCGGCGTGCCCGTCATCCGCACCTCGGTCGGCATCGACACGCTGTTCACGCCCACGAGCCGCCTCGTCCGCGACTACGCCTGGCTGGAGCGGGAGGTCGGCCCGCTCGTGCCGCTGGAGGTGGTCGTGCGGTTCGCCGCCGACTCGGGTCTCCGCGCGGCGGAGCGGCTCGACGTGGCCCGCGAGATCGGCGTGGCGCTGCAGGGCCTGCCGGCGGTCGCAGGGGTCTCGTCGGCGGCGCTGTTCGTGCCGGAGATGCCCGACGCGACGGGCGCCCGGGCCGCGGCCCGCAAGGCCGTGCTGGCGAGGAAGCTCGAGGCGAGCCTGGCGCAACTCGCCGAGATGAAGCTCGTCCGCGTGGCGGACGGGGCCCAGCTCTGGCGGGTGACGGCCCGCACCTCCGCGCTCGCCGGCCTCGACTTCGGCGACCTGCTCGCGGAGGTCCGCGGTGTCGTCGAGCCCGTCGT
>JBIJCJ010000135.1:0-10049 GCA_044344765.1 Pirellulales bacterium | reverse complement strand
CGCCTCGCGGGCGGCATGAGCTGCGTCGCTGGCGAAGGTCCGCCACGCTCCGCATCCTCACGCCGACCCGCTCGGCTCCTCCATACTGGCAGCGATCGGCGCAGTCGCATGCTCGCTGCGTGGGCTTGGCTCCGTTCATCGGCGCGGCTGGCGCTGGCGGCGCTGCTGCTCGTCGTCGCCTGCGCCGTCGGATGCGATCGCGACCCGGAGACCCGCTACGGCACCGTGCGCGGCGAGAGCCTCAACGGCGTCTCGGCCTTCGTGCAGCTGCTCCGCGATACCGGCCTTCGCACGGGCACCCGCCGGTTCCTCTCCGAGCGGATCGTGGGCCGGGCCGACGTGGCGATCGTGTTCGCCGCCGGCTTCGGCCCGCCCGACGAGGAGGCGCGGGCATTGCTCGGCCGGTTTCTCGCGGCTCCGGGCGACCAGACGCTCGTCTTCGTGGCCCGCGACAGCGACGCGGCGATCGACTACTGGCAGACGGTGGCCGCGATGCCGGGGCTCGAACCGGACAAGGCCGGCCAGGCCCGCGCGCGACAACGCGAGGCGGCCGTCGAACTGCGGGCGAACGTCAAGGAGACGTTCACGGTGGCGGATGCCGCGGCTGAGGACGACACCGCCGCGGAGCCGTCCTTCGGGCTCGCGGCCCGCCCGGTGCCAGTGGCGCCGCCGATCGACGTCGAGGCCACGACCTCGGCGGGCCCGGTGCGGGTGACGGCACGCTGGCCGCTCGCGCGGGTGCTCGAGCCGCCACCGGGGGCGAGGCCACTCTGGAGCCACGATGGCGAGCCGCTGCTCGTGGAGTCGCCCGCGCCGCACACGCATGACGCCTACGCCTCCCGACCGCGGGCGGGCGGCGCCGAAGGTGACCGCACGCTCGTTCTTGCCTCGGCCGCCCCGCTGCTCAACGGCGGCCTCGTGGATCCCGGCAACCGCCGGCTGGCTGCCGCCCTGGTCGGGCTCCTGCCCCCCGAGTCGCGGGTCGTGGTCGTCGGCTCCGCGCGGGTCCGCCCGTCCGAGGAGGAAGAAACAGCGCCGTCCACCTGGCGGCTGCTCGCCATCCAGCCGCATCCCTGGATCGCCGTCCAGGCGCTGCTGGCCGTCGTGCTCTTCTGCTGGTGGAAAGCGCCGATCTTCGGCCGCCCCCGGCGGGAGGCGACGGGGCGGCCGCAGAACTTCGGCCACCACGTGGACGCGCTCGGCGGGCTGTTGGAAAAGTCGCGCGACGAAGCCTTCGCCCACGAGCGGCTGGAGGCCTGGCGGCGGCCGGGCGAGTAGAACGGGGATCCCGAGGACACGGCGACGAAGAGGAGCATCCTATGGAAGTGACGGAATCGGCAGGTGCGGACGACGGAGCGCGGTTCGCGGCCGTTCGTGAGACGATCGACCGGCTGCTCGCGGAGGCCGCGAAGGTCTACGTGGGACAGGAGGAGTTCGTACGGCTGTCGCTGGCGGCGCTGTTCGCCGGCGGCCACGTGCTCATCGAAAGCGTGCCCGGCCTGGGCAAGACGCTGCTCGTGCGAATCCTCGGCGAGACGCTCGGCTGTCGTTTCGGCCGCATCCAGTTCACGGCCGACCTCATGCCCTCCGACATCACCGGCCAGCCCGTGTTCGACGCCCGCACGCAGGAGTTTCGCTTCCGGCCCGGGCCGGTGTTCACCCACATCCTGCTCGCCGACGAGATCAACCGCTCGCCCGCCAAGACCCATGCGGCGCTGCTCGAGATCATGCAGGAGGGGCGGGTGACCGTGGACGGGACCACGCATCCGATCGAGCCGCCGTTCCTCGTGCTCGCCACGCAGAACCCGGTCGAGTCGGAGGGCACCTACAACCTCCCCGAGGCCCAGCTCGACCGCTTTCTCTTCAAGCTCGTGATCGACTACCCGCAGCCCGCCGAGGAGGACGCGATCCTCCGGCTGCACTGCCGGCCGGAGCGGGTGGAGAAGCAGGTGGAGACGGCCATCCGGCCGCTGCTCGACCCCGCCCGCGTGATCGCCGTCCAGGATCTGTGCCGGCAGGTGCGGGTGGACGATCGCGTGATCGGCTACATCAACGCCATCGTCCGCAAGACCCGCGCGTGGCCCGCCTTCACGCTCGGGGCGAGCCCGCGGGCCGGGATCGCGCTGGTCAGCGGGGCCCGCGTGCTGGCCGCCTTCGCCGGCCGCTCGTACGTGGTGCCCGACAACGTCACCGACCTCGTCCTCCCGGCCCTGCGGCACCGCGTGATCCTCTCTCCGGAGGCGGAGGTGTCGGGGGAGACGACCGACGGGGCGCTGGCCGCGCTGTTGAAGACGATCGAGGTGCCCCGGCTGTGATCGCGCCCACCCCGCGTCTGTTCCTTCTGTCGCTGGCGCCGCTGGTGCTGTCGCTGGGCCTGTACCTGGCGCCGGCCGGCTGGCCGACGGTGCTCGCCTGCGACCTGGCGATCCTCGCCGTGGCCGTCGGCGACGCGACCACGCTGCCGCGGCGGTCGGCCCTCGGGGCCCGGCGGGAACTGGCCGCCATCGCCACACGGGGCGAGCGGCATCCCGTCGAGATCGTGATCGAGAACCGCTCGCGGCGGGCCCACGAACTGGAGGTCCGCGACGACGTGGGCGGGCTGCTCGAAGAGGCGGAGCCGCCGCCTCCGTTGCGGGTCCTGGGGCGGTCGCGCGGCCGGGTTCGCCACACGATCGTGCCGCGGGAGCGGGGCCGGTTCGTGCTCGAGCGGGTGTTCGTCAGGGCGCCGAGCCGCCTCGGTCTGTGGCGGGTGCAGCACGCGCTCGCGGCCCGCGACACGCTGGCGGTCTACCCGGCCCTCCGGCAGATCAGCCGCTACGCCCTCTACGCCCGGCTCAACCGGATGTCGCTCCTCGGTGTCCGCCGCACGCGGCGGGTCGGCACCGACAACGAGTTCGAGCGGCTCCGCGACTACACGCCCGACGACCAGTTCAAATCGATCGACTGGCGGGCCACCTCGCGGCGGCTCAAGCTCACCGTCCGCGACCACCAGACCAACCAGAGCCAGCGGGTGGTGTTCGCCGTGGACTGCGGGCGGATGATGGTCAACCGCACGGACGGCACCTCGATGCTCGACGCGGCACTCGACGCGGCGCTCACGCTCTCCTACGTGGCCCTCGCGCACCGCGACGAGGCGGGCCTCCTGTGCTGTGGCGAGCGGGTGCTCCGCTGGGTGCCTCCCCGCGGCGGCCGTCGCCAGCTCGACCGGATGATCGCCGCCTGCCACGACGTGGAGGCCGAGCTGGTGGAGAGCCGGTTCGACGAGGCGCTTTTGTATCTGCAGCGGCAGTGCCGCAAGCGGACGCTGCTGGTGGTGATTACGAACCTGATCGACGACCGCAACGCCATCAGCCTGCGCCGGCACCTGGCGCCGACCGTGGGCCGGCACCTGCCGCTGGTGGCGCTGCTCCGCGATCCGGCCCTCGTGGCCCCCGTCGAGGCCGCCGCTCCGGCGGGCCCGGCGTTGTACCGGGCTGCGGCGGCCGCCGACGTGCTCTGCTGGCGGCGGCAGGTGCTCGCCGACCTGCGGCACGACGGCGTGCTCACGCTCGACGTCCGGCCCGACCAGCTGACGGCCGCGGTGATCAACGAGTATCTCGCGATCAAGGCCCGGCACCTGCTGTGAGGTTTATTCATGGTGCTGCGGAGTGGACCGCGTCATCCCCTCGCTTCCGCGAGGGGCTTCCGGGGCGTGGTGGCTTTGCTTTGGGAACGGCTTCCGGATTGCGGTCACACGATCCCTGCGTTGAGCGATTCTCCAGAAGCCCCCGGCGGGAGCCGGGGGGTGACGCGGTCGATCGCGTTGGACGCGGCGGATGGAAGGCCCGGTTGGTGATGGCGACGCGTCATCCCCTCGCTTCCGCGAGGGGCTTCCGGGGCGTGGTGGCTTTGCTTTGGGAACGGCTTCCGGATTGCGGTCACACGATCCCTGCGTTGAGCGATTCTCCAGAAGCCCCCGGCGGGAGCCGGGGGGTGACGCGGTCGATCGCGTTGGACGCGGCGGATGGAAGGCCCGGTTGGTGATGGCGACGCGTCATCCCCTCGCTTCCGCGAGGGGCTTCCGGGGCGTGGTGGCGGCGCGACATCCCCTCGCTTCCGTGCGGGGATGACGGACGTTCAGCGGCCGTCGTCGGGGATGAGCATCTCGACGTGCCCGTCGGCGTAGACGGCGTGGCGGATTCCGCCCGCGTGTCCGCCTCCCCGATCCTCGAGTTTTGTCGCCTGGTCGGGCGAGACGGTCAGTTCCTCGGGCTTCGTCCACTCGACGGCGCGATCGGCGGGGGCCTCGACGATCAGGATCGTGTTTGCGGTGCCCTGTCGCAGTCGGCCCAGCTCCACGCCCGTGATGCGGTCGCGGTTCTGCTGTTTCGCCTTCTCGAAGGCCGCGCCCGGGCCGTCGAGGAGCAGGTAGCGGGTCTTGCCTTCGTCGAGCGGGGCGCTCGGGCAGGCGTACACCTGCGGCATCCGCGGAATGAGGGCTTTGTTGTGCTCGCTATCCCAGGGTTCGTCGAGGTGGAACTCCGCGTACAGGGCCTGTTCCTCGAGATAGGGCAGGATCGCCACCCGCCAGCTGAGCAGCGGCCTGCCATCGGCGTCGGTGATCGCGGCGGGGAGGATCTGCTGCGTGCTTTCGTGCAAGAGCATGCTCATCGCCATCTGACGCATGTTGTTACTGCACTCGGCCCGCCGCACCGCCTCCCGGGCCGCCTGCACGGCGGGAAGCATCAGGCCGATCATCACCGGCAGGACCAGCATCGAGAGCCCGGAGAGGATGACGCCGGCGATCGCCATGCCCTGGCCGGTGAGCCGCGGCGAGGTGGCGGCCCGTTCGCTCCGCGAGATGCGGTTCAGGCCCATGATGCCGCAGACGAGGCCGGGGAGGCCGCAGAGGATGGAGAACGGACACGACAGGATGCCAAGCACGAGGCTGGCGACGGCGAGCCGGCTGGTTCGCGATGGGCTGGTCGGCATCGCCGCCGGCGCCGCGAAAGGATTGGCGGGCAGGGGCGGCAGTTCGGGCAGGGGCTGGTCGGCCATGTCGTGGCTCCACGTGACGGGATCTTGGGGGACTGGAAGTCGGGGCAGGCTATCCCCCGTCCGTCGGATGGTCAACCGGCTCCGCGACCGGTCACGAGGTGAACAGCCAGCTGCCGACGAGTGCCACATACCGCACCGTCGCCAGGATCGCGCCGGCGATCACGAGGCCGCAGACCGTCTTCTCGGCCGTCCACCCGGCCGCGGGCAGGCCGGCCGCGCGAGCTGCGAGCCAGAGCGTGGTCGCGGCACCGAGCAGGCCGATGATGGCTCCGGCCCAGTTCACGCCCCACGCCGCGGCCGGATCGCCGTGGGCCAGGAGCGAGATGCTGGTCGTCATCCCGCACGCGGGGCAGGGGAGCCCCGTGGCGATGTTGAGCACGCAGGGAGGCAGGCCGAGCTGGCGGTGGGTGCCGTGTGACAACGGCCGGCCGGCCGCATCGTAGGGATCGATCCAGGCCGCGGCCGCGAAGGCCGCGACGCCCAGCAGGGCGAAGCCCCCGGCCAGTCTCCGATCGGCGGCCGGCGTGACCGAACCGGTCACTTCTTGAGCGCCAGGCATCCGCAGATCAGGTCGTGGAGCGTTTGCTTGCGGTCGGTGAACAGCGGCAGCAGGTAGCCGATGCTGCAGGTCAGACCGGTGATGAACTTGGCGAAGAACCGCCCGATGGCCTGGCCGGTGGTGAGCCGTCCCCCCTCCATGTTCGTGACCTTGATCCCCAGGATCTGCTTCCCCCAGGTGCCCTGCTTGGCGGACGTTTCGTAGCCGACGAAGTACAGGAGTTGGATCGCGACGTTGAGGAGCACGCCGAGCAGGTTCCCGATCGCGAGCATCGCCCCGTCGCCCCCCGACACCACGCCGAAGAAAGCGATCACGCCGAGCTGGCAGACGGTGCCGATCAGGCCGATGAAAATCCCGTCGAGCAGGGAGGCGGCGACCCGCGGCATGAACTCGGCGTAGACGATGCCCTGCCCGCCGCCGCTGGTGAGGTCGCTGGTGGACGAGGCCTGGTAGGGGTTCCACTCGGCGGGGCCGTCTGGTCTGGCTGCCGGCGCGGCGCGGAAGTCGAACGCACCGGCCGGCGCGGCCCCCTGTGACTCCAGGTCGAGCGGCGGGAGGGTTCCGCCTGCGGCCGCAGGAATGAGGCCCTTCACCTTCTCGAGCGGCACCCACGTCTCCAGCCCTTGCTTCCAGAGCAGGTCGGTGGGCACGAGCTGGCCGGCCGCGGCCATCCGCTTGAGCTGCTCGGTCGAATAGGGGCCGGCCTTCTGGCCGTTGCGGCCCACGTACCACTGGTCTGCCATGGAATGCTCCGCGTGCCTGCAGGGTTTGCGCCGGCGGCCCTTCAGCCGTGCTGAAGGGCCGCTGTGAGGTCGAGCACGGCCTTCTTGCCGTCGGCGAAATACATGAGCGTGTTGTCGGCGGCGAAGAGGGGATTGGGGATGCCGGCGAAGCCGGGCGACAGCGACCGCTTCACCACCACCACCGTCTTCGCCTTGTCGACGTCGAGGATCGGCATGCCCGCGATCGGGCTCTTCGGGTCGGTGCGGGCCGCCGGGTTCACGACGTCGTTGGCGCCGATCACGATCGCCACGTCGGCCTCCGGGAACGTGGGGTTGATGTCGTCCATCTCCCGCAGCTTCTCGTAGGGGATGTCGGCCTCGGCGAGGAGCACGTTCATGTGGCCCGGCATCCGCCCGGCCACGGGATGGATCGCATACTCGACCTCGCAGCCCCGCTTCTCCAGGGCGGTCGCCAGCTCGCGGACGGCGTGCTGGGCCTGGGCCACGGCCAGCCCGTAGCCGGGCACGATGACGACGCGATTGGCGTTCTCGAGCACCATCGCCACCTCCTCGGCGCTGGCGCTCTTGATCTTCCCGGCGTAGACGTCGTCGGCGTTGGCCGCGGCCGTCGTGCCCAGGCCGCCGAAGAGCACGCCCACCAGCGAGCGGTTCATCGCCTGGCACATGATCGCCGTGAGGATCAGCCCCGAGGCGCCGACGAGCGAGCCGGCGATCACGAGCACGGAGTTGTCGATCACGAAGCCGGCGGCGGCGGCGGCCAGACCGGAGTAGCTGTTGAGCAGGCAGATCACGACCGGCATGTCGGCGCCGCCGATGGGCAGCGTGAGCGTGCAGCCCAGTGCACTGCCCACGACCACGAGCAGCCAGTAGAGCAGCATCGACGACGGATTCATGCACACACCCACGATCAGGGCGAGCGTGGCGAGGGCCAGGCCGAGGTTGATCCAGTGCCGATTGGGGTCGGTCCAGGCCTGCTTGAACCGCGGCAGTTCTTCGAGCTTGGCGAAGGCCACGAGGCTGCCCCAGAAGGTGACGGCGCCGATCAGGCCGGTGAGGGCCGTGGCGATGCCGAACTGCGTCCAGGGGGCGAGCTCGGCCGCGGCCCGCGTGGCGGCGGCGGTCAGGCCGCCGGCCGGATCGGTCACCCGCGCGTCGCCCGCCTTGTTCCAGAGCTCCGCGCCGGCCACGAGGGCCGAGGCCGCGCCGCCGAAGCCGTTGAGCAGGGCCACCATCTGCGGCATGCCCGTCATCGGATACTTGATCGCCATCACGGCGCCGATCACGGATCCGATCACGGCGGCCACCGCCACCAGCGCCAAGGGCCAGCCGCCCCGGGCCGCGATCGTCTCCAGCACGGGCCGCTCGAAGCAGGCGGCCAGGATCGCGATCGCCATCCCGGCGGCGCCGAGATAGTTGCCCTTCACGGCCGTCCGTGGGCCGCTCATCAGCTTGAAGGCCACGATGAACAGCATCGAGGCCGCGAGGTAGGCGAGATTGATCAAGGCTTGGCTCGACATGTCCGCGGGCTCACTTCTTCTTCGGGTTGAACATCTCGAGCATCCGGTGGGTGACCACGAACCCACCGGCCACGTTGACCATCGCCAGCAGTACGGCCGCGAGGCCCAGCAGGTTGCCGAACCGGAATCCGGAAGTCGCCACGGCGGCCGCCACGACGATCGCGCCCACGGCGGTGATCCCGGAGATGGCGTTGGAGCCGCTCGTCAGCGGCGTGTGCAGCCGCTGCGGCACCTTCGTGATTACCTCGAAGCCGACCCACATCGCCAAAAGAAAGACCGTCAGCAGGCGGATGAACTTCGACGCGGCATCCTCGGTGGTCGCGGCGTCGGCGAGCAGGATCGCGATCTGGGCGAGTGGCATGGCGTGGGTTCCAGGGCTGGGGATGCTGGGGTGCGGGCTTCAGCCGGCGGCCGGTGCGGGGGCCGCGAGCGGGGGCAGGCCGGCCCGTTCGCGGATCTTGGGATGGACGAGCTGGCCGCCCTGCGCCACGAGCGTGTCGCGGCAGATCTCGTCGTCGATCGCCACGGCGGGCAGGCCGGCCTTGACGAGATGGGCGAGGAACGTGGCCACGTTCTTGGCGTACAGCTGGCTGGTGTGCGCCGGCGCCTCGGCGGGCAGGTTCGTGGGGCCGAGGATCGTGACACCGTCGACGACGACCGTCTCGTCGGGCCGCGAGCCCTCGCAGTTGCCGCCGCGCTCGGCGGCCATGTCGACGATCACGCTGCCGGGCCGCATTCGGGCGACCATCTCGGCGGTCACGAGGACCGGCGCCTTCTGGCCGGGGATGAGTGCGGTGCAGATCACGACGTCGCTGTCGGCGACCACCTTGCCGAGCAGTTCCCGCTGCTTCGCGTAGAACTCTTCGCCCATCGCCTTCGCGTAGCCGCCGGCCGCCTCGCTGGCGCCGGTCTCGAGCGGCAGCTCCACGAACTTCGCGCCCAGGCTCTGCACCTGCTCCTTCACCGCCGGGCGGACGTCGTAGCCGCTCACCTGGGCGCCGAGCCGCTTGGCCGTGGCGATCGCCTGAAGGCCGGCCACGCCGGCGCCGAGCACGAGCACCTTGGCGGGGGTGAGCGTGCCGGCGGCGGTGGTCATCATCGGGAGGATGCGGGGCAGCGTGTTGGCCGCAAGGAGCACGGCCCGGTAGCCGGCGATGTTGGCCTGGCTGGAGAGCACGTCCATGCTCTGGGCCCTGGTGATCCGCGGCACGAGTTCGAGCGCGAAGAGCGTGGCCCCCTTGTCGGCCGCCTCGCGGCAGGCCTCCGGCGCGGAGAGCGGATCGCACATCCCGATCAGCACCACGCCCGGGCGGAGGCGTTCGCGGTCGGCGCACCAGCCGGCGCCGCAGGCGCCGCCGGTGCGCACGGCGAGCAGGCAGTCGGCGGCGAAGGCCTCGTCGCGGGAGACGATCGTGGCGCCGGCCGCACGGTAGGCCTCGTCGGAAAATCCGGCCGCGGCTCCGGCGCCCGTCTCGACGACGATCTCCAGGCCCGACTTCACGAGCGGGGCGATCGCGGCGGGCACGAGGGCCACGCGTCGCTCGCCGGGGAACGTTTCCTTGAGAACGGCGACCTTCATCGTGGGGAGCCCGTGCGGGGGGACGAACAGCGGCCCGGTTCACGGCGTCCGAGCCGGAAGGGCCGGCAAAGTTTGCTTATAAATGGCCGCTCCCGCAACCGGAGCCGGAATGCCGATGAAAGGTTTCGCCCGCGCAACCCGCGGGAAACGGTCGCTTTCGCCCGGAATATGGCGAATCCGCGGGCTGCGGCCGGGCCGCTTGCCGGTGGCACGAGGCATTGGTAGTCTCCGGGACTCCCAAATCCCGGCGTCTGGCCGGCGATCGTGGCAGATTTCGCAGAATTTCACGGAACAGTAGTGGGTCGTATGAAGACGTTCATGGCGAAGCCGGGCGAGGTGGAACAGCGGTGGTGGGTGGTCGATGCCAGCGACAAGGTCGTCGGCCGGCTGGCCAGCGAAATCGCGATGATCCTGATGGGGAAGCATCGCCCCACGTACACGCCGCACGTCGACACCGGCGACTACGTCGTGGTGGTGAACGCCGAGAAGGTGCAGTTCACCGGCAAGAAGTGGCAGCAGAAAACCTATCGCTGGTACACGGGCTATCAGGGCTTGAAGACCGAGTCGGCCGAGCACCGGCGCGACCGGCGGCCGGAACTGATCGTCGAGGAGGC
>JBIJCJ010000136.1:0-10049 GCA_044344765.1 Pirellulales bacterium | reverse complement strand
TCGCCTCCGGCAGCGTAAGCCCGCAGGGGCCATGGATGGCCCTGCGGGCGCGATGCACAGTAGGCGGCGATGCCGCCACTGACGCCGAGCACGATCTCACGCCCTTCGAGCATCGTCATGGTGTTGGCGTCTTCGCGAGGTTGTTGAAGACTTGATGGAGCGAACGATTCGACCGTGCCGGGAAGCCCGAGGCGCGAGCCGAGGGTGTGCGGTCCGCCGCAGGTGAGAGGAGGCGTATTCCCTCAGCTTGCGCTTCGGGCTTCCAAGCACGGATATCCATCCTAGCGACCGTTGCGGGCCGCAGGCCCACGGCCGCCGGGAGGGCGGCCGCCCGCTGCCGAGTCGAACCTCGGCTTCGCCTCCGGCAGCGTAAGCCCGCAGGGGCCATGGATGGCCCTGCGGGCGCGATCACATGATGCCGGGATCGAAGTCGAGCGGACCACCCGCTTCGGTCGACTCGCCGGTGATCCGCAGGTTGAGCGAGGTGTCGAGGAAGATCTTGTCCTGTTTGATCTCCTCGATGACGATCGCCATCTTGTCGTTGGTATCGACGTTCACCAGCGGCCGGCCGCCGGCGTTGAGGGCCACGAGCCGCTTCTGGATGAGGGTGGAGAGCTTGAACCGCCCTCCCACCTTGTTCACGATTTCTTCTTCACGCAGATCGTCGATCATCGGTCGTCTCCGGGGGAGTGGTCAGGAGGAGGCGTTGCTGTGCAGGGCGGACCGGCCGGTCGCCTCGGCCGCACGTGGCAGCCCGACGGCGAACAGGATCCTTTCGATTTCCGCGAGCGCCGTGCCGACGTCGTCGTTGACGACGCGATGGCGGTAGCGGTGCGCCTCGAGCAGTTCGCGGCGGGCCACCTCCAGCCGGCGGGCCATCGCCTCCGCCGATTCGGTGCCGCGGCCCTGGAGCCGCTGCAGCAACTGGTCGGGGTGCGCGGGCTCGACGAAGATCGTGATCGCGTCCGGATACCGCTCGAGAATCGAGAGTGTACCCTCTACGTCGATCTCCAGCACGACCCACTTTCCGGCCGCCAAACGGGGGGCCACCTCGGAGGCCAGGGTCCCGTACCAGTGCTCGCGGCCGTAGACCCGGCAGCACTCGAGAAACTCGCCGCTGGCCCGGCGCCGCTCGAAGTCGGCCAGAGGGATGAAGTGGTAATCCACGCCGTCTTGCTCCCCGGCCCGCGGGGGCCGCGTGGTGGCCGAGACGCTGGGCACGAGCTGCGGGAGGTCGGCGAGCAGCCGTCGCAGGATCGTGCTCTTGCCGACCCCGGAGGGGCCGGAGATGACGACGAGTTTGCCCGGGCGGACTTCCATCCCGATGTTGTACCGCGATCCCGCGGCGGTTGAAAAGCCGGTCGGGGAAAGCCCGTCACTCGACGTTCTGGACCTGCTCGCGAAGCCGCTCGATGCGGGTCTTGAGTTCGACGACCGTGTGGGCGGTCTCGACGTCGAGGGACTTCGAGGCGATCGTGTTGGCCTCGCGGGCGAGTTCCTGCGACAAGAAATCGAGCGACCGCCCCGGGGCCTCGCCATCCAGGAGCCGGTCGAACTGGGCCACGTGGCTCTCGAGCCGCACGAGCTCCTCGGCGATGTCGGAACGATCGGCGATCAGGGCCACCTCGTGGGCGATGTCGGCCTCGGTGAGCGCCGTGCCGTGCTGCGCGAGCAGCTTCGTCACCCGCTCGACGAGCCGGGCCCGATGGTCGGCGAGCACGGCCGGTACCCGCCCGCGGATCGTCGCCACGAGAGCCGTGACCTCGCGGAGCAGGTCGCGCATCGCCGCCGCCAGCGAGGCGCCCTCGACGCGGCGCATGGCGTCGAGGCGGTCTACGGCCTCGGTCACCGCCCGGGCCACGAGCGGCCAGGCCTGCTCGACGGCGGCGGCCTCGGGGGGCGCGTCGACGAGGATCCCTTGCAGCGTGAGCAGCGCGTCCACGGACCGGGGCATGGGCAGGTCGTGCGTCGCGCAGAAGTCTGCCAGGTCGTCGAGGTAGGCCTCGAGCTGACGGCGGTCGAGGCGACGAGACGCGGGGGCGGCCGGGCCGCTGACGTCGAGGTTCATCTGCACGGCACCGCGGCGGATGCGGTGGCGGATCAGTTCCTCGATCCGGCCCTCGAGCACGCCGAATCCCTCACGGGCCCGGAGCGAGAGCTTGAAGAACCGGTTGTTGACGCTCCGCAATTCGACGCGGCAGCCGTTGGCGCCGTCGGCCACCACGGCCTCCCCGCAACCGGTCATGCTGCGCGGACCGGCGGGAGCGGAGGCGGAAGGTGCGGGCGTCATGCGCGGGTCGATATCACTTGGCGGCTTCGGCCGGAACGGCAGGCTGCGGCTCGGCTGCGGGGGCTTCGGCTGCGGCCGGAGGGGCGGCGGGCTTCGTGTCGGTGCTCGCTTCCGGGGTCGCCGGCTTCGTGTCGGGCGTGGCGGGCTTGGTTTCTGGCGTAGCCGGCGTCATGTCCTCGGGCGCGGCTGGGCCACCCGGGGGCGTGACCGGAGCGGTGCCTTGCGGCGCCGCGCCGCCGAGCGCTGGGCTGAAGAGCGACGCCTGCCGGCCGAGGACGTTGAGCGAGAGGATGCAGAGCAGGATCCAAAAGGCGGCCACGCCCACCGTGATCTTCGTGAACACGTCTCCCGCCTTCGTGCCGAACGCACTCTGGCCGCCCGCCCCGCCGAACGCCCCGGCCAGACCGCCACCCCGGCCGCGCTGGATGAGGACCAGCAGGATCAGGAACAGCGACGTGAGGACGAGCGAGAAGCCGAGAAAGAAACGGACGAGGGCAGTCATGGGGGACGCTGGGCTCCGGGGCCGGAAAGGGAACGGGAGGACAAAGATTACCCGACGACCGCCGGGCGGCCTACCCCGGCCTTGCGAGCCGGCGCCGTCAGCCGGCGAAGGCCTTGGCGATGCCGAGGAAGTCGTCGGCCTTGAGGCTGGCGCCGCCCACGAGGGCCCCGTCGATGTCGGGCTGGGCGGCGAGGTCGGCGGCGTTGTCGGGCTTCACGCTGCCGCCGTACTGGATCCGCACCTTCGCGGCCACAGCCGCCGACGAAAGCGTGGCGAGCTGCGAACGGATCAGGGCGTGGACCTCCTGGGCCTGCGCGGGCGTGGCCACCTTGCCGGTGCCGATCGCCCACACCGGCTCGTAGGCGACGACGATCTTCTCCAGGTCGGCGGCGGAGAGGCCGGCGAGCGAGCCTTGCACCTGGGCGGTGACGACGGCCGCCGTCCGGCCGGCCTCCCGCTCCTCGAGCGTCTCGCCGACGCACACGATCGGCGTCAGGCCGGCCGCGAGCGCGGCCTTGGTCTTGGCGTTGACATGGGCGTCGGTCTCGCCGCACAGCGTGCGGCGCTCGGAATGGCCGAGGATCACATAGCCGCAGGAGAGATCGACGAGCATCGGCGGCGACACCTCGCCGGTGAAGGCGCCGCTGGGCTTCTCGTGGACGTTCTGGGCCCCGAGGCCGACGTCCGACTTGGCGGCGGCCAGGGCCGTGCCCACCGTCTCGAGGTACAGCGCCGGCGGGCAGAGCACGAGCTCCACGGCCGCCGCTTCACCCCGCCGGGCCGCGACGGCGGTCGTGAGCGCACGGGCCTGCGTGCGGTCGAGGTTCATCTTCCAATTGCCGGCGACGATCTTCCTGCGGGACATGCGGTGGCTCCTGGCGGGGAATGGATGCGGCAGAATAGGACGATCCCCGGCTTGTCCGCAAGGAACGGCGGCTTTGTCAGCCGACGGCCGCGGCGGAGGCGTACGAGCCCAAGATCACGACCCGCTTGCACCGCTTCTCGAGGGCGGCGATCGCCCGCCGCGCCCGGAGGTCGTCGCGGTGCCCCTCCAGCTCGACGAAGAAGATGTAGCCCCGCTCCGTGCCGGGCAACGGGAACGACTCGATCCAGGTGAGGTTGAGCTTCTGCTTCTTGGGGATCGAGAGCGCGTCGGCCAGGCCGCCGGGGCGGTGCTCGATCTCGAACATGATCGCCGTCTTGTCCTTGCCGGTGCGTTTGGCGTCGGCGTGGCCGATGACGGCGAAGCGGGTGGTGTTGCCGGCCACGTCCTCGATCTTCTCCGCCAGCACGTCGAGGCCGTAGTGCACGCCCGCCTGGCGGCTGGCGATCGCGGCGGCGTGCGGCTTCCTGGCGGCCGTGTCGGCGGCCACGCTCGTGCTCGTGACCTCCACGAGCCGGGCGGAGGGGAGGTGCCGGGCCAGCCAGTTGCGGCATTGCGAGAGGGCCTGCGGCCGGCTGTAGACCTCCTCGATCGCGGACCGGTCGCAGGCGGCCAGCAGCGTGTGATGGATGCGGAGCGGCACCTCCGCGCAGATCTTCACGGGCAGCCGGGAGAAGTTGTCGAGCGTGTCGGCGATCCGCCCGTCGGTGGAGTTCTCGAGGGGCACGACGCCGTAGTGGGAGTGACCCGCATGCACCTCCTCGAAGGCTGCCGAAATGCTCGCCACCGGAACGAACTCGACCGAGCTGCCGAAGCGGTGCAGGGCGGCGAGGTGGCTGTAGGTCCAGGCCGGGCCGAGATGCGCCACCCGCAGCGGCTGCTCGATGGCCCGCGAGCCCGAGATCAGCTCCCGATACACGGCCTTGAGGCTGTCGGCCGAAAGCGGCCCCTCGTTCGTCGCCGTGACCCGCTCGAGCACCATCTCCTCGCGGGAGGGATCGTAGGTCTCCTGGCCCGAAGACTTCTTGATGTGGCCGATCTGGCGGGCAACCTCGGCCCGCGCGTTCATCAGGCCCACGAGTTCGCGGTCGATGCGGTCGATCTGCGCCCGCAGGGCGGCGAGCCCCGTGGGCTTGCCGGCGTCGGTGGTCGGGGGCACGCGGGAGCTTTTTGCCATGGGGCAGGAGGGCCGGGCCGAAGGTAGGACGGCCAAAATGGCAGCCCCTCCATCCGGCCGGAAATCGTGCTCCCACTCTACCTTGCCAAACCGCGGCGTAAATACGGCCAAACCGCCCCCCAGCCGGGGTCGGGAAGCGGCTGGCACGGACTTTGCATCTTCCGCCGAGCGACTCGCAACGGGCCAAAAATGACGTTCGGCACCGGTCCCGTGCCGTCAGCGCGACGACAGAGAGGAAACCAACAACCATGGCGACGAAGCAGGGCGAAAAGATCATCGGCATCGACCTCGGCACGACCAACTCGGTCGTCGCGGTGATGGAGGGCAAGGAGCCCAAGGTGATCGCGAACAAGGAGGGCAATCGCCTCACGCCGAGCGTGGTGGCCTTCAACGACAAGGGCGAGACGCTGGTGGGCGACATCGCCCGCCGGCAGGCCGTCACGAATCCGAAGCGCACCATCTACTCGATCAAGCGGTTCATGGGCCGCCGGCACAACGAGGTGGCCTCCGAGGAGAAGATCGTTCCCTACGAGGTCATCGGCGGGCCGCAGGACTACGTCAAGGTGAAGGCGGGCGACAAGGAGTTCACGCCGCCGGAGGTCTCGGCGAAAGTGCTGCGGTCGCTCAAGGAGGCCGCCGAGGCCTACCTCGGCCACAAGGTCAACAAGGCCGTGATCACCGTCCCGGCCTACTTCAACGACGCCCAGCGTCAGGCCACCAAGGACGCCGGACAGATCGCGGGCCTGGAGGTGATGCGGATCGTCAACGAGCCGACCGCGGCGGCCCTCGCCTACGGCCTGGAGAAGAAGAAGGACGAGAAGATCGTGGTCTTCGACCTCGGCGGCGGCACGTTCGACGTGTCGGTGCTCGACGTCTCGAAGGACGGCGTGTTCCAGGTGGTGAGCACCAACGGCGACACGCACCTCGGCGGCGACGACTTCGACCAGACCCTCATCAACCATGTGGCCGACCAGTTCCAGCGGGAGCAGGGGATCGACCTGCGGAAAGACCCGATGGCGATGCAGCGGCTGCAGGAGGCCTGCGAGAAGGCCAAGAAGGAACTGTCGAGCGCCCAGAGCAGCGACATCAACCTGCCCTTCATCACGGCGGATGCCACGGGGCCAAAGCATCTCCAGGTCACCATCACGCGGGCGCAGTTCGAGCAGATGTGCGACGGGCTCATCGAGCGGTGCCGCGGCCCCGTGATCCAGGCCCTGAAGGACGCCAAGCTCGATCCCAAGGACATCGACGAGGTGGTGCTCGTCGGCGGCTCGACGCGGATCCCGAAGGTCCAGGAGCTCGTCAAGAAGCTGTTCAACAAGGAGCCCCACAAGGGCGTCAATCCCGACGAGGTCGTGGCGCTCGGTGCGGCGATCCAGGGGGGCGTGCTCGGCGGCGACGTGCAGGAGGTGCTCCTCCTCGACGTCACCCCGCTGTCGCTGGGCATCGAGACCGAAGGGGGCATTTTCACGAAGCTCGTCGAGCGGAACACCACGATTCCGACCGAGCGGAAGCAGGTGTTCAGCACGGCCGCCGACAGCCAGACTGCCGTGACGGTGAGCGTGTTCCAGGGCGAGCGGCCCATGGCCCGCGACAACCGGCTGCTCGGCCAGTTCAACCTGGAGGGCATCCCGCCGGCTCCGCGCGGCACGCCGCAGATCGAGGTCAAGTTCGACATCGACGCCAACGGCATCTTGTCGGTGAGCGCCAAGGATCTCGGCTCCAACAAGGAGCAGACGGTCCGCATCGAGCAGTCGAGCGGCCTGAACGAGAGCGAGATCGAGCGGATGCGGAAGGACGCGGAGGCCCATGCCGATGAAGACAAGCGGAAGTTCCGGCTCGCCGAGGCGCGAAACAAGGCCGAGGCGCTCTGCTTCCAGACCGAGAAGCTGATCAAGGAGAACGACGCCAAGCTCTCCGCGTCCGACAAGGCCCCGCTCGAGGCGGCGGTCGCCAAGGCTCGCGAGATGAGCAAGGGCGAAGACGTGGACGCGATCACCTCGGCCCACGACGCGCTCGAGCAGGCGGCCCACGCCCTGTCGAAGGTGCTCTACGAGTCGTCGGCCACGGCCCAGCGGGCCGGCGCCGGCCCCGAGGCCGCCGCCCAGGGCGGCAAGGGCCCCGACGACACGATCGACGCCGAGTTCGAAGTGAAGGGTTAGCGAACTGCCATCAACCCCTCTCCCTCTGGGAGAGGGCGGCCGCAGGCCGGGTGAGGGTGCCGGGAACCATGCCGAGCCATCGACTTCTCTCCGGCCGTCTGCTCGCCAACGCCCGTGCGCTTCGCCATGGCCAATCAACGCCCGAGGCCGTCCTCTGGAGCCTGCTCCGAGACCGTCGCCTTCTGGGGCTGAAGTTTCGCCGTCAGCATCCAGTCGGCCCGTATGTCCTCGATTTCTACTGCGCCGACTTGCAGTGGGGCATCGAGGCGGACGGCGGGCAGCACAACACCGAGCAGGCACGGGCCTACGACGGGAGAAGGTCGGCATACCTCGCGTCCCGCGGCGCGACCGTGACGCGTTTCTGGAACGATGAAGTGATGGGGCAGATCGACGGCGTCTGCCTGCAGCTGGCAAATGTTGCGGGAAAGCTGGCTGGTGAAACCCGACCCGGCACCCTCACCCCGGCCCTCTCCCAGAGGGAGAGGGAGGATGGGAGTACGAGCCCCGTGCGGATGGCACGGGAGGATGGGGGCACGAGCGTCTTGCAGAGGGAGAGGGAGGAGTAGTGTCATGCCGTTTCGATTCGACAAGTTCACGATCAAGGCGCAGGAGGCGGTGCAGGCCGCCGTCGAACTGGCCGGAAACCGCGGCAATCCGCAGGTGACTCCGGTGCACCTGCTGCACGCGCTTCTTGGCGAGCGGGAGGGAATCGTGCGGCCGCTGCTCGAGAAGATCGGGACCGATCGCGGCCATCTGGAGCGGATCGTCGAGGCCGAGCTGTCGCATCTGCCGAAGGTCTCGGGGGGCGCCCAGCCGCAGCCCGACCAGGAGCTGATCAAGGTGTTCGAGGCGGCGACGGCCGAATCGCACCAGATGAAGGACGAGTTCGTCTCCACCGATCACCTGCTGCTCGCCCTGGCCAAGGTGCCCTCCAAGGCCAAGAACGTGCTCCAGCTCGCGGCCGTCGGTGAGCAGGAGCTGCTCGCGGGCCTGCAGTCCGTCCGCGGCCAGTCGCGGGTCACCGACCAGAGCCCCGAGGAGAAGTTCCAGGCGCTCGAGAAGTACGGCATCGATCTGACGAAGCGGGCAGGGCAGGGCAAGCTCGACCCCGTCATCGGTCGCGACGCCGAGATCCGCCGCGTCATCCAGGTCCTCTCGCGGCGGACCAAGAACAACCCGGTGCTGATCGGCGAGCCGGGGGTCGGAAAGACGGCGATCGCCGAGGGGCTCGCCCTGCGGATCGTGCAGGCCGACGTGCCGGAAAACCTCCGTGGCCGCCGCGTCGTGGCCCTCGACCTGGGGGCGCTGATCGCCGGCACCAAGTACCGCGGCGAGTTCGAGGAGCGCCTCAAGGCGATCCTCCGCGAGGTCGAGGCGGCGGCCGGAAACGTCGTGCTCTTTATCGACGAACTGCATACGGTGATCGGCGCCGGCGCCGCGGAAGGCGGCTCCGACGCCGCCAACCTGCTCAAGCCCGCCCTGGCCCGCGGCGAGCTGCGGTGCATCGGCGCGACCACGCTCGACGAATACCGCAAGCACATCGAGAAGGACGCGGCGCTCGAGCGCCGCTTCCAGCCGGTGATGGTGGGCGAGCCGAGCGTCGAGGACACGATCGCGATCCTCCGCGGGCTGAAGCCCCGCTACGAGGCCCATCACAAGGGAGTGAAGATCAAGGACTCCGCCCTCGTCGCGGCCGCCGAGCTCTCGCAGCGCTACATCGCCGACCGCTTCCTGCCCGACAAGGCGATCGACCTCATGGACGAGGCGACCAGCCGGATCGCGATGGAGCTGCAGAGCGTGCCCAGCGAGATCGACGAGGTGCAGCGGCGGCTCGTGCAGCTGGAGCTGGCCGCCCGGCAGCTGGCCGAGGAAACGGAAGAGCACGCCAAGGAACGGCTCGTCGAGATCGAGGAGGAGGCGGTCGGACTGCGGAAGAAGCTCGCCGACCTGCGGAAGCAGTGGGAGGCCGAGAAGAGCGGCGTGGGCAGCGCCCAGGAGCTGCGGAAGCAGCTGGAGGACGTGCAGCTGGCGTTCGATCAGGCCGGCGTGCAGATCAAGGAGCGGCAGGCCTCGGGCCAGCCCGTCGGCGAGGAGCTGTATCAGAAACTCTACGAGCTCGACGTCCGGCGGAAGGCCTTGCAGCAGCGGCTGGAGCAGGAGGGCACCGAAAAGGAGCCCGGCAAGGCGGCGACGAAACGGCTCCTGCGGCGGGAGGTCGGCCCCGAGGAGATCGCGGAGGTGGTCAGCGCCTGGACCGGAATTCCCGTCACGCGGCTCGTGGAGACGGAGCGGGCCAAGCTGCTCGTGCTCGAGGAGCGGCTCCACCAGCGGGTGGTCGGCCAGGAGGAGGCGGTGGAGGCCGTCAGCGACGCGGTCCGGCGCAGCCGTGCCGGCCTGCAAGATCCGAACCGGCCGATCGGCTCGTTCATCTTCCTGGGGCCGACGGGCGTGGGGAAGACGGAGCTTTGCAAGGCCCTCGCCGAGGTGCTCTTCGACGACGAGAACGCGATGGTGCGGATCGACATGAGCGAGTTCATGGAGAAGCACACGGTGGCCCGGCTGATCGGCGCCCCCCCGGGCTACGTCGGCTACGAGGAGGGGGGCCTGCTCACGGAGGCGGTCCGCCGTCGTCCGTACTCCGTCGTCTTGCTCGACGAGATGGAGAAGGCCCACCGGGACGTGTTCAACGTGCTGCTTCAGGTGCTCGACGACGGGCGGCTCACCGACAGCCTCGGCCATACGGTCGACTTCACCAACACGATCGTGGTGATGACGAGCAACGTGGGCAGCCAGGCGATCCAGGAGATCACGAAGGAGGGGGGCGGCGAGCAGGAGGTCCGCGACGCGGTGAAGGAGGCCTTGCAGGCCCGCTTCCTGCCCGAGTTCCTCAATCGGATCGACGAGACGATCGTCTTCCACCCGCTCGACAAGAAGCACATCCGGAAGATCGTCGACATCCAAGTGAAGCGGCTGGTGCGGCAGGCCGAGAAGGCCGGCATCACGCTGGAATGCAGCGAAGCCGCGATCGACGAGAT
>JBIJCJ010000134.1:0-10066 GCA_044344765.1 Pirellulales bacterium | reverse complement strand
CTGGCTTCAGGCAAAACATCGCATCGTGCGATTTTTGCCTTGCGGGCCTCCGCCCGCTGGAGTTGACCCGGCCCTCCGGGCCTGGCGCTGGGCGCCGGGTAACCGGGTTGGGCGCGGGTCGTGTGACGGGGCATTGCATGCTGCCGGGAAGCCCGAAGCGCGAGCTGAGGGAATGCGGGTGGGTGTTCTGTTTGGCGACGCGTATTCCCTCAGCTCGCGCTTCGGGCTTCCCAGCAACAGGCGGTACGGAGATCGAACACGTTCACGACGTGCCATTCGGCCTTGAGGTCCGTGAAGACCGGGCGGGCATTTCGTGCTTCCCGGCAACGGGCGGTGCGGAAATCGAACACGTTCTCGACGTGCCATTCGGCGTTGAGGCCCGTGAAAAGCGAGCGGGCATTTCGGGTGACGCGGCCGCGGTGTATGGTGTGCATCGTTCCGCGGCTCCCTTGCAGGCGGCCGGGCCGTCGCGGCGTTTCGCCCTCTTTGGGTTTCGGCCGCATGGACCTGCAGGCGTACCAGACCGACGGTTTTCACGACGAGCTGTTCGACGACGGGCTCCGACCGCGGGCCGGCGCCGAGCAGCTGGTGCGGCGGCTGGCGGCGTTTTCCAGCGGCGAGCTCTCCGCGCGGCAGCGGGCGGCCGACAAGGCGCTGCTCACGATGGGGATCACGTTCAACGTCTACGGCCACGAGGCCGGCACGGAGAAGATCTGGCCGTTCGACATCGTGCCCCGGGTCATCGACGCGGCGGAGTGGGACCTCATCGAGCGCGGGCTGAAGCAGCGGATCCACGCCCTCAACCTGTTCATCGACGACGTCTACAACCAGCGGCGGATCGTGGCCGACGGCGTGGTGCCCGACTGGCTGGTCGATTCGGGCAAGTGTTTCCGCGGGCCCTGCGCCGGCCTCCGGCCGCCACGGGGCATCTGGTGCCACATCACCGGCACGGACCTCGTCCGCGGCGGCGACGGCGTGATGTACGTGCTCGAGGACAACCTGCGCACGCCGTCGGGCGTGTCCTACGTGCTCGAGAACCGCGAGGTGATGAAGCGGATCTTCCCGCAGCTCTTCGAGGGGCAGCGGATCAGCCCGGTCGAGGATTATCCGGAGAAGCTGCGGGCGATGCTCGAGCACGTCGCCCCGCCGCAGGCCCGCGACCCCAACGTGGTGGTGCTCACGCCCGGCATCTACAACTCCGCCTACTTCGAGCACAGCTTCCTGGCCCGGCAGATGGGCGTGGAGCTGGTGCAGGGCTCGGATCTCCTGGTCCAGGACGAGGTCGTCTTCATGCGGACGACCCGCGGCCTGGAGCGGGTGGACGTGATCTATCGGCGGATCGACGACGACTTTCTCGACCCGGCGGCGTTCCGGGCCGACTCGGTCGTGGGCGTGCCCGGCCTGATGGCCGCCTACCGGGCGGGCAACGTGGCGCTCGTCAACGCGCCCGGCACCGGCATCGCCGACGACAAGGCGGTCTACGCCTACGTGCCGCAGATCATCCGCTACTACCTCGGCGAAGACGCCATCATCCCCAACGTGCCCACGTTCGTCTGCGGGGAGGAGAAGCAGTGCAGCCACGTGCTCTCCCGGCTCGAGGAGTTCGTGGTCAAGCCGGCCAACGAGTCGGGCGGCTACGGGATCGTGCTCGGGCCCCGGGCCACCCGCGAGCAGCTCGAGGAGTGCCGGGCGCGGATCCTCGCCAGCCCGCGGAACTACATCGCCCAGCCCATGCTCTCGCTGTCGCGCGTGCCCACGGTGGTCGGCGACTCGCTCGAGGGACGGCACGTGGACCTGCGGCCCTTCATCCTCTACGGCGAGGAGATCTTCGTGCTCCCCGGCGGGCTGACCCGCGTGGCGCTGGTAAAGGGCTCGCTGGTCGTCAACTCGTCGCAGGGCGGCGGCAGCAAGGACACATGGGTCGTCCATCCGGGGAGGGCGTGACATGCTTTCCAGGGTTGCCGACAGCATCTACTGGATGAACCGCCAGATCGAGCGGGCCGAGAACGTGGCCCGGGCGCTGGAGACGACGCTCGACTTGGCCCTCGACGGCACGGTCAGCCCCGGCCGGCTGTGGAACGCGCTGGTCTGCACGTTCGGCGACCAGGCCGACTTCTGGACCCGCCACGGCCTGGCCGACCAGGCCCAGGTGATCCACTTCCTGGCCTTCGATCCTCACAACCCCAACTCCATCTTCAATTGCCTGCAGGCGGCCCGCGAGAACGCCCGCACGATCCGGGAGATGATCAGCTCTCCGATGTGGGAGGAGATCAACAAGGCGCACCTCTTCGTACGGGCCGCCGCCGCGGCGCAGGGCGAGCATCCGCGCGAGTTTCTCGACGAGGTGAAGCGGGCCAGCCAGCTGATCACCGGCGTCACCGACGCCACGATGTCGCACGGCGAGGCCTGGCACTTCGCCCGCATGGGGCGGCTCATCGAGCGGGCCGACAAGACGTCGCGGGTGCTCGACGTCGAGGCCTACTTCCAGCCCGCGTCCGCCGTCGGCGGCGCGTCGGCCCCGGAAGACCCGGCCGACGCGGTCCGCTGGTCGGCCGTCCTGGAAAGCGCCAGTGCGTTGGAGATGTATCGCAAGGAATACGGGGCCGTTTCCCGGCGGAACGTGGCGGAGTTCCTGATCCTCGACCGTGGCTTCCCGCGGGCCATGCACTTCTGCCTCATCAAGGCGGAGGAGTCGTTGCTCGCGGTCACCGGGGGCGTGAAGGGGGCGTATTCGAATCCGGCCGAGCAGCGGATCGGCCGGCTGCGGTCGGAGCTCGACTACGGCTGTATCGACGAGATTCTCGCCGGCGACGGCGGCCTGCACGGCTTCATCGACGCCTTTCAAAGCCGCCTGAACGGCGCCAGTCACGCCATCCACGACACCTTCTTCGCCCTTGCGCCCGTCGGGCGAGCGTGAGGGCTGGCGGCTGGCTTCAGGCAAAACATCGCAGGATGCTTCAGGCAAAACATCGCATCGTGCGATTTTTGCCTTGCGGGCCTCCGCCCGCTGGAGTTGACCCGGCCCTCCGGGCCTGACGCCTGGGGTGTGCCTTGCCCTGGAGCGGCGGTCTAACTGCAGGCAAAACATCGCATCGTGCGATTTTTGCCTTGCGGGCCTCCGCCCGCTGGAGTTGACCCGGCCCTCCGGGCCTGGCGCCTGGGGTGTGCCTTGCCCTGGAGCGGCGGTCTACGACCGTCGATGTTCGGGCTCGCGTCGGCTGACGGTGTGGTGCTCGGTGCAGTGAAGCCCGAGGCGCGAGCCGAGGGAATGCGGATCGGTGTTCGGGTGGAGCAGCGCGTATTCCCTCAGCTTGCGCTTCGGGCTTCCCGGCAGCGGGCGAGGCGGTCGGAGACCGCCGCGTGCAGCGCGTGCAGCGCAGGCACGCAGCGGCCGCAGGCCGCGCCGCGTGCACCGCCACCCCGGCGTGCTGCGGATCGACGCCTCGTCGAGCCGCCACGCCGCCGCCGCTCCGCGGCGGCCACGGTCGCCCGGAGGTGCGACCGCCTGCCCGGCTGGTCGCACCTTGGCTGCGACCACGCCGGGCCAAGGCTGTCGGGGCCATGGATGGCCCGACAGCCGTAAAGTCAGATGTAATACATCGCGTCGCCGGTGAGGCGGCAGCGGTCGAGGAGGTCGGCGAGCGTGATGCCGCGGAGAGTATCGGCCTCGGCACGGCCGGCCTCGTCCCAGGCGGCGGCCAACGCCGCGGCGGGCCGGGAGCGGGCCGCGAGCTCCGCCGTCAGCGGCGCGGCGGTGTCGGTGTCGCCCTCGATCGCGCCGCGGATGTCGGCGAGCGTGATCTCCTCGGGCGGCCGCGCGAGCCGGTAGCCGCCGGCCGCGCCCCGGGTGCTCGTCACGATGCCGGCCGCCTTGAGCTGGAGGAGGATCTGCACCAGGAACCGCTCCGGCACCCGTTGCCCCTGGGCGATCGCCCGCAGCCGCACCGGATCCGACGCCGCCCGGCAACGGGCGAGCTCCAGCGCGGCGATCGCGGCATACTCGGTCTTGGCGGAGAGACGCATCGCGCGGCCCCGATGGTCAGGCGTCTTTGGAGTGCAGTCCGCATTCGGTCTTGGCTGAGCCGCTCCAGCGGCCGGCCCGCTCGTCCTCGCCGGCCGTGATCGCCCGCGTGCAGGGGGCGCAGCCGATGCTCACGAAGCCGCGGTCGTGGAGCGGGTTGTAGGGAACCTTCTCGCGCACGATCGCGTCCCAGACCTTGGCCTTCGTCCAGTTCGCCAGTGGCGACACCTTCACCACGCCGAACTTGTGGTCCCAGCCGACGATCGGCGCCGTGGCCCGGTCGGGGCTCTGGTCGCGGCGGATCGCGGTCATCCAGGCGTCGAAGCGGCCGAGCACCCGCTTCACCACCGCCAGCTTGCGGTCGCGGCAGCAGCGGTCCGGGTCGGTGCGGTAGAGCGGGCCGCCGTGCGTGCTCTCGTAGTCGGCGACATTCTGCTCGGGCCGTTCGAGCACGACATCGATGCCGTACCGCCGGGCGAGGCGGTCGCGAAGCTCGAGCGTCTCGGGGAACTGGTAACCGGTGTCGAGGTTGAAGACGTACGTCGTCGGCGCGATCGCCGCCAGCCAGTGGATGATCAGGCAGCCCTCGGGCCCGAAGGCGGTGGCCATCGTCAGCTTGGGGCCGAAGCGATCGACGGCCCAGCGGATCACCTCGGCGGGCGTCGCGGCCTCGAGGCCCCGGCTCTCGCGGGCCAATTCCTCGCGCAGGGCGGTGGACGGTTCGGCAGCGGTCGCGCCAGGCGGGGCAGGGGCCGAAGCCGTTCCAGAGGCCGTCATTTCCAATCCCTACAAGGTTGGTCAACTATCCGAAGAATAGCCTGGCGTGGCACGGGTATCGACCGCCCGCGGCCGCCGGGCCGAAATCCCGGCCTCTGGCCAGCAGGGTCGCCGCCCCTTGCCCACCTTGGCAGCCCCCAGGTGTCGAACACGGCAGGCCGCTCGAGGGAGGCAAGGGGGGCGGCGAACGCGGGCGGAGCGTGGGGCGTATCCTCGCCCCAGCGACAAGCCTTTTGCCGCCCCCGAGCCGGTGCTACACCACATCGGGATCCGATTGAACAGCGCACAATCGCGTGGAGGCTTCGCATGGCACGGACGGTCGCGTTGGCGGTGGACCTGGGCGCCTCCGGAGGCCGGGTCGTTTCCGGGGCGTTCGACGGCCGACTCCTGGAACTGGAAGAGATTCATCGCTTCGAGAACGGCCCGGTCGCCATGGGCGGCCGGCTGATCTGGGATCTGCCCCGGCTGTGGCAGGAGGTGGTCGTCGGCCTGCGGGCCGCGGCGGCGCGGCACGGCGGCGGCGTGGCGAGCGTGGGCGTCGACACCTGGGGCGTGGACTTCTCGTTCCTCGCCGCCGACGACGCGCTGTTGTCCAATCCCGTCTGCTACCGCGATCCGCGCACCCGTGGCCTGCTCGCCACGGCGGAGGCGATCGTGCCGCGGGAGGAGATCTTCGCGGCCACCGGCCTGCAGTTCATGGAGATCAACTCGCTCTATCAGCTGCTCGCGCTGCGTGGCTCGCCCGTGCTGGAGGCCGCCGATCGCCTGCTCATGATCCCGGATCTGTTTCACTGGCTGCTGTCGGGCCGAAGGTCCAACGAACGAACCAACGCCACCACCTCGCAGTGCTTCGATCCGCGGAGCAACGACTGGGCCTTCGCCATGCTGGAGCGGTTCGGGCTGCCGCGGCGGATCTTCGGCCCCGTGATCGAGCCGGGCACCGATCTCGGACCGCTGCGGCCGGAGGTCGCCGCGGAGACGGGCCTGCACGCGGCCCGCGTCATCGTGCCCGGCACGCACGACACCGCCAGCGCCGTGGTCGCGGTGCCCGCCGCCGAGCCGCCGAGCAGCCGGCCCGATTGGTGCTACGTGAGCCTCGGCACCTGGGCGCTGGTCGGCGCGGAGCTCGATCGGCCGCTCGTCACGCCCGCGTGCCTGGCGCTCAACTTCACCAACGAGGGGGGCGTCGGCGGCACGACCCGGCTCCTGAAAAACGTCTGCGGGCTGTGGCTCGTGCAGCAGTGCCGGGCCGCGTGGCGGCGGCAGGGCAAGGAGTGGACCTGGGACCAGCTCACCGCCCTGGCCGGCGAGGCGCCGGCGCTCGTGACGCTCGTGGACCCCGACGACCCCGCGCTGGTCGCGCCGGCCGACATGCCGGAGGCGATCCGCGGCCTGGCCCGGGCGGCGGGCGAGCCGGTGCCCGAGTCCACGGCCGCTGTCGTGCGGACGGCGCTGGAGAGCGTGGCGGCGGCGATCCGCCGGCGGATCGGGGAACTCGACACGCTGCTCGGCCGGCGGATCGGCCGCGTGCACCTGGTCGGCGGCGGCGTGAAGAACAGGCTGCTGTGCCAGATGATCGCCGACGCCACCGGCCGGCCGGTCGTGGCCGGCCCGGTGGAGGCCACGGCGATCGGCAATCTGCTGGTTCAGCTCACCGCCCGGGCGGGAGTCGTCGATCTGCGGGCGATGCGGGAGATCGTTCGCCAGAGCTTCGAGCCCGAGACCTTCGCGCCCCGGGCCGCCGCCGCCTGGGACGCCCGGCTGAACCGTTGAAATCGTGCTCTGGAGCGCCAAAACCCGCCCTTGAGCGGTGGCGGACGGCTCTCTATTCTCCCGCCCCCGGGAAGGCTTCCTTCCCGTCCCGCCGTGAGGCCGACGAAAGAACCGGTTCATGCACTACTTCCTCCGTGCCCTGCGCGAAGCGGCCAAGAGCTGGCCGCTGCTGGCCGCCGCCCTGCTCTGCTCCGCCGGCGTGGCGGCCCTGTGGGGCGCGAACATCGCCGCGCTGTTTCCGATCATCGAGGTCACGCTCAAGGGGGAGTCGCTGCAGTCATGGAACGAACGGCGGATCACGGATGCCCGGGCGCGGCTCGCGGCCGGCGAGCATGAGCGGACCGACCTCGAGGCGTCGATCGCCGCCGGCGGCCTCGACGCGGCCGCCACCCGCAAGGCCCACAGCCGCATCCGCACGCTGACGCTGACGGCCCGCGGCGATCAGGCGATCGTCGCCTCGGCCGAGAAGCTCGGGCCCTGGCTCGAGCGGTTTCTGCCGAGCGATCCGTTCCAGACGGTGCTCGTGGTCGTCGCCTTCGTCGTCATCAGCACCTTCATCAAGCACGGCCTCCTGCTCACGGGGACCCTGCTCGTGGCCTGGGTGGCGATGAACATCAGCCGCAACATCCGCCTCAAGGTGTTCGACAAGGCCCTGGAACTCGACCGTGCCCAGTTCATGCGCTGGGGATCGGCGGGCTTCATGGCCCAGGTCACGAGCACCTCCGACATGCTCGCCAGCGGCATCACGAGCGTCTACGGCGGCGCCGTCACCGAGCCGCTGAAGATCATCGCCTGCCTGGGGGGTGCGTTCTGCATCTCCTGGCGGCTGACGCTGGCCTGCCTGATGCTCGCGCCGCTGGTCGGCTTCCTGATGGTCTGGCTCAACCGCCGGGTCCGGGCGATCTCCAAGAACATCCTTTCCCGCTCGCGGGGCTTCCACCACGTGCTGCTCGAGGCCCTCAACAACGTGCTCACGGTGCAGGCCTACACCATGGAGGACTTCGAGCGGCAGCGGTTTCGCACCTGCACCGCCGACATGATGCGGACCGGAATGTGGCACACCTTCTACTACGCGCTGGCCAATCCGATCACCGAGATTCTCGGGATCGGCATGGTGGCGACGTCGATCGCGGTCGGCGCCTGGCTGGTCATCAACCAGGAGACGCAGATCTTCGGGATCACGATGACCGACCAGCCGATGACGGTGCCGGGAATCATGATCTTCTTCGGCTTCCTGATCGGCGCCAGCGACCCCGTGCGGAAGCTCTCCGGCGTGATCACCGGCCTGAACGTGGGCATCGTGGGCGCCCAGGGGCTGTATCCGCTGCTCGACACGCCGTCGAAGCTCAAGGAGGCGACGCAGCCGGTCAGCCTGCCCTCGCCCCACCGCGAGATCCGCCTCGACAAGGTGAGCTTCAGCTACGACGGCGTCGACACGGTGCTCGAGGACGTGAACGTGTCGATCGCGTTCGGCGAGCGGGTGGCCATCGTCGGCCCCAACGGCGGCGGCAAGAGCACGCTCGTGAACCTGATCTGCCGGTTCTACGACCCCACCCAGGGCCGCGTGCTGCTCGACGGCACGCCGCTCACCGACATCGCCCTTCACGACCTGCGGCGGCGGATCGCGCTGGTGACGCAGCAGACGGAGCTGTTCAACGAGTCGATCCTCTACAACATCCGCTACGGCCGCTGGGACGCCACCGACGCGGAGATCGAGGAGGCCGCCCGCAAGGCCCACGCCCACGAGTTCATCTCCGAGTTTCCCGAGGGCTACCGGACGATGGTCGGCCCCAACGGCTTCCGCCTCTCCGGCGGCCAGCGGCAGCGGATCTCGCTGGCCCGGGCCTTCCTGCGAAACGCCGAGATCCTCGTCCTCGACGAGGCGACGAGCCAGATCGACGTGGAGAGCGAGCGGCTGATCCACGAGGCCCTGGCCCGCTATGTGGAGAACCGCACCGTGATCATGATCACGCACCGCGCCAGCACGCTGGCCCTGGCCGACGCCATCATCGAGGTCGAGCACGGGACCGTCCGCAAGCGGCCGACGCGGCAGCATCAGGCGGCCTGACGGTCGCCGGTCCACGCGGCGGCGTGCTATAATTCGGGGCATGGCCGAATCGATCACATGCATCTGCGGGTATCGCGGTCCCAGCGTCCCAGAGGGGGATTTCCAGGTCTGCCCGATCTGTCGTGGTCGC
Organism: Pirellulales bacterium; assembly: GCA_044344765.1. Taxonomy (GTDB): domain Bacteria; phylum Planctomycetota; class Planctomycetia; order Pirellulales; family UBA1268; genus QWPN01. The sequence goes on along the minus strand of JBIJCJ010000134.1, from coordinate 1,297 downwards.
GTCCGCGGCTCGGGCTGGTCAGGGCTGGATGCGGCGTCCGAGGCAGCCGAGGCGGCGGAGGAATCCGCGGAATCCGAGACGCTGCCCGCCGGCTTCGACGACGACGATGACGACTCGCTGCGACCTGAAGAGCCTACGATCTACCGGATCCCGTGCCCGCAGGGTCACGTGCTCAAGGCCCGCGAAGACATGCTCGGCGAGCAGGTCTGCTGCCCCCATTGCAACGAGTTCTTCGTGCTCCGCGCCACCGACAGCGTGGAGTTTCGCCGCCGGCAGGCCAAGCTACGGACGGAGGCCGAGGAGCGGGCGGCCCAGGCATGGCTCAAGCGGGCGATCTGGGCCGCCGTGATCATCGGCGTGTCGTTCATCATCATGCTCGTGATCAGCCTCAATCCGGGCCTCATCCGCCGCTGAAGGCCGGCTTTGCGGCATGTGGTGTGGGGGAACGCGGGAAGGCGATCCGAAAGCCACTGGAGTGGACGGCGTCACCCCCGGGCTTCCGCCCGGGGCTTTTGAAGAGGATCGCGCGAGGCTCACGTGTGAGCCGGGCCGAGGCGGAGCTCGGCGGCGAGCGCCGTGTTGCACAGGAGCACCGCGACCGTGAGCGGGCCGACGCCGCCGGGGACGGGCGAGATCCAGCCGGCGACGGCCCGCACGGCCTCGAAGTCGACGTCACCCACGAGCCTTCCGTCCACGCGGTTGATGCCCACGTCGATGACGGCCGCGCCCGGCTTCACCATGTCGGCCGTGATCAGGCCCGGCCGGCCCACGGCCGCCACGAGGATGTCGGCCTGTCGCGTGATCGCGGGCAGGTCGGCGGTGCGACTGTGGCAGATCGTGACCGTGGCGTCGCCGCCGTTGGTGCCCGCGGGCGAGCGGCCGGCGAGCAGCAGGGCCAGCGGCTTGCCCACGATGTCGCTGCGGCCGACGATCACGGCGTGCCGGCCCGCCGTCTCGATGCCGGCGTCGATCAGCATCCGCTGCACGCCCGCGGCGGTGCAGGGGATGAACCGCGGCCGCCCCTGGGAGAGCAGGCCGGCGTTCTCGGGGTGAAAGCCGTCGACGTCGCGGTCCGGCGGCACCGCGTCGAGCACGGCGACGGTGTCGACGTGGGGCGGCAGCGGCAGCTGCACGAGGATGCCGTCGGCCGGGCCATGCTCGTCGCGGGCGATCGCCTGCACGAGGGCCACGAGTTCGGCCGTGTCGGCGGTCACCGGCACGGGTATGACCTCCGCATCGATGCCCACGCGGGCCGCGGCAGCGGCCTTGCTCTTCACGTAGGAGGCGCTGGCCGCCA
>JBIJCJ010000177.1:0-7162 GCA_044344765.1 Pirellulales bacterium | reverse complement strand
CCCTCACCCCGACCGGCACCCTCACCCCGACCGGCACCCTCACCCCGACCGGCACCCTCACCCCGACCGGCACCCTCACCCCGACCGGCACCCTCACCCCGACCGGCACCCTCACCCCGACCCCTCTCCCAAAGGGAGAGGGAGCATTGATCCGCACATCGGCCGTGACAGGCGCGGGAATCGCGGAGCTCGCCCGCCGCATCGTGGCGGCGGTCGTGCCCGAGGAGACGGCCGAGCCCGATCTGCTCGCCGGTGCCGTGCCTTTCACGCCGCGGCAGATCGACGTCGTGCGCGGGCTGATGCCGCGGACGATGTGACGCGGTCCAATCGGATCGCCGTATCCCATCTGTAGCGGCGGTCTCTGACCGCCGAAATCGACGGTCGTAGACAATCGACGGTCAGAGACCGCCGCTACAGGGAGACACGACGGTCGGAGACCGCCGCTCCAGAGGGGAGCATGAGGAGACGCACGGTCACTCGTCTTCGTCGCGGGACTCGGCCGACTTGCCGCGGAGGTGGAGCCGGATCGGCACCTCGTGGAAGGGAAGGGCCTTGCGGAAGGAGTTGAGCAGATAGCGTTTATAAGGCTCCGTCACGCTCCGCGGGGCGCTCGTCGAGATCACGATCGTGGGGGGCGCCGCCTCCACCTGGGTCGCGTAGTACAGCCGCACGGGGCGGCCGCGGGAGTCGGCGGGGGGCTGATTGGTTTCGATCGCCTCCCGCAGCACCGTATTAAGACGGGCCGTGGGCACGCGGGTGCGGCTCTGGCGGAAGAGCCGCTGGGCCACGTCGATCACCGCCTTCACGTTGCGGCCCGACTTCGCGGTCGTGAAGGCCACCGGCGCCCAGGGCATCATGCGGAACTGCTCGCGGAGGTAGTCGGCCCACTCCTTGCGGCGGACGTCGGCGGCGTAGAGGTCCCACTTGTTGACCACGAACACCACCGGCTTCGCCTCCTCCGTGATCGTCTCGGCGAGCTGCTTGTCGACCTTTCCCACCGGCTCTTCGGCGTCGAAGAACAGCAGCACCACGTCGGCCCGGCGGATGCTCCGCTGGGCACGGTGGGTGGAGTAAAAGTCGAGGTCGGTGGTCCGGCTCTTCGTCCGCCGCAGGCCGGGCGTGTCGATCGCCAGGAACGAGTGGCCGTCGACCTCGAACCGCACGTCCACGCTGTCGCGGGTGGTGCCGGCCACGGGACTGGTGATCACCCGCTCCTCGCGGGCCAGCGAGTTGACGAACGTGCTCTTGCCCACGTTGCGGCGGCCCACGATGGCGAGCTTCATCTCCGGGAGATCCACCACGTCGGGCTCGTCGGGCCAGGCCTCCGGCAGCCGCTCGACGATGGCCTCGATCAGTGCGCCGCGGTTGCGGTGCTGGCGGGCGCTCACGGCCAGCGGGGGGCCGAAGCCGAGGGCGTCGAAGTCGTGGGCCTCGGGATCGAACTTCGGGTCGTCGGCCTTGTTGGCCACCAGGAGCACCGGCGCACCCGACCGGCGGACGCGGCGGGCCACCTCGATGTCGGCGGGCACGAGGCCGGTGCGGACGTCCACCACGAGGAGCACGACCGCCGCGTCGCCGAGCCCCGATTCGATCTGGGCGTCGATCTTGGCGGTCAGGCCGTCGGGGTCGTCGAAGCCCATGCCGCCGGTGTCGACGAGGTCGACCACGCGGTCTTCGAGCATCAGCCGCTGCACGAGCCGGTCGCGGGTCACGCCCGCCGTCGGATCCTCGATCGCGATCCGCTTCTCGACGAGCCAGTTGAAGAGCGTCGACTTGCCGACGTTCGGCCGGCCCACGATCACGACCTTCGGAATCAGGACCGTGCGGGACGGACCGGTGGATTTACGCGCGGGCATCCGACATCTCCGGGCCCTCGCCCAGCCGCCGGCGTGGCATGGCGTGGACGAGATAGTGGTGGGTGACGCTTTCGGCACAGGTCCGGACCGCGGCGTCGAGGGTGGTCAGCATGCCGCCCAGATTCCCGCGGCCGCCGGCGACGTCCACGGCGGCGAGCGCCGACACGTCCGCCAGTCGCAGCAGGCCGACCGCCGACAGCACCGCCCGCTGTTCGGCGGCGAGCACGGGCGAGGATCCCTCGCGGGGCAGGTGCTCCACGTGGTCGGCGAGCGCGGCGACCTGGAAGGCGATGCTGCGAGGATTCGTCTCGTCGATCACCAGCAGGTCGATGAGCGGCTCGGTCTCGATCGTGCCCGGGTAGCGGTTGCGGTAGGTCATCGAACTGTCGGCGATCTCCAGGAGCGCCTCGCCGAGCCGCTGCGGGTCGGGCCGCGGGCCGGGGGCCGCGGCGACGAGCGTGCCGCCCAGGAGCTGGATCGCCGCCTGCGTCCGCTCGATGCGGCGGCCCATGTCGAGAAACCGCCAGCCCGGCCCGCGGGTCATGCTCTCCATGCCCAGGCCGGCGAAGGCCGAGAGGTCGAGGATCAGCGTGTCGAGCAGGGAGAGCACGTCCGCCGACACACCGCGGCCGCCGTGGCAGTCACGCCGGACGCGGGCGAGGATCTTCCAGGAGTCGATCGAGATCCGGTCGCGGACCACCGAGGCCATCCGCCACATGTTGGCGACGGACGACCGCACGCTGCCGGGCCGCGACTCGTCGAACACGAGCGTCTGAATCTCGGCGGCGATCTCCCAGGGCGCGTCGCGACGCTCGGGCTCGAGCCAGGCCGGCCGCACCACCGGCGGCGACGCCGTGGCGCCCAGCAGCAGGGCGGCCTCGAGGGTCGACTCGCGGTTGGCCTCGGAGGCCATCCGGGCCGCGACGGCCCGCAGCAGGCGGGCCGCACCCTCGGCCCGCTCCACGTGCCGGCCCAGCCAGAAGAGGTGATCGGCCACGCGGCTGGGCAGATCGTTGCCGCTCCGCCGCAGGGGCACGGTCTGGCCGGGGGCCGGCAAGAGCGTGACCGCGGGCACGGGGCCTTCGGCGAGCACCCACACGTCCTTCGATCCCTGACTGGACAGGAGCAGCTCCTCGCTGGCCGAGCGGCCGACCGACATCCGGGCCAGGCCGCCGCGCATCGACTGGTAGCCGTAGGGCGTCGCCACCGCGAAGCAGCGCATCAGCACCGCGGCCGGCACGATCGCCCCGCCGCTCCAGCAGGGGGCCGTGGACCGCTCCACCATCTCGCGGCCCACCCACTTGCCCGGCTCGCGGCGGATCTCGGCGGCGAGCTCCGCCCGGGCCGACGGGTCGAGCAGGGCGGGCACGGCCCGCTTCATGCCCCGGCGGGGGGCCACCGGCTCGATCACCAGCGTGTCGAACGCATCGAGGACGTGTTCCAGATTGGCCGCCGTGCCGCACCACCAGGAGCGGGGGCCGGCCAGGATCAGTTCCTCGCCCAGCAGCCGCTGCGCCACCGCCGGCAGAAACTCCGCGAAGCCCGGCGACTCCACGAGCCCGCTTCCCAGGGCGTTGGCCGTTGCCACGCGGCCGCGACGGACGGCCTGGACGAGACCGGGCGTGCCTTCGAGCGCGGTGCCGTCGAGTTCGAGCGGATCGCACTCACGGTCGGCCACGCGGCGGAGGAGGACGTCCATCGGCACCAGGCCGCCGAGCGTCTTGAGGGCCACGCGATCGTCGCGCACCGCGAGGTCGCCCCCTTCCACGAGCGTGTAGCCGAGGTAGCGGGCGAGGTAGGCGTCTTCGAAGTAGGTCGGCGACCGCGGGCCGGGGCTCTGCAGCGCGATCCGCGGCGCGTCGCGACCGGCCGCCAGGTCGCGGAGCATCGCGCGGAGGGCGATGAAGAACGGCGCCAGCCGTTCGACGTTGCACTCCTGAAAGACGTCGGGCAAGAGCCGCGACACGACGAGCCGGTTTTCGAGCGCGTAGCCCAGGCCGTGGGGCACCCCGGTGCGGTCGCCGAGGGCCAGCCACTTGCCGTCGTGGTTGCGGGCCACGACCGCCGCGTAGAGATGCAGCCACCGGCCACCGGGCATCGACAGGCCGTGGCAGCACCGCAGGAACCCGGGGTGGGCGTGCACGAGGGCCGCCGGGACGATCCCTTCCTCCACCACCTGCTGGGGACCGTAGAGGTCGGCGAGCAGGGCGTCGAGCACCCGGGCCCGCTGGTTGATGCCGACCTCGAGCCGGCTCCACTCGTCGGCGGCGACGACCAGGGGGATCGGGTCGAGCACCCAGGGACGCTGTTCGCCCGCCGAGTCGTCGTGGAGGTTGTAGGTGACGCCGTTGTCGCGGATCAGCCGCCGGGCCCGCTCCCAGCGGTCAACGAGCTCCGCCGGCTCCCAGCCGCCGAGCCGCTCGACGAGCCGCCGCCAGTGCGGCCGGGCGGCGCCGTCGGCTCCGCGCAGCTCGTCGTAGGAGCCCGCCGGGGCGGCGTAGCCGGGGAAGGGATTGGCGGCGGCGGGCGGGGCTGAGGCGAGGGGCGACATGCAGGCTGCTTTCCAGCAGCAAGTCTACCTCGCCCTGTCGCCCAGCATCGCGACGACGTTTTCCCGCGTCACCGGCGCGATCACGCCCCGCTCCGTGACGATGCCGCGGATGAGTCGGGCCGGCGTGACGTCGAAGGCGGGATTGAAGGCCTGGGCGCCGGCGGGCGCGGCCTGCACGCCGAGGGGGCGAAGGACCTCGTCCGCCGCCCGCTCCTCGATGGGGATCTCGGCCCCGTCCTCGAGCCCGAGGTCGAAGGTGCTCGACGGCGCGGCCACGTAGAAGGGCACGTCGTGGGCGGCGGCGAGGACGGCGAGCGCGTAGGTGCCGATCTTGTTGGCCGTGTCGCCGCGGGCCGTGATCCGGTCGGCCCCCACGATGCAGGCCTTGATCCGGCCCGTGCGCAGCAGGTGGCCGGCGGCAGCGTCGGCGAGCACCGTGACCGGGATGCCTCGCTGCACGAGCTCCCAGGCCGTGAGCCGCGCCCCCTGGAAGAGCGGCCGGGTTTCGTCGGCGAACACTTCGAGCTTCCGCCCCTGCTCCCAGGCCGTGGTGATCACGGCCAGCGCCGTGCCGTCGCCACCGGTGGCGAGGGCGCCGGTGTTGCAGTGGGTGAGGACGCCGCCGTCCGGCAGCAGCGCGGCGCCGTGGCGGCCGATCGCGGCGCACAGCCGCCGGTCTTCGTCGTGGATCGCGCGGGCCTCCGCCAACAGCGCGGCGTAAAGGGCCCGCGCGTCGGCGGCTGGCGGCAGCGCGGCGAGCGTGCCCAGGCACCGCTCCACGGCCCAGCGGAGGTTCACCGCGGTGGGCCGGGCCGTGGCGAGCTCCGCGCCGCGGGCGCGAATGTGTTCCCTCGCCACCTCCGGTGCCAGCCCGTCGCGAAGGGCCTCGCCCGCCGCCACGGCGACGCCGTAGCCGCCGGCGATGCCGATCGCGGGCGCCCCACGCACCCGCAGGCTGCGGATCGCCTCCACCACCGTGCCGACATCGACGCAGGTCACCCACTCCAGCCGCCCCGGTAGCAGCGTCTGGTCGAGGATCTCGAGGCGGCCGGGAACGTCGCCGGACCAGCGGAGCGAGGCGGGAATCATCGGTGGGTCATCCCGCCAGCTTCTCGCACGGCAGCCCGAAGGCCGCCGCCACGGCAGGCTGCACGAGCCGGCCGTGGAGGACGTTGACGCCGGAGCGAATCGCTGGGCTCTCTGCGGCGGCCCGCTCGACACCCTGCCCGGCCAGCTGCAGCACATAGGGCAGGGTCGCGTTGCACAGCGCGTAGGTGCTGGTACGGCCCACGGCGCCCGGCATGTTGGTGACGCAGTAGTGGACCACGTCGTCCACGACGTAGGTCGGGTCGGCGTGCGTGGTCGGCCGGCTGGTGGCGACGCAGCCGCCTTGGTCGATGGCCACGTCGATGATCACCGCGCCCGGCTTCATGAGCTTGAGGTCGTCGCGGTCCACGAGGTGCGGCGCCCGGGCACCGGGAATGAGCACGCTGCCGATCACGAGGTCCGCCCAGCCGAGCCGCTCGCGGATCGTGTGCCGGTCGGAGTAGAGGCAGTCGATGTTCGGCGGCGTGACGTCGTCGAGGTAGCGGAGCCGCTCGAGGTTCGTGTCGAGCAGGGCGATGTTGGCCCCGAAGCCGGCGGCCACCTTGGCGGCGTTGGCGCCCACCGCGCCGGCGCCGAGGACGAGCACGTTGGCCGGGGCCACGCCCGGCACGCCGCCGAGGAGGATGCCCCGTCCCATCTGCGGCCGCTCCAGATACTTCGCCCCCTCCTGGATGCTCATCCGCCCGGCCACCTCGCTCATCGGGACGAGCAGCGGCAGTCGGCCGCGGTCGTCGCGGAGCGTTTCGTAGGCCACGGCGGTCGCCCCGGTCGCCAAAAAGCCCTCGGTGAGCCCGCGATCGGCGGCGAAGTGGAAGTAGGTGAACACCGTCTGACCGGGACGGATCAGGGCCAGCTCCGGCCGCTGCGGCTCCTTCACCTTGACGATCATGTCGGCCCGGCCGAACACGTCGGCGGCCGTATCGACGAGCGTCGCCCCGCAGGCGGCGTAGGCCTCGTCGGCGAGGCCCGAGCCGGAGCCGGCGCCGCGCTCCACGAGCACCTGGTGACCGGCCCGCACGAGCTCCTCGACGCCCACCGGCAGCATCGCCACCCGGTATTCGTCGCGCTTCGTCTCCCTGGGCACACCGACGATCACGATTGGAGATCCTTTATGAGTGATTGAAAAACCCGTTCACGTGTAGAACCCCGCAAGCCCCTCGCGGAAGCGAGGGGATCGACGCGACTACACCATTCAAGTCTTGATGGTTCTTCTCGGCGGCGTCGCCGCGGCCGAGAAGCCGCCGGCAAAAGAATAGCCGCTCAGTAGCGCGGCACGGAAGGATCGATTTCGGCCGACCAGGCCTCGATCCCGCCCCGCATGCTCCGGGCCCCGGAAAAGCCGCGCTCCCGCAGCCAGTGCGCCACCCGCAGGCTGCGGACGCCATGGTGGCAGTGCACGATCACCGGCTTGTCGCGCCAGGCGTCGAGCTCATCGACGCGGGCAGCGAGCTCCTGCATCGGGATCAGGAGGGCGCCTGCGATCCGGGCGGTGGCGTGCTCCTCGGCCGTGCGGCAGTCGAGGAGCAGCCAGCAGGCGGTGCTATCCGCGGCCCCGAGGGCGCGCACGTCGGTCGGTTCGATTTCGATGGGTTCCATGGCAAATGCTCCAGCGTTCGTGTGGCCAGCAAAAAAGCGAGGCCGCGGCCGG
>JBIJCJ010000108.1:0-12013 GCA_044344765.1 Pirellulales bacterium | reverse complement strand
GCAGAAAAAGCCTGGCGATCGCGCGGTTCAGGGCCGTCGGCCGCGCGTACGTCGAGTTCGCGTTGGCCCATCCCGAACTGTTTCGCCTCATGTTCAGCGGCAGTGGCGTCGAGTGTCTGGCCCGCGGTGCAGCCGGCCTGGCGACGGCACTCGAGTCCGCCCTCGAGTTCGCCGTGCGCGGGCTGGGCGTGTCGGACGCCCTTCTCGCCCCCTCCTGGAAGGATCCCGGGCTGTTGGCGTCCCGCGCGGCCTCGAGTGAGACGACCGGTCGCGGGCTTGCCCATTCTCTGCGGCCCCCCCGCCTGTTGCCGGCTGCCCGCAGTCCGTCGACGACCAGGACTTCCAGCGCTTCCTAACAGGCAATTTGTGCGACCTGTATGGCCGCGGCCGGTGCGGCTGGTCGATGCTTCCTGGCAGATCGACCTCCCGCCGCGACGTAGCAACAAATGCCGATGACACGACAGCCGCCGATCGTTCGCAGACCGTGGAACACGTCTGCCGCCGCCGGATGCGGCGATGCCCGACCGTCGAAGGCCTGCGCTTTGCGACCGCTCGGCGACATGGAAAAAGGCCTCGGCAGGCTTTTTCTCCGCACGGCCGGCAAGCGTGCCTGGCGCTGGCTGGCCCTGGTGGCCGTCGCCGCCCCGGTCGGGGCGTCCCGGCCAGCTGCCGCCAATGCTGAGCCGGCCTGGCCGGCACCGGTCACGCCGACGCAGATCGACGACCCCGGCCGGCCGCTCGGTGGCTATCCGACGCCGCCCCGGCCCCTCACCGACGGGTCGCCCACCGACGTGCACGGACCGTCCCCGCGGACGTTGGAAGAGTTCGTCGCCTTCGCCGAACGCAACCATCCGAAACTCCGCGCCGCCCGCGCTGCCGTCGAGGCGGCCCGCGGCAAGGCGGTGCAGGCGCGTCTCTATCCCAATCCGATGCTCGCCGCCGGTTCGCCCCAGATCGCGGGCGCCAACAGTCAGTGGAATGGTTTCGCCTCGCAGGACATCGTCACGGCCGGCAAGCTGCGGCTCGCCCAGCAGGCCGCGCTGCGGGAGGTGCAGAAGGCGGAGTATGAACTGATTCGCGCCCGCTTCGACGTGCTCCGCGACGTCCGGCAGTCGTTCTACGCCCTGCTCGTCGCGCAGCGGCGCGTCGAAATCTACACGCAGCTGCTCGACATCGCGAAGCGGTCGTACGAAATCGGCAACGACCTGGCCAAGGCCGGCGAGGGGACCAAGGCCGACGTGCTGTTCTGGAGCATCGAGCGGGATCGGGCCGACGTGCGGCTGCTCAACTCGACGGTGTTCATCGAGACGGGCCGGCGGCAGCTGGCGGCCGCCGTCGGGCTGCCCCGCGCCGACGTCGGCGCGATCGAGGCCGATCTCTTTCAGCAGCTCCCCGCCTTCGATCTCAAGACGCTGCAGGAAGCGGTCGTGCAGCGGAACGCCCTGCCGCGGGCCGCGGAGGCCGACGTCGCCCGGGCCCAATGGGCGCTGGAGCGGAGCGTCGTGGAGCCGATTCCGAACGTCAACGTGCTGGGCGGCTACCAGCGGCAGGTCGACTTCCCGCCCCAGCAGCAGGGGCTTATGCAGGTGATGGTCGAGGTGCCGCTGTTCGATCGCAACCAGGGCAACATCCGCGCCGCCCGCGCCGACATCGCCTCCTCACGGGCGAATCTGCGGAGCATCGAACTCGACCTGGCGACGCAGACGGCCCAGATCATGGCCAACTACCGCACGGCGCAGCGGCTCGTGTCCTGGTACGAGGAGTTCATCCTGCCCAAGGCCCGGGAAACCGTGCAGCTGACGCAGCAGCTCTATGCCCGCGGCGAGGTCACGTTCCTGAGCCTACTGCAGGCGCAGCGAATCCTCACGGAGACCGAGCTGGCGTTCGTCGAATCGCAGGCCGATCGCTGGAACGGCGCCGTCGCCGTGGCCGACCTCCTGCAGCTCGAGGCCTTCCCGCCGACGCTCGATGCCCCTGCCGCAGCGGCCGCCGACTTCCGCGGGGAGTTGGGGGACGACGCACGGCGGGTGGGCCGCGACCCCAATCAGCCGCCCATGCAACTGCCCCCACCGCCGGCGCCTGTTCAACCGCTCCCCGCACCGTGATGTTCCCATGAATATGTACGCCCACAACGGATCGAAGACCGGCCGTGCCACGGCCGCCGCACTGGTCGCCTTGACGCTTGGCATCGGCGCGACCGATGCGAAAGAAACGCCGACGCCGGACCGGGCGCGACTGGAGGCCATGCTTCCGCCGCGGACTGATTCCCCGGCCGACTGGCAGGCGGGACTCGAGCCGCTCCATTCCTGCGGCGAGCCCCGGCTGCTCCCGCCGTGCGTTCCGCCGCCGCCCTGCCATCCGGCCAACCCGCCGCGGCCTTTCGATCTGATCGGCGTCGCCGGCATGCCCACACGCGGCCCGATCTATCGCGGTCCATGCCAGCCCAGGACGGGCACCCATGATTGCGGGCCGCTGCCGCGGGTGCACCGGGCGTACGATCGCACCTTCGACTGGTTCTACCGGACGAAGTGACGCTGTTCGGCCGGTCGGACGCAGGGCAGGGACGGATGTGTCCACGGCCAGTTAGCCAGCCGACCGCAGCATCCAGGCGGCGAGCACCGCGCGGGCCGTCCACAGGGCCGTGCGCGGCCAGTTCGACCGCACGAGGGCGGCGACGAGCGCCGGCACGTGCCCCTCGCGGCCGAGCCGACCGTGGAGCGGCATCTGCACGAGCGCCGTGCTCGCCCAGACGAGCAGCACGAGCACGGCGCCGGCGATGGCGAAGCCACGCGGTATTCCAGGCGGCGGGGCCACCGCCACGATCCCGGCCGTGAGGCCCTCGAAGAGCATCAGCGGAATCACGACCCCGGCTGTGCGCCGCTGGTGCTCGGCCGCGTAGGCCCGTTCATCCGGCCCGACCACCCGGGCAAACAGCGGATAGTGCACGATCTGCACGAACCAGATCAGGCCGCACATCGCCCCTGACGCAACGGCCTGGGCGACGAGCAGGATATCGGTCGCCGTCATGCGGCCGGCCCTGTGGCGGGCAGCGGCTGGGACAGCCCGCAGGCCAGCGCCCCGCAGTCGGGTCGGTCGGCCGCGTGTCGATGCCGGTAGGCGGCGACCACCCGGCCGTCGCGAAGCAGAAACGCCCCGGGCATCTGAAAGCCGTCGCCGACGAGTGGGCCGATCCCGTGGCCCGCGAGCACCGCGGCCAGTCCGCGGCTCCACACGGGCGGGCCGAAGAGTTGGCCGAGCGTGCCGCGCGGCAGATCGAGGGCCCGATAGACCGCCTTCGTGGGGTCGCTGACGCGATCGATTCTGCCGAGCCCATATCGATCGAGGATCGGCCGCAAGGCGTCGTCCGCGCCCTGATGCACGAGCACCAGCCGTGCGCCGGCGGCTTCGATCCGCGGCAGGGCCGCAGCTGCGTCGGCGATCGCTTCCCGACAGAACACGCATCCGGTGTGCCGCAAAAGCAGCAGCAGCACCGGCCCCTGCCGCGACAGTTCCGCAAGCGTGGCGCCGGTCTGGGTGCGGGCGGCCTGGAGGGCCGCATCGAGGTCAGCCACGGGCCCCGGGGCGGCGGTGTCGGTATTGGCACGGAAGGCGGCGTAGAGGATCAGGGCGAAGGGCACCCACCAGATGAGGTCGTTGGTGGGCAGCGTGACGCCAAACGCGGCCGGCACCGTGCCGTCGAGCACACCAGCCACATAGCCGAGCGGCCCGAAGACCTTGCCCAGGAAACCGACGAGCACGATCGGCCAATGGCGAAATGGGTCGCCGGCGGCGGCCAGGTAGCCGATGCCGTAGACTCCGACGATCATGCCCACGCATTGCCAGATGAAGGGGTAATTCGGCCGCTCCATGCCCGTGAGGTCGAACAGCCAGTGCGGCACGAGCACGGTCAGGCAACCCCAGGCGAGGTTGTAGAGTCCCGCCGCCACGAGCCAACGGCTCATCCAGGCAGGAGCGACGGAGGGGGCGGCGGGGGTCACGATGGCATGTCCACGAACTGACGAGGTCGCTCGTCGACCCTGGGAGCATCCTAGCCCTGTGCCGCAGGCTGGCCGGAAAAACCGGTTCGGGGCCGCCGACGCCGGAGAACGCATGCCGACCACGCGCTGCCGCTCGAATCACCGCTCCACGAGAAACAGCCGCTCCGTCACCCGCGGCGACCGGCTCCGCAGATTGCGGCTGCCGCGGAAAGCGGCGTAGGGAATCTCGACCACCTCGACGGTCCCTTCGCGACCGAGGACGTCGTGCATGTCACCCGGCGACAGAAACCCCTCGTCGTTGAAAGACACCAGCACGAAGGCCGCATCCGTGTGCCGCACGAGATCCGCGAGCAGGTCAGCGGCGCGGCTCCGCACGTTGTAGCCCGACCGCCGCCAGTCCGCGGGAATCCCGGAGACGCGGCTGATCCGCTCGGGGCGGCGGTAGTTCACGATCAGGTTGAGCATGAAGTAGTTGGATCCGTAGGGGTGCTGGTTGTAGGGCGGATCGAAGTACGCCAGATCGAGCCCACGGACGAGACGCACCACCTCGTTCGCGTCGCCCTGCATGACCGTGCAGTCGCAGCTGCAATCGCTGAGCACGGGGACGGCGAGCTCGATCGTGCCGCGAATCCTCGCCAGCGCGTCGCCGCCGCTCCCCCCGAACTGGCCGACCCCGGTCTCGCGGTTCTTGTAGAACCCCTTGAAGACTCCCGCCGTGTTGGCGTGAATCGAGGCCGCGCTCAACAGCGGCCCCAGGAGCAGGTCGCGGAACGCGGCCGGTGCCGTCTCGATCAGGCGGCGATAGTCGTCGATCCGCCGGGCGTTCTCCGGGGTGTAGAACACCCGGTCGTGTCGGGTGATCCGCGCCTCGTCGCGCGGGGCGTAGAGCTCGGCGATGAACCCCGGCGGAAACCCGCCCCGGCGCACCCGGTCGTTGAAGTCGGCCACCACTTCCCGCAGCGCTGCCTGGTCCACCGTCTCGCGATTTGCCAGGAAGCACCGTCCGACGACCGCCGCGTAGTCCTCGAGGTCGTTGCTCACCAGCCGTTCGGCATGGGCCTTGAGCAGCCGGGACACGGCGCCAGAGCCGCTGAAGGCATCGAGGCACCGCAGGCGGTCCCTGCCCAGTCGCCGCTTGACGCGTTCGACGGCCTCCTGGATGTGCGGCAGGAGCGCCCGTTTGTTGCCCAGGCAGGTGACGAGTTGGCTGGCGAGGTAGCCGGGGCGTTCGGCAGCGATGGGCATGGACTTCAGCGGAGCGGCAGGACGTGGGCTAGCCGGGCGGGTGCCGAGTGTACGGGCCGCGACCGCGGCAGCCGAACCGCAGCGGGTGCCGCTTTTTGCAAACCGGCGCTGCAAAATGCGGCTCTTCGCCGCTTCGACCACGTCCCACGCCCCCTGGGTTTCCCAGCCCGTTGCGGCTTTTTCTGGTTTTTGCGACGCGATTGGTTTCGGCACGCCGTATGCAATAGCGGTTGAGCACCTGCCCACCGCCGGCCCACGCCGGGCCCGAGGACGCGACGGGCAAGGATGGTCCCGAGAGAAACGATCATGAACACCGCAGCATGCCCCCCGGAAGCGACGGACGAGGAACTCCTGCGGCAGTTTCGCCGCACCGGCGACGCGGCCGCGTTCGAGACGCTGGTCCATCGTTACGAGCACGATCTGTTCGGCTATCTGCGGCGATACCTGCGCAGCGTGGAAATGGCTGAAGACGTCTTCCAGGCCACGTTCCTCCAGGTTCACCTGAAGCGCGAATCGTTCGCGGACGGCCGCCTGTTCCGGCCGTGGCTGTATGCCATCGCCACCCACCAGGCGATCGACGCCCAGCGCCGTAACCGCCGGCACCGGATGGTGGAGCTGGACCGGCGGCAGGGCGACGAGGAGGGCCACGCCTTCGTGACGGCGCTGGCATCTCGCGACATCACGGCCGACGATCAGGCGGAGACGGACGAGACGCGGCGCCAGGTCCGATCGGCCATCGCCGGCCTCACCGCCCCCCAGCGGATGGTCGTGGAGCTCGTCTACGACCAGGGCATGAAGTATCGAGAGGTGGCCTCGCGGATCGGCATTCCCGTGGGCACGGTGAAGAGTCGCGTTCGCGCCGCGTTGCTCAAGCTCGGTGAGTCGTGGCACCGCTCGCCCGCCGGGGGCCGGAGCCCCGCCCTCGCGGCTCGCGGGCTCGCCACCTGACACCCCGCGCGGCCCTGCCGGCGGCTACAATCGGGGCTTTCCGCTTCGCCCCTCCTCCGTCCGCCGCCGATGCCCGCCTCCACCGACGATCTGCGGATCGCAGAGATCAAGGAGCTCCTGCCTCCGGCGCACCTGATCCGCGAGTTCCCGTGCGCCCCCGGCCTGAGCGACGTGGTGACGGCGTGCCGCACCGCGTTGCACGCGATTCTCGGCGGTGCCGACGACCGGCTGATCGTCGTCATCGGGCCCTGCTCGATCCACGACCCCGCGGCCGCGATCGAGTATGCCCGGCGGCTGCGGGCGGAACGCGACCGGCTCGGGGCCGACCTCGAGATCGTGATGCGGGTCTACTTCGAGAAGCCGCGGACGACCGTCGGCTGGAAGGGCCTCGTGAACGACCCTGACCTGACCGGCACATTCCGCATCAACCACGGCCTCCGGGTGGCCCGGGAACTGCTCTCCGAGATCAACTCGCTGGGCCTTCCGGCCGGCTGCGAGTTTCTCGACATGATCATGCCGCAGTACATCGCCGACCTCGTTGCCTGGGGGGCGATCGGCGCCCGCACGACCGAGAGCCAGGTGCACCGCGAACTGGCCTCGGGGCTTTCCTGTCCCGTGGGCTTCAAGAACGGCACCGACGGCAACGTGCGGATCGCGGCCGAGGCGATCCAGGCCGCGCGGCAGCCGCACCACTTCCTGTCGGTGACGAAGGCCGGGCACACCGCGATCGTGTCCACGAAGGGCAACGACGACTGCCACATCATTCTCCGCGGCGGCAGGGTGCCGAACTACGATGCGGCCAGCGTCGCCGCCGCCTGCGCGGAGCTTGGTCGGCACGGGCTTCCCGAGCGGCTGATGATCGACGCCTCGCACGGCAATTCGAGCAAGCAGCCGGAGCGGCAGACGGCCGTGGCCGACGCGATCGCGGCCCAGCTGGAAGGGGGCGAGCGGCGGATCGTCGGCGTGATGGTCGAGAGCCATCTCGTCGGTGGCCGGCAGGACTTCGCGACCGGCCGACAGCTCGTCTACGGCCAATCGATCACCGACGGCTGCCTGGGCTGGGACGAGAGCGTGCGGCTGCTGGACCGGCTCGCGGCCGGCGTCCGCGGCCGGCGTGCATCCCGTGGCTAGCAGGCTTTGGAACCAGCCCGCCGTTGCGGCAAGCGGGGGAAGCGGCGGTCGCTGCGCGGCCCCTGCCGGTCGCGGGGGCGGGCGAGGCAAGCCCTGACATTTTCTCCGGCGAGAGCGACCGCGAAGGTTTTGCCGCCTCCCCGGCCGATGCTCTGCGTGTGGAGCGTGGCCGACGGCCGCGCCGTCGGCGGCCTTGGCGGAGGAACGCCCTTGAGCATCGGAATGGTGTCGATCGCCGGCTCCGGCCAGACGCGGCCTCGGCCCGCCTTCTTGCGGGCCCTCGGTCACGCCGAGCCACCGGTGACCATCGAGCTCGACGGCGATACTTTCTGCCACGTCGAGACACTCAAGCACGACTCCTGGGCCGCCACCGCCGTCTACCGCTCGGCACGCCGGACGGCGAAGTGCAAGTTCAACCGCACGCAGCCGATTTGCCTGCTGCCGATGCGCTGGCTGGGCCGCCTGCTCGCCGTCCGCGAGAAGTGGTTCATGGACCGGCTCGCCGGCATCCAGGGCATCCCCGTGTCGCTCGGCGAGGTCCACGTGGACGGGCGGCCGCTCGCCAACGCCGTGGCGCACGAGTGGATTGCAGGCCACGCGCTGGCCGAGGGGGAGCGGGTCGACGACCGATTCTTCCCCATGCTGGCGGCGATCCTCGCGGCCGTTCACCGTCGCGGCGTCGCCCATGTGGACCTCCACAAACGGGAGAATCTCCTGGTGGATGACGCGGGCCGGCCGCACCTCATCGATTACCAGATCTCGTTCGGCATCCCGACCGGCGGCGTCTCCGCCGTCGTCCTCGGCGGGCTGCTGCGGCTGCTGCAGCGGTGCGACGACTACCACCTGCTCAAGCATCGCGTGAAGCACCGCCCGGATCAGGTCGGCCTGTCGCTGGAAGACATGCAGCGGCTGCGGCCCTGGTGGATCCGCGCTCATCGCTGCGTGGCGGTTCCTTTTCGCACCGTCCGCCGCCGGCTGCTGGCGGCGCTGCGGATCCGCTCCCGCACCGGGCATGCGTTCAGCGAGGCGTTTCCCGAGGTCGCCCATCGGCGGGCCGCCTGAGCCCGCTGTCGCTCACTCCAGCCATCCGGGCCGCAACAGCATCACGAGGCCGAGGCCGAGAATCACGGTCCCGCTGACGAACTTCAGCCAGCGGCCGCCGGTCTCCTGCAGCTTCAGGCGGGAGAGCGTGGCCACGGCGATGGCCACCATGATCGCGTCGTCGAACATGTAGGCGGCGATGTACAGGCCCAGGTAGCCGTAGCGGGCGGCGTTTCCGTAGCCGCGTTGCGAGAGCACGTTCGTGTAGAGCGCCGGCAGCCCGGCCGTGCACAGCAGTTCGACCACGTTCACGAGCACCGCGAGCGTGAACGCCGCGGCGAGGGCCGCGGGCAGGTTCTCCGCGGTCACGACCCGCCGCATGCGGGCATAGATGCCCGGCTTCGCCGCCGCCGGAATCGAGAGCGACGGCCCGCTCCCGGCGGCGCAGAAGTCCTTCACGTGCACGAGGCCGATGGCCACGGCCGTCAGCCCCAGCGCGACCTGCACCGGCCGCAGGTAGCCGATCCACTCGAAGACGCTGAGCCAGGCCGCCATGAAGGCAAAGTAGGCGGCCCCGCTGACCGCCACGAACGTGCCGGCGATGGCGAGCATCCGCATCCTGTCCTGGAGGTTCACGAGCACCGCCAGCAGGAGCAACAGCACCCACATCGCGCAGGGATTGAAGCCATCGACGAGGCCGACCGCCAGGGTGAAGGCCGGCATGCCGAGCGTCGCCGGATCGACGCGGCCCAGAAACGGCAGGTCGATGGCCGTCGGGCTCCGATCCGCCTCGGCCGCGAAGGCCCCGTCGTCGCTGCCGTCGATCTTCGCTGGGCAGGGGCAGGTCCAGCCGTCGAGGATCGCCTCCAGCCGCCTGCCGGTCGTTTCCGCATGGTCGAAGCCCACCTCGAGCCGGCCCCCGAGGTGGAAGACCGGCACGCTGGCGGCCGCCACCTTGTGGGCGCGCACGAGTTCCGCCAGCAGCGCCCGCGCGTGGGCGTCGTGCGTCAGGTCGCAGAGGGAGATGTTCAGTCCCGGATAACGCTCCCGCACGCCCGCCAGCCAGGCCTTCGCCCGCGTGCACCGGCCGCAGCCTTCGCGCACGAACACCTCGACCTGCAGTGCCGACCGCAAACGGGCGACGACGGCCGCGGGGTCCCGGACGCCGGCGATCGTGGCTCCACAGACCGCGAAGATCGGCGGCCGCGCGGGATCGAAGCCATGCCGGCCCGCCAGTCGGGCCAGATCGGCCCGGTCGCGGTCGCTCGCGTCGAGGAACCGGCGGACCACGACGATCCCTTGGCGGCCGGCGGCAAACTCCTCGACGCCGCGGATCGCGGCGTCGCCGGCGTCATCCGCCTCGCTGGCGAACACGTCCACCACGACGCAGCGCGAGGCTTGGTCAGCGCGTGCGGCGGCCGCCACGGCCAGCGCCAACGGGAGCACCGCCGCGAAGGCTCTCGAGCATGACCGCCTCCATGCGGGGGAAGGGCGTGGCACAGGCATGGCGCGACTCGCGGACTCCGGGGCGGCATGCTACACCCGCCGCGCCGGTCCGGCCGCGGGCAGCTCCCGACCCCGGCCACGCCCGGGCCTCGTCCCGCGGGACACCCCGCCGAAAATCAGCCAGGGTGCCGCCCGGCTGCAACGGTTTGGACGGCAGTCCCGTTGATTGGTGATTGTAAAAACCGTTCCTGTGCGGAATCCCGAAAGCCCCTCGCGGAAGGCAGGGGATCGACACGACGCCAATATCAAGGATCAATAAGATAGATTCGGTCGGATAGATCCGTTCGGGGCTTACCTTGACCACCGTCTCCGCCGACCGCCGCCGCACCCTTGCCGATCTCGTCCGCGAACGAGATGACGGCCGCCGTTCCGGCGGCCTCTTGCGCCGCATCGCCATCGGCCTGCTCGTCGCGGCTCTGCTCGCCCTGCTGCTGATATGGCTGCTTGGATGGTTCAGCGTGCCGCGCGAGGTTCTGGAAATCCGCGGCCTCGTCGATGGGCAGATCGCCGAACTCCGCAAGGTCGCTCGCAACGAGGTGCCGCTGGCCGACGATGCTGCGGGCTTCAGCACCGTGCTCGACCGCGTTCGCGCTCTGTCTCCCGACCTGCGTCGCCAGGCCGGCCGCGAGGTCGGCCGGATTTTCGAGGCCCGCGAGCAGGCCGAGATGGAGTCTTACTTCAACCTGCCGCCGGAACGTCGCCAGGCGGAACTCGACCGCCGCATCAAGGCCGAGGAGCAGCGGCGGCAGGCCCGCGAGGAGGAGCGGGCCAAGCGGGAGAGCCAGCGGCCCGCACCGGCAGCGGGCTCGCAACCGGCCGGTGGCCCCGGTGGGGAACGATCGGGCGGGGGACGCGGCCGATCCACGACGGAGGAAGAGCGGAATGCCCGCAGCAAGCGACGCATCGACCGGTCGTCGCCGCAAGAGCGGGCTCAACGCACCGAGTATCGGCGGGCGATTGACGAGCGCCGCGCGCAACTCGGCCTCCCCACGCGCGGCGGACGCTGGTAGCCAGGTTTCGCGACGCACTGCGATACTGACGGCCACCCTCGGGAGATCCGTCATGCGATTCCTGCTCGCGGCCGCCTGCGCTTTTCCATGGGCGGTCTTCACCGCCAACGCCGCCGACTGGTCCCAGTTTCGCGGTGGCCCCGCCCTCGGCCACGCCCCTGCCGCCCGCATTCCGCTCACATGGAGCAACGAGTCGAACCTCGCGTGGCGGACCGCGATCCCCGGCAGCGGCTGGTCGCAGCCGGTCGTGGCTGGCGGCCGGATTTACGTCACGACCGCCGTCTCCGGCGGCAACGACCGGCCGAAGAACTCGTCGAGCGGAGTCATGGACTTCAGCACGCTGGGCCGGCCATCCCTGCCGAAGAACGCGGTCGAGTGGCGTGTGCTGTGCCTCGACCCGACGGATGGCCGCCTGCTCTGGAGCCGGACGGTCGTGCAGGAGAAGCCGACGTTCGGCAAGCACGCCTCGAACACCTACGCCACCGAGACGCCGTGCGCCACCGCCGACACGGTCTACGCATTCTTCGGCGCCACCGGCACGCTCGTGGCCCTGGATCGCGACGGCGGCGAACGCTGGCGGCGGGAGTTCGGGCCCCAGAAGACGACCAATCAGTTCGGCACGGGCTCCTCTCCCACGCTGCACGACGGTCGCCTTCTGCTCCAGCTCTACAACGAGGAGGCGGCGACGCTCTTCTGCATCGATGCCGCGATGGGCAAGGACGTCTGGAGGGCCGACCGGGCCAAGGGCACCTCATGGGCCACGCCGGTCGTCTGGACCAACGCGGGCACGGTCGAGGTGCTCGCAGCCGGCGACAAGAGCCTGATCGCCTACGGCCTGGCCGACGGCCTGGAGCGCTGGCGGCTGGAGGACATCGACACCTCGTTCGCCTGTTCGGTCGTGGCCGACGCGGAGGGCGTGTACTTCGGCACGTCGAGCCCGGGCAGCAAGGCGCCGGCCGCGGCGATCGCGCCGGGCCACCTCGGCGACCTGACGCCGCCCAAGGGGGTGAAGCGGACCCCGGCGCTGCCCTGGTCGCGGACCAAGAGCGGCGCGGGGATGCCGTCCCCGGTGGTCGTCGGCGACCTGCTGTTCTTCTTCGGCAATACGGCGACCTGCCTCGACAAGCGAACGGG
>JBIJCJ010000049.1:0-19965 GCA_044344765.1 Pirellulales bacterium | reverse complement strand
GGCTCCCGGGAGGCACGACCTGCGTGGGATCACCGCTGGTGATCGGCGACCGCATCTACCTCGTGAACGAGAAGGGCACGACGCTCGTTCTCCGCGCGGGCCCCGAGTACGAAGTGCTCGCCGAGTCGACCATCGGCCCCGGCGACGAAGTCTTCTGGGCCACGCCGGCCGTCACCACCGACGCCCTTCTCATCCGCTCCTCCGACGCCGTGTATTGCATCCGCGAGTAGCTCCCCCGGCTTCTACGGATCCCACTTGATCCTCGCGGATTCCTCCCCAAAAGCCCCGGGCGGAAGCCCGGGGGTGACGCGGTCCACTCCGTGGACTTGTTTATCGCCTTCCCGCGTTCTCCCAAAACCTGCGGGGCAGCCCGGGCTCACCCCGGATCCAGCCGGGTTGATGGGGATCGCGGCGGGCCGACCGGCATCGATGCCATCCCGACCCCTCCGTCGGGCGGCCGGCTGGGATTGAGCGGCGGCCGCGGCCGCGGTAGCCTGCCCCGGCGTGCAGCCCTCGGGAGGAACCGTCTCTTGACCATCGCTACCGCGTGCATCGTGACGCTGGCGGCTGCGAGCATCGGCCTCTACACGCTGGCGTGGATTCTCGTCCACGCATGGTCCGCCTGGCATCGCCGCCGCCCGCCGGCCCCGGTGACCATGGGCGTGACGATCCTCAAGCCGCTGTGCGGCGCCGACGACGAGCTGGAGCGCAACCTGGCCTCGTTCTTCCGCCTCGAACACGAGCCGCTGCAACTGGTCTTCGGTGCTGCCGCGGCCACCGACCCGGCGCTCGACGTCGTCCGCCGGCTCGCCCGTAGCCACCCCGACCGCGACGTGCTCGTCGTCGTGGGCGCGGACGAGTCGGCCGCCAGCCCCAAGGTCGGGCTGCTCGAAGCGCTTCTGCCGCACGCGCGGCACGAGATCATCCTCCTCTCCGACAGCAACGTGCGTGTGGCGCGGGACGAGGTCGGCCGCGTGCTCCCCGGCTTCGCCGACCCGCGGGTCGGCATGGTGCATCAGCCCGTCGTCGGCGTGGGCGAGCGCACGCTCCCGGCCGCGATCGAGAACCTGCACTACACGGAGTTTGCCGGGTTCCTCTCGATCGCCGCCACGGTGCTCTCCGGCCAGCACGCGGTGAACGCCAAGGGGCAATGGGTGCGGCGGGCGGCGCTGGCCGAGATCGGCGATTTCGCGGGCGTGCGCGATCACGGCGCCGACGACTACGTGCTTTCGCGGCTGGTCCTGGCCCGTGGCTGGCGGCTGCGGCTCGCCCCCTTGCCGGTGCGCACGGTGCAGGCGACCTGGTCGTGGCGGCAGCTCGTCCTCCGGCACCTGCGTCACTCGAGCCTGCGGCGGCGCATGGTGCCCTGGGCCTATCCGCTCGAACTGCTTCTCAATCCCGTGCCCTGGGCTATGGCGCTGCTCGTCACCGAGCTGTCCTGGCTCGCGGCGCCGCTCGTGGGCCTCAAGATGGCGATCGAGGTCTCTGCCGCGGGCCTGCTGCGCGGCCGGCCGATCGCCTGGCGGCACGTCGCCGCGATTCCTCTCAAGGATCTGCTCTACTGTGCCGGCTGGTTCGCCTCGTTCGCGGTCCGTACGGTCTCCTGGCGGGGCAAGACCTACGCCGTCGGTCCGGGCGGCCGGCTCGAGCCCGTCGATCCGGACCCGACCGTCGATCTCGCCGCCCGCACGGCGGCGTGAGGAGTCCTATTGATGCGGTTGCTTCTCGGCTTCCTGCTCCTGCTGCCCGGCGTCGCGCTCGCGGCCGAGCCGCCGCTACGGGTGGGCATGGAACTCTCCTACCCGCCGTTCGAGATGACCGACCCGCAGGGCCGGCCTGCGGGTGTGAGCGTGAAGCTTGCCGAGGCGCTTGGCCGGCACCTCGGCCGCGAGGTCGTGATCGAAAACATCGCCTTCGACGGGCTGGTGACGGCCCTCAAGACGCGGAAGATCGACTGCGTGATCTCGTCGATGACGGCCACGCCCGAGCGGCGCAAGTCGATCGCGTTCTCCGATCCATACCTGAAGACCGGCCTGGCATTGCTCGTGGCGGCCGGGTCGCCGGTACGGGCTGCGGCCGACCTCGACGCGCCGGGCCGCGTCGTCGCCGTGAAGAAGGGCACCACCGGCCACCAGTACGCCGCCACCACCCTGAAGCGGGCGCGGGTGCTGGTGCTCGACAAGGAGTCGGCGGCCGTCTTGGAGGTCGCGCAGGGGAAGGCAGACGCCTTCATCTATGACTCGCTGTCCGTGTTTCAGAACCATCGTCGTCATCCTGAGAAGACCCGCGCCCTGCTCGCCCCCTTTCGCGAGGAGGCATGGGCGATCGGCCTCCGGCACGGGGACGACGACCTGCGGCGCCGGGTCGACGAGTTTCTCGCCGCCTTCCGCGCCGATGGGGGGTTCGAGCGGCTCGGCGACGAGTTTCTTGCGGAAGAGAAAGCCTTCTTCAAGGCGGAGGGTTTGCCGTTCTTCTTTTGAGGGGCAGGTTTTGAGGGCCACAGCATGCATTGACGGAGGGCCCGCGCCGGAAGTACCGTCATGGACATGAACCGGCGTTTGCCCCTCGTGCTGGCGATCGTTTTGGCATGCTCCACCGTGCTGGCGGGCGTGCCATCGATTGCCGGCTCCGCGCCGCGCGACTCGCAGGCCGGGCCGTGCCTCGCGCCGGAGCCGGTCGACGTCGAGCGGTTGTCTGAACTCCGCGGCGAGAACGTCGAGGAAGAGCGGGAGGAAGAACAGCGGAGCGGCGACGCGGAACTCGATCTCTTCGTCGGGCGCCGGGGCGATGCGGTTCTCGACATGCGGCGCGTCGGGCTGGTGGCGCACCATTCTTTTCAGGCGGCGACAGGCTCCTTCGAGTGGGGCCGCTCCATCCGTGGCCCACCGGACGTCTGAGTCGCCTCGCGGTGCCTGATGCCGCGCGGCGTTGTCTTTCCCGTCCGGGCCTGCCGGGTGAATCGTGTCCGCGGCGGCATCGTGCACGCATCGCGGGACGTGATCACGCTCCACCACATTTGGTCATCGCATGCCTGTTCCCACCCCCCGCGACGACGTCGCCCGTGTCGTCGCCGACACTGCCCGGCTCCTGCCGACACAGGGGCCGATCGACGTGTTCGTCGCGCAGAACATCCTTCAGGGGTTCGAGGACCGACCGTTCGAGACGGCGCTCGTCGAGGCCGCCCGCGTCTTCGGCACCGAGCCCTTCCTGCCTGAGTCCACCTATCGCGAGGAGCTGGCCCGCGGCCGGATCCACGCGGCCGACCTCGAGGCGGTGGTCGACGCCGACCTGGGTCCACGGGCAGGCACGGTGCTCGTCGCCGGCCGGGTGACGCTCCGCACGCTGCTGCTGGCGTTGCTCGAGCATCCCGTGCACCAGGAAGACGACGTCGCGGTCCGCTGGACGCTCTCTGAACGGCAGCCGTTCGCCACGCCCGACGCCCAAGACCTCTGGCATGCCTGCATGGAGGCCGTGTCGCTCTTCAGGCCGGCGGTGCTTCACGTCCGCCCGCCGGCCCGGCCCCGCGACCTGATCGTGGCCGCCGTGCCGACGCTCGACACCGACGAACTCGTGCATCCGCTGCTGATCCGCATCTGCGCCGCCTTCGTCGATCAGGGCGTCGCGGCTCGGGCCATGCCGGGCCGCGACTGCGGGCTGTTCGCGGCCGCGTCTCGCCTCCTCGGCTGGCGTTACGGTCCGACGGAGCCGTGGGCCGCGCGGCTCCCGGCCGCGTTGACCGCGGTTCGTGGCCGCGAGCCGCTGGACGTGGCCGTGGACGAGCTCGCGACGCTCGGCGTGCCGGCGGAGAGCCGCGAGGAGGTCGTGCCGCGAACCATTCTCGCCCTTCGGGGCTGGGCCGGCATGATCCACCAGCTCGAACAGCGGCCCGATCGGGCGCCGGTGCGGGCCGTGCCGGCGCGGCTCGCCGACTTCGTGGCCCTTCGGCTGGTGATGGATCGCGTGGCCGCCCAGTGGGCCGCCGGCTCCTTCGGCCACGCTGGCGATCTGGCCGGACTGTGGACCGAACTCCGCGACCGCTATCCGCCACATCGCGGGCCGGGCAGCGTGGCCCGCGCCTTCCTCCTCTGCCAGGTTGCGCAGCTCGTGGGCCTTACCGGGGCCGACATCCGCGGGCTGTCGGAAGACGATCTCGTCGAGTTCGAACGGACGATCCAGCGGTTCGACGCGGTGGCCCGCCGGCGGCTCTTCCATTTGGCCTACGAGCGGCGGCATCGGGTCGTCACGCTCGATGCCCTCGCGGCCCACGCCGCCGCCATCCCCGCGGCCCCCACGTCGCGGCCGGCGACACAGGCCGTGCTCTGCATGGACGACCGCTGCGAATCGTTCCGTCGGCACCTCGAAGAACTCGGGCCGGCCATCGAGACCTTCGGGGCGGCAGGCTTCTTCTTCGTGCCCATGTACTACCGCGGCATCGACGACTGGCACGAGACGCCGCTGTGCCCGATCGTCATGCGGCCGCGGCACGCGGTGTGCGAAGTTCCCGTCGAGGCAGCGGCAGGACGCCACCGGCTGCGGCAGGCGGTGCGGCGGGCGGCGGGCAATGTGCTCGGCGGAGTTGCCTCGGGCAACCGCACGCTCGTCGTCGGCAGCCTTTTGGCCGCGGTGGGAGGGGCGATCGCGGCGGTCCCGCTGGTGGCCCGCGTCGTCTTCCCGCGGACCACCGGCAGGATGACCACCACCACGGTGGCGTTCGGCAGCGGGCGGGTGGCGACGCGGCTCTTGCTGGAGCGGCATCATGACGCAGTCCTCCACGACGGCACCCTGGCCGGCTTTTCGGTGGAGGAGATGGCCGACATCGTCCGCCGCCTGCTGGAGGACATCGGTCTCACGCACGGGTTCGCACGGCTGGTGGCGATCCTCGGGCACGGTTCGACGAGCCTCAACAACCCGCACGAGAGCGCCTACGACTGCGGCGCCTGCGGCGGCGGCAAGGGCGGCGCCAACGCCCGCGCCTTCGCCCTGATGGCCAACGATCCGCGGGTGCGCGGCATGCTCGCTGCCGGCGGCCTGGCGATCCCCGCCGACACGGTCTTCATCGGTGGGATGCTCGACACGTGTTCCGACGCGCTGGTGCTCTACGACCGGGAAAAGATCCCGCCGGGCCATGCCGGCGACCTCGCCGTCTTCACGGAAGCCTGCGCAGCGGCCCGGGCGGCAGACGCTCAGGAACGCTGCCGGCGGTTCGACTCGGTGCCGCTCGACGTCGCGCCCGCCGAGGCCCTGCGGCGGGTCGAGGCCCGGGCCGCCGACCTCGCGCAGGTGCGTCCCGAGCTCGGCCACGCCACCAACGCGGTGTGCATCATCGGCCGCCGGGCTCGGTCGCGCGGGCTGTTCCTCGACCGCCGGGCCTTTCTCGTGTCGTACGATCCCGAGGCCGATGCCACGGGCGAGATTCTCGCCCGCACGCTCGCGGCCGTGGGCCCGGTTGCCGCGGGCATCAACCTGGCCTACACGCTCTCGCGGATCGACCCGATCGGCTACGGCTGCGGTACGAAGCTCCCCCACAACATCACCGGGCTCGTCGGCGTCATGGACGGCCACGCCAGCGACCTGCGGACCGGGCTCCCCTGGCAGACGGTCGAGATTCACGAGCCGGTCCGGCTGCTGATGGTGATCGACGCGCCGCCCGAACGGATCCTGGCGGCCATCGCCCGCGTGCCTGCGGTGCAGCGGCTCGTGTCGCACCACTGGGTGCAGCTCGCCGCATGGCACACGACTGGCGCCGGCCTCGCCTGGTTCGCGGGCGACCGGTTCGTGCCCTACCTGCCCGAGTCAGATCGGCTGCCGTTGGTGCCGCGGTCCATCGACTGGTTCGGCGGCCAGCGCGGCCATCTGCCCCCGGTCCGCACGGCGGCCGCCCTCGCGGGAGGAGCCTCGTGATGCCACTCGCGGTTTCCCTGGCGCTGACGCAGCCGCGTGTCCACGACGTCGTCGCCTGGCTCGTGGTCGCCCAGCTGGCCGCGCCCGCGCTGGCGCTCGCTGTGATCGGCATCCCGGCGCTCGTCGGGCGGCCGCTCACCGAGCGGCGGACGACGCGGACGGTGGGAGGGAGCTTCGCGATCGCGTTCCTCGCCGCCATCGTCATGCTCGCGGTGCTGGCCGGCCGCGGCTTCGCTCCCGAGATCGTCCACCTCGGCACCTGGTTCGCATTCGACCACCACGCGGCGACGATCGACCTCGTGGCCGACGGCCTCTCGGTGCCCTACGTCTGCTTTTCGACCGGCCTCTGCCTGCTGGTCAACGCCTTCGCCGGCAAGTACCTGCACCGCGAGCCAGGCTTCACCCGCTTCTTCGTGCTCCTCGCCGTGTTTGGCACCGGCATGAACCTCATGGTCCTGGCCGGGAGTTTCGACGTGCTGTTCGCCGGCTGGGAACTGATCGGCATCTCCTCGACGCTGCTGATCGGATTTTTCCACGAGCGGGCCAACGCCGTGCGGGCCGCGATCCGGGCGTTCGTCACGTATCGCATCTGCGACGTCGGCCTGCTCGCCGCGAGCGTCGTGGCACACGCGGCCGTGGGCTCGGGCGACTTCGACCGGCTGTTTCACGGCGCCTGGCCCAACGCGGCCTGCCGCGTGCCGGCCTCCACGGCGACGACCATCGCGCTGCTGCTGATCTTCGCGGCGCTCGGCAAGACGGCCCAGGTCCCGTTCTCCGGCTGGCTGCCGCGGGCGATGGAGGGCCCGACGCCGTCGAGCGCCATCTTCTACGGCGCGCTGTCGATCCACGCCGGCGCCTACGTGCTGCTCCGCTGCGAGCCCCTCCTTCAGGCGGCCCCGGCGGCAGGCTGGGCCCTGATCGCCATCGGCGCCGTCACGGCCGCCCAGGCCAGCGCCATCGGCCGCGTGCAGACCGATCTCAAGAGCATGCTGGCCTATGGCTCCATGGCGCAGGCAAGTCTGATCTTCGTGGAGATCGGCCTCGGCTGGCGGATCGTACCGCTGGTCCATGTGGTCAGTCATGCCATTCTCCGCAGCCTGCAGATTCTCCGCTCGCCGTCGGCACTGCACGACCGCCATGCGCTGGCCGCCGCCCTTGGCGGCCAGCCGGGGGCGGGCCGCTCGCTGGTCGATCGTCTTCCCGAGTCCTGGCAGGTGGCGCTCTATCGCGTGGCACTCGAGCGGGGCTATGAGGAGATGTTGCTGACGCGGCTGGTCATCTCCCCCTTCCGCCGGCTCGTCGAACGGATCGCCGCCGCGGAACAGGCCTGGACCGACTGGCTGGGCGAGCCGCGGGTCCCCGGCCCGCGCGACCCGGAGCACTCGTCATGAGCGGCCTCGCCCCCGACACCCCGATCCTCGTCGCAGGCGGCCTCACAGTTTCCGCGCCGCTGGTCGCCGCGGCGCTCGTGCGGCTGAGCGACGGTCGCTCGCCGGCCCGCCTGCCAGCGGTCGCGGCTCTGGCCGTGGCCCTCGGGGCCGGCCTCGTGATCCTCGGGGCCTGGAGCGCGGCTCCGCGCACGATCGATTGCGGCGACCGGCTCGGCGGCGGCGCGGCGTTCCACGTCGACGGCGTTACTGCGGTCATGCTGCCGGCGGTGACCGGCTGCCTGCTGTTGGTGTTCGCGACCGCACCGCAGCGCAGCCTCGCCCCGCGTCCGACCGCCTGGTGCCTGGCCGGCGTGGCGGCGACGTGCGGCCTGTTCCTCACCGCCCACCCGCTTCTCGTCGTGGCCCTTGCCGCGGCCACGGCCGTGCCCGTGTGGCGGGCCACCCGCGACCATCCGGGCGGGCGGCCCGCGGCCCGCGTCTACGCGTTCACGACGGGCACGAGCCTCGTCTGTCTGGCCGCGGGCACGGTGATGATGCTCGTCGATCCGCCCTGGGAGGCAAGCTGCGGGAACGTCGGCACGGCGGGGGGCTGGCTCGTGGCCGCCGCCGTCCTCGTCCGCGAGGGTTTCTTCCCCTGCCACTTCTGGGTGCCGTCGCTGTTCGCCGGCGGTCCGCTGCACGTCGCCCTGCTGGCCACCGTGCCGCAGGTGGGGAGCTATGCCGCCGTACGGTTGCTGCTGGGCCACGCCGACGGCGTGGCCGACGAACTCGTGGCCCTGGCGCAGCTCGGGCCGGTGACCGCCGTTTATGGCGCGGCGCTGGCACTGGTCCAGCGCGACCTGCGCCGGCTCATCGGCTACCTCGCCGTGAGTCAATCGGCGCTCGTGCTCGCGGGCCTGTCGGGCACGCTGCCGATGGAGGTGGCCGGCGGCTTGTGCGTGTGGATCGCCAGCGGCCTGTCGCTCACCGGCATCGGCGTCGTCGCGGCGGCGCTCGAAGGCCGGGCGGGGCCGCTGCGGCTCGACCTGCCGCAGGGCCGCTTTTGGGACGCGCCCGCACTGGCGGCCTTTTTCCTGCTCTTCGGCCTCGCGGGCATCGGCCTGCCGGGCACCCTCTCGTTCGTGGCCGACGACCTGATCATCGCCGGCAGCCTCGCGGAGCACCTGCACGGCGGGATTCTCGTGATCATATCCACGGTCTTCGCCGGCATCGCCTTCGTTCGCGGCTGGTTCGGGATCTTCGGTGGCCCGACGACGGTCGATTCCCCGCGACACGCCATCCTGCCCCGCGAGCGGATCGGCTTCGCGGCCCTGCTGGCGATCATCTTCGCATTGGGGCTCGTGCCGCGGCCCCTCGTCCGCACGCTCGAGCGGGCCTGTGGCCCGCTGGTTCGCCACCACGACGCCCCCGCCCACGATCCACCCATCCTGTTTCCAGGAGAGCCCTCGCCATGACCGCCTCGAACCATGCCCCCGACCGGGCCCCGGCCGCCGCCGTGCCCCGTGGCACTTTGGCCGGCTTCGCCCGCTATCTGCGGCCTGACCTGACCAGCGGGTTCTTCGTCTTTCTCATCGCCTTGCCGCTGTGCCTTGGCATCTCCCTGGCCAGCGGCTTCCCGCCCGTGGCCGGCGTGTTCACGGCGGTGATCGGCGGACTGCTGACGACGCTGATCAGCGACTCGGAGCTCACGATCAAGGGGCCGGCCGCCGGCCTGATCGTGATCGTGCTCGGCGCCATGCAGGCCTTCGGGTTCACTGGCGGCGCCGATCCCGCTGCCGACCTGGTCGCCTATCGCTCGACGCTCGGCGTGGTCTGCGTGGCCGGGGCGGTGCAGATTCTCCTGGCGACGGTCCGGTTCGGCACGTGCAGCGATTTCTTTCCCACGGCCGTGGTCCACGGCATGCTGGCCTCGATCGGCCTGATCATCATGATCAAGCAACTGCCGGTGGTCTTCGGCCAGAAGGCGAGTGGCGAGCCGCTGGAGATTCTCCGCGAACTGCCCGAGAAGATCGCCCACCTCAACCCGCAGATCGCCGTCATCGGCCTGGTGAGCCTGGCGATCCTCTTCGGTTTCCCGCTCGTCAAGCCGCGGCTGCGACCCGCGTGGCTGCGGATGATCCCCGCCCAGTTGCTCGTGCTCGCCGTGGCGGTGCCGCTGGGCATGTGGTTCGACCTGGCGCACGAGCACACCTATTCCTTCCTCGGCCACGAGTACAAGCTCGGCGAGTCGTTCCTCGTGAACGTGCCCGGCAACCTGGCCGCCGCGGTGACCACGCCCGACTTCGCCCCCTTCACGTCATCCGCAACGCTGCCGGCGGCCGTCTGGTGGGTCGTGCTGTTCGCGCTCGTGGGGAGCATCGAATCGCTGCTCTCCGCCAAGGCGATCGACCTCGTCGATCCATGGAGGCGGAAGACCACGATGGACCGCGACCTGCTCGCGGTCGGCGTGGCCAACGTGGCGGCCGGTGCGCTCGGCGGCCTGCCGATGATCTCCGAGATCGTCCGCAGCAAGGCCAACATCGACAACGGCGCCCGCACGCGGTTCGCCGACATGTGGCACGCCGTGTTTCTGCTCGGCTTCGTGGCCCTCGTGCCGGGGCTGATCCACCGCATTCCGCTTTCGGCCCTGGCGGCGATGCTCGTCTACACCGGATTCCGGCTCGCCTCGCCCCGCGAGTTCATCAACGTCTTCAAGATCGGCGCGGAGCAGCTGCTGATCTTCCTCGTGACCATCGTCGGCGTGCTCGCGACCGACCTGCTCGTGGGCGTGGGCATCGGGGTGGCCGCCAAGTTCGCGGTCCACGCCATCAACGGCGTGCCTCCCCGGGAGTTTTTCAAACCCTTCCTCGACGTGACGGCCATCGACGACTCGACCGTGCAGATCGACGCGGGCGGGTCAGCGGTATTTTCCAACTGGATTCCGTTCCGCCGCCAGATCGAGCAACTGGGGCTCGTGCAGCGGAACAACGTGATCCTGAACCTCGCCGGCACGCGGCTGGTGGACGCCAACGTGATGGAGAAACTCCACGGCCTGCAGGCGGAGTTCGCCGCGGAGGGGCTGCGGCTCGACGTCGTCGGCCTCGACGAGCACAAGCCGTTTTCCGCACACCCGCAGGCCGCCCGCCGCCGCTCCCTGTAGCGGCGGTTTCCGACCGTCGAAGTTCAAACCTGAGGCCGACGTCACGACGGTCAGAGACCGCCGCCTCAGGAGGGCGGGGATGGTATCCTTCCTTCATGCCCCGCTGGTTCGCCCACACGATCGTCGTCGCCCTGCTCGTCGGCGGGCTCGCCCTGGCGTTCGCCCGCGTCGGCTACGAGTGGAACTGGGCCGGCGTCTGGGAATACCGCGGCCTGCTCGTTCGCGGCTGGCTGACGACCGTGGCCGTGAGCCTCGCCGCCCTCGCGGCCAGCATCCTCGTCGGGGCGGCGGCGGCGGTGCTGCTCCGCTCGGGCCGGCCGCTCCTCGAGGCCGTCGGCAGGGTCTACGTGGAGCTGATCCGCGGCACGCCCCTGCTCGTGCAGCTCCTCATCGGCTTCTATGTCGTGGCCAGTGCCGTGGGCCTGGAAAACCGCTACGTGGCCGGTGTGCTCGTGCTCGCCCTGTTCGCCGGGGCCTACATGGCGGAAATCTTTCGGGGCGGGCTCGACGCGATCCCCCGCGCCCAGATCGACAGCGCCCGGGCGATCGGCCTCACGCCGACGCAGACCCTGCGGCTCGTCGTCCTGCCCCAGGCCGTGCGGCTCGTGCTGCCAGCCGTGGCGGGCCAGCTCGTGTCGCTCGTCAAGGATTCGTCGCTGCTCTCCGTGATCGCGATCTCGGAGTTCACGCTCGCCGCCCAGGAGGTCAATTCGTTCACCTACTCGACGCTCGAGAGCTACCTCCCTCTGGCGTTCGGCTACCTCGCCCTCACGCTGCCGCTCGCGGCACTGGCCCGGATCCTCGAGCGGCGGTTTCGCTACGAGGCCGCATGAACCTGGAGATCGCCGGACTCGTGCAGCGGTTCCCGGCTCCGGGGCGGCCCGGAACCACGGCCACCGTCCTCGACGGGCTCGACCTGCGGACCGGGGATATCGCCGCGCTGGTGCTCGTCGGGCCGTCGGGCGGGGGAAAATCGACCCTGCTGCGGATCCTCGCCGGGCTCGACGTGCCGACCGCGGGCCGCGTGGCCTTCGACGGCGTGCCGCTGCCCCGCGAAGAGACGGCCCTCCGCGGTTACCGCCGGACCGTGGGCACGGTCTTCCAGGCATACAATCTGTTCCCGCAGCTCTCCGCCATGGAAAACCTTCTCCTCCCCCTGGTGCATGTGCACGGGCTCTCCCGGGCGGAGGCCCTGGACCGCGTCCGTGGGCCGCTGGAGAGGTTTCAATTGGCCGCCCACGCGCACAAGCGTCCGGCGGAGCTCTCGGGCGGCCAGAAGCAGCGGATCGCGATCCTCCGCGCCCTCGTCGTGCAGCCGCGGCGGCTGCTCCTCGACGAGCCGACCTCCGCGCTCGATCCCGACATGAAGGCCGAGGTGCTGGAGATGATCGGCGAACTGCGGGCGGGTGGCACGGAGTTCATCCTCGTGACACATGAGATGGGCTTCGCCCGCCGGGCCGCCGACGAGATCGCCTTTATCGCCGACGGCCGCGTGCTGTTTCACACCAGCTGCCGCCTGGGCATCGCCATCGCCGGGGTCGCCTGCAGGACTTTGGATACTGAACGCCCGTATTCTAAGGCCCCCGCGGCCGGTCGTCAACGATTATGCCTGTCCTTTTGTCCTTTATGCAGGTCGTCCGCGGCCTGCAGTACACGCAGCATTGAGTGCCGCGAAGGCGCCTGCGGCCGTGTCTCCGGATGACCGCTGTTTTTTGCTTCATGTCCTTGCAGCCCGTGGCGTGAGCCGCGGGGATCCGAAACGATGTCCGGTGAACCGATGCGTATCCCCTCACCTGACGGTTCGGGCTTTCCGGGAGGACGGCGTCCCCAGGCAACTTCAGTCGTGCACGATGATGCGTGAACGATTATGCCGAGGATGCCAGGACGAGGACGCCTTTCCTTTTCGTTCGCTGCGATTGTAGCGGCGGTCTCTGACCGTCGAGGGTCTCTCTTTTGGGGAACGAGGATGCCTGTCCTTTTCTTTTTTGGTCCTTGGCCCGCTTGGCTGGAGTGACTACGATGTGTGAAGACTGACACAAGGAGTCACACATGGCCACGAATCTTGGCATCGATCCAGATCTCTTGGAGCGGGCCGTCCAAGTCAGTGGTGAACGCACGAAGAAGGCGGCCGTGACGAAAGCCCTGCGCGAGTTCATTGCCCGGCGGGAGCAGCGGCGTGTGGCGGAGCTGTTCGGCAAACTCGAGTGGGATTCCGCCTTCGATTACAAGGCGGAACGCACTCGTCGCGCATGATGCTTTTGGTCGATACGAGCGTATGGTCGTTGGCCCTCCGGCGGGACGTCGTCGACGCGCAGCCGGAGGTTCTGTATTTGGAGCAGGCTTTGGTCGGGTCGGAGGCCGTCGTGACCACAGGCCTCGTACTCCAGGAATTGCTGCAGGGCTTTTCCGGTCCCAAGGCCCGAGCACAGATCATTGACCGCTTTTCAACGTTGCCGCTGGTGCAGCCAGATCGCCAAGACCATGTAGAGGCTGCCTCACTGCGGACGGCATGTCGCCTTGCCGGCGTTCAAATCGGAACGATCGATGCCGTGCTCGCCCAACTTTGCATCCGACATCAGTTGACCCTCCTGAGCACCGACCAAGACTTCGCCCACGCAGCCCGCCACTGCCGATTACGAATGTGGCGGCCATAATCCTGGCGATGCCTAGCGGAAGAGGTGCCACAGCCGTGGGGCATCACGCCGTGGCCAGGCCGCCGAGGGCGTTGTCCACGTGATGGACGCCGTGCTTCGCCGCGATCGACTTGAGTCGCTCGGCGCTCGTCGCGCAGTAACTGCCGATCCAGCGGGTCTTGCCGAGAAGTTGTTGGAAGCGCGACTGCCAGTATTCGGCGCTCGTGCCCAGCCGGGTCATGATGCCGGCGACTTCTTTGGTGACTCGCGCTTTGCCTGTGCGGAAGAGTCGGGCTGTCCAGTCCACGAGTTCCAGGTAGCTCGACAGGGAAAACCCGGGCAGCATGCCTTCGCGGGCTGCGCCCGCGCAATCTGTACCGGGAGCCTTTCGATCCTGGAGCGGGCAGAGCCAGTGGGATTGCTCGAGGTCGGTTTCCAGCTTGGCGGCGGCGACTGACTTGGCCGCTGCCGCGGCCTGGAGTGTGTCGAGGTCGCCGTTCCGGCGAACGTGATGGACCCGCTGCTTGATCGACGTGTGCGGAGCGTCTTCGGGGTTTTTGGCGATGCCGGCGGCCACGGGGTTCAAGTCGATGTAGGCGCAGGTCGCGAGCAGCGCTTCTTCGTCGAGGATGGCGATCGACTTGTAGCGGGCCTCCCAGAACGTGCCTTTGCAGTCGTCTTCCTTGTTGGCCATCCGCGCCAGCGGCTCCTTGAGGGCCTTCATGAACCAGCCGAGGTCTTGGAGCCTGGCGCGGTAGCGGGCCACGCGGGCGGTGTCTTGGCACTGGTGGTCGATCCAGGCCTGAACGGTGGCTGGGTTATCGACGTCGAGGCAAGACGGGCGGTAGACGGCGATCCAGCGGCGGACGACGTCTTCGTCGCTCCAGCCGTCGGCCACACCGGGGTCGAGCCGGCAGAGGACGTGGAGGTGGTTGTCGAGGATGGCGAAGCCGCAGACGGAGACGGCGAAGTGCTTGGCGAGGACTTCGAGCCGGGCCTCGATCCAGGCCTTGCGGTGCGTCACGCCCTCGCCGCAGAGAAAGGCCCGCCTGACGCAGCGGGAAATGCAGTGGTAGTAGCGGGTGACGGAGACGTCCACCAACTGCCGCCTGGGCATCGTCATCGCAGGGCCTCCTGTAGGATTCGGAATACTGAACGCCCGTATCCTACGGCCCCCGCGGCCGGTCGTCAACGATTATGCCTGTCCTTTTGGGCTGCTTTTTGGGCTTCCCTGGAGAGGTTTCAATTGGCGGCCCACGCTCACAAGCGTCCGGGGGAGCTATCGGGCGGCCAGAAGCAGCGGATCGCGATCCTCCGGGCCCTCGTCGTGCAGCCGCGCCGGCTGCTCCTCGACGAGCCGACCTCCGCGCTCGATCCCGACATGAAGGCCGAGGTGCTGGAGATGATCGGCGAACTGCGGGCGGGCGGTACGGAGTTCATCCTCGTGACGCACGAGATGGGCTTCGCCCGCCGGGCCGCCGACGAGATCGCCTTCATCGCCGACGGCCGGGTGCTGTTTCACGGCAGCGCCGCCGACTTCTTCGACCAAGCCGCCGACCCACGGGTGCGCGGCTTCCTCGCCCGGACGCTCAACGCATGACGACGGCAACGGATCTTCACGACACGAGCCTGGCCGCGTTCCAGGGGGCCCTCGTGGCCGACGCGGTGGCGATGCCGGTGCACTGGTACTACGACCGCGCGGCCCTCGACCGCGACTGCCCGGCCCTCGCCGATCCGCGTCAGCCGCTCGGCTACCTCGCGCCGCGAAACCCGCACCCCGACAGCATCCTCTGGCGGTCGCAGTGGACACCCCCCGACGCCAAGCACGACATCCTTCGGGAGCAGGCCCGGTTCTGGGGTGCCCGCGGCGTGCACTACCACCAGTTCCTCGCCGCCGGCGAGAACACGCTCAACTTTCAGCTTGCCGTCGAGCTCTTCGACCTCCTGCGGCGCGACCGCGACTACGACCCGGAACGCTGGCTCGAGCGCTACGTCGGCTTCATGCTCGAGCCGGGGCGGCATCGCGACACCTACGTCGAGGAATATCACCGCCACTTCTTCACGAACCTGGCCGCGGGCCGCAAGCCGATCAACTGCGGCGTCCGCGACGTGCACATCGGCGGCCTTGCGCACGTGCCGGCGCTGGTGGCCGGGCTCGGCCCCCGCCATCCCGACCTGCGGCGGATCGTGCGGCTGCACGTCTCGCTGACGCACAAGGACGACGAGGTTCTCGCCGCGGCCGAGGCGCTGGCCCGGATCCTCGTCCGCATCACCCGCGACGACCGCCCGACCGCCGACCGCGACCTGCGGACCGCGATCCTCGAGGAGGCGGGCGACTGGGTCTCGGCGGCGAAGCTCGCGGCCTGGGACGCGCGGGCGGCCGCCGGCCCGCCCCCATGTCCGGACCGGGCCGTGGTCGGCGGCGTGCTCAGTCCGGCGTGCTACATCGAAGAGGCGTTTCCCGCGGCCCTGTTCCTGGCCTGGCGGCACGCCGGCGATTTCGCGGCCGGTGTCCGGGCCAACGCGCTGTGCGGTGGCGACAACTGCCATCGCGGCGCGGTCGTCGGCAGCCTGCTGGCGGCCGGCTCATCGATTCCTCACCCACTGCTCGCTGGGCTGGCTGTCCGGGGACAAAGCCCTCCATGGCCTTTGTCCCCTTGATCGACCGCAGGAAACGTTGATGGTTTCCTCGGTCGATGGCCTCGGCATCCTGCTCGGCCAGACTTGCTTCACCGTCTGTTAGTATTGCCACGATTGCCAATTCGTAAGGTTCGCCAGCTCCAGGGCCCCGGGATTCATTCATGCACTCCACCGCCACCCGCGCCGCCAGGGTGACCGACCGCTTCGCCGACCTCGCCACGCCGCTGGCGCCCACCCGCACGGTGCTGCTCACCGCCGACACCGCCGCGGCCGATCCCGTCGCCGCCAAGCGGGCCGAACTGCGGCGGTATTTTCATCAGACCTGCGAGATCTACGACCGGCTCTTCGCGCTGATCCGCGACGATGCTTCTTATTACGAGCGTCACGAGCCGCTCCGCCACCCGCTGATCTTCTACTTCGCCCATCCGGCGGTGTTCTACGTCAACAAGCTGACGGCCGGGCGGTTCATCCCGGAGCGGCTCGACGCCCGCCTCGAGGCGATGATGGCCGTGGGCGTGGATGAGATGTCGTGGGACGACCTGAACACGGCCCACTACGACTGGCCGTCGGTCGCCACGGTGCGCGACTACCGGGCCGCCGTGCGGGAACTGGTGGACGAGCTCATCCAGACGATGCCGCTGGAACTGCCGATCGCCTGGGACTCGCCGGCCTGGGTGATCCTCATGGGGATCGAGCATGAGCGGATCCACCTCGAGACGTCGAGCGTGATCATGCGGCAGATGCCGCTCGACGAGCTGCGGCACGGCGCCGAGCTTTCGGCCGAGGAGCGGCGGCTGTGGGCCGCCTGCCCGACGAGCGGACAGGCACCCGCGAACGAATGGCTCCCGGTCGCGGCCCGCAGGATCCGCCTCGGCAAGCGTCCCGACGACCACACCTACGGCTGGGACAACGAGTACGGCGTCGAGGATCACGACCTGCCCGCGTTCCGCGCCGCGCGGCAGCTCGTCTCCAATGCCGAGTACCTGGCGTTCGTGGAGGCGGGCGGCTACCGCGACGAGTCGTTGTGGACCGACGAGGGCCGCGGATGGCTCCACTACACGCGGGCCGAGCACCCCAAGTTCTGGCTGCGTCGCGACGGCGGCTACCGGCAGCGCAACCTGCTCGACGAGCGGCCGCTGCCGCTCGACTGGCCGGTGGAGGTGAACTGCCTGGAGGCCCAAGCGTACTGCCGCTGGCTGGCGGCGCGGACCGGCGAGAACGTCCTGCTGCCTACCGAGGCCCACTGGCACGCCCTCCGGGAAACGGTCCCCGGCGACCAGCCGACGTGGGACGTTCCGCCGGGCAATCTCAACCTCGCCCACTTCGCATCGAGCTGCCCCGTGACCGCCTTCCCGCAGGGCGGGTTTCACGACATCGTGGGCAACGTCTGGCAGTGGACGCGGACGCCGATCATGCCGTTCAAGGGCTTCGAGATCCATCCGCTGTACGACGACTTTTCCGTGCCCACGTTCGACGGCCGTCACAACCTGATCGTCGGCGGCTCCTGGATCTCCACGGGCAACGAGGCGCTCGCCAGCGCCCGCTACGCGTTTCGCCGTCACTTCTTCCAGCACGCCGGCTTCCGCACGATCGTCGAGGAGCCGGGCAACGAGGCGGTGACCGCGGGCTCCCGGCTCTACGAGACCGACCAGCTCGTGACGCAGTATCTGGAGTTTCACTACTTCGACGCCGCCGCCAGCGCCGCCGCGCCGCCGCTCGGCGTTCCCAACTTCCCGCAGGCCTGCGTCGCGGCGACGATGCCCCACGTGCCGGCCGACAGGCGGAGCCGCTGCCTTGACATCGGCTGCTCCGTGGGCCGGTCGGCCCTCGAGTTCGCCCGGCACTTCGACCACGTCGATGCGCTCGACTTCTCGGCCCGCTTCATCCAGGCGGGCGTGCGTCTCCAGCAGGGGGACGAGGTGCTCTACGAGATCCCGACCGAGGGCGAACTGACCGCGTCCCGGGCCGTGTCGCTCGACCGCCTCGGCCTGGCCGAGACCGCCGGCCGCGTGCTCTTCATGCAGGGCGACGCCTGTAACCTGAAGGACCGGTTCACCGGCTACGATCTCGTGTTCGCGGGCAATCTCGTCGATCGGCTCTACGACCCGGCGGCCTTCCTGCGCGCCATCGGCCGGCGGGTGCTGCCGGGCGGCCTGCTCGTGCTCACCTCGCCGTACACCTGGCTCGAGGAATACACGCCGCGGGACAAGTGGCTCGGCGGCCGCCGCGAGCACGGGGAACCGCTGCCGACGCTCACGGGGATCACCCGCGAACTCGCCGGCGGTTTCACGCTCCTGCACCGGCAGGAGATTCCGTTCGTGATTCGGGAAACCGCCCGCAAGCACCAGCACACGATCGCCGAAATGACGGTCTGGAGGCGTGCGGCGGACTCATCTGCTACGCTTCATTCCTGACGCGTGGCGGTGCCGGAGGAGCGGCGCGACGCGGTTCTTCCTCGCGACCCGACCCGCATGTCCGGCGGCATCAGCTTCGACCCCAGTCGTGAATGGCTCGGCATCGACGCGGTCGATCTCGCCGACCCGCTGCGCGTGCTCGGCCTGGCGGCGGACGTGTCCGACCCGGATCTCGTCACCGCCGCGGCGGCGCGGCTGCTCGAGAAGTTGCAGCATGTCGATCCCGGACCCTTCAAGCTGGCCCACGAGTCGCTCGTGCGGCGGATCGAGGCCTGCCGCGACGAGGTGCTCGCGACCGTCGCGGCTCGGGCCACACGGCTCGCGCCGCCGCCCGCACCGCCATCACCGGTGCCGCCCGTCGTCGCTCCCGCGGTGCCCGGCGGCCCGGTGCCTCCGCCGCCGCCGGTTGCAGCGAAGGCGGCCGATGCTTGCTACCCGACGATGATTCTTGACACGTCTGAGGTGTTGCCGTTACCGGCCGAAATTATGTCGGCCGATGGCCCGGTGCCTGCGGCCGAGCCTGACGTGATCCACGTGCAGCGGTCGGCGTTCGTGCGTCGCAAGAGCCCGAGCGCCTTGCCCGCCCTGCTTTCGCTCCTCGCCCTGGTCGCGGTGGGGGGCGTCGCGTTCAAGCTCTGGCCGCAGCGCGGCCCGAAGACGGCGTCGGGAGTTCCGCAGGTGGCCGTCGTCATCCCGCGGCCCCAGCCACCGACGCCCGCGCCGCCGCGCCCGCCGGTCGTGACACCTGCCACCGAACCGCCTGCGGCCAGGCCGACAACGCCCGCGGCATCGCCCAATCCGGGCACGTCGAGCCCGCCGCAGATCGGCGACTCGCCGCCTGTGTCGCCCACTCCGCAGCCGCCACCCGCGCCACCCGCGCCGCCCGCGCCGCCCGCGCCGCCGCAGCCCGATCCGCGGGCCCGGGCCCGCGCGGTCGCGGGGGTCGATCAGTCGTTGCGGGCCGCGTACGAAGCGATCCGTGCGGACGACTTCGACACGGCTGATCGGCAGGTCGCGGCCGCGGTCAGGCTGGCCGCGAATCACGACGACCTCGCCGACAGGGTCACCTGCTGGCGGCAGTTCGCCCGCTACGCACGGCAGGCGGCCGGCTACCGCGAGAAAGCGCTCAACGCCGCCAACGCGGGGGGTGATTATAAGGTTGGCAACCAGATGATCGCGGTCGTCGAGTCCACGCCGCAGCGGTTCGTCTATCGCGCGGCCGGCCGCAACGTGCCGATCAGCCCGCGTGCCAACGTGCCGGGGCCGGTCGTGACGGCGATCCTCCGGGCCTGGTTCGCCGCCGACGGCCGACCGGCGAACCACGTGTTTCTGGGGACGCATCTGCTCGCCCGCCGTGAGCCGAACACCCGCCTCGCCGCCGCCGAATGGAACCGCGCCCGGGAACGGGGCGAGGACGTCTCCAACCTCGAGCCCCTGTTGAAAGACCCCATCATCCAAGAAGCGGCGGCCGAGTAGCCGGATTGTTCCGCAGGCGGATGAACTGCCTGCAGCGCACCTTCGATACGGAAACCCGGGTGGGGTTGCCCATGCCCTGATACGGCTCGCGCTTGTTCCTGGTGCGTTCCTCCCCGAAAGCCCCGGGCGGAAGCCCGGGGGTGACGCGGTCCACTCCGTAACGTGCGGGATCCTACTCGCCCCGTGCCGACCGGAAGCCCCTCGCGGAAGCGAGGGGGTGACGCGATCCACTCCGTGCGCGCAACCCGTCACCCCCCGGCTCCCGCCGGGGGCTGTGCGATTGCAAGTGTACTGAACCAGCAGGGTGCGAGTCCCTGTCGGTGGCCGGCCTGGCTGCCGTAACCGAGCGAAACTGCGTCCCCGCGAGGGGA
>JBIJCJ010000133.1:0-10146 GCA_044344765.1 Pirellulales bacterium | reverse complement strand
GAGCCGGGGCACGAGCCCGATCGCCTGCACGGCGGCCTGCGCCGCGACGACGCACGGCTCGTCGGCCTCCAGGCGGAAGGCCTCGTAGTCGAGCCGGCCGGAGAACGACACCTTGCCCGTGCGGCCGTCGACACTCCGCACCTTCTTCGCGGCGTCGGTAAAGGCCTTCTCGATCGCCTTCACGATCCGCTCGCGGAAGCGGGGGTCGTGGCTGCGGGCCTCGGCCCGCAGGGCCGCCGACTCGGCCACCACGTTCGTGGCGGCGCCGGCCTGGATCACGCCCACGTTGGTCGTGCCCCGCTTGCCGTCCTTCTCCACGAGCCCGTGCAGGCCCTGATCGACGAGGTCGGCGATCGCCAACGCCGCGATCGCAATCGCCGACACGCCCTTCTCGGGCGCGACGCCGGCGTGGCTGGGGATGCCCTCGATGGTGACGTCCATCCGGTAGCCGCCCGTAGCGCCGACGGTGATCTTCTCCACGGCGCCGCCGTCAAAGTTGAAGGCCAGCTTCGGCCGGCCGAGGTCGGCGGCCTTGACGAACCGCGCCCCGTAGAGCCCCACCTCCTCCTGGATCGCGAACAGGAAGGTGAGCGGCGGATGCGGCAGTTTCCGTCGCAGCACCTCGAGCGCCGTGGCGAGCACGACCGCCACGCCGGCCCGATCGTCGCCGCCGAGGCCCGTCTTCGGATCGGCGCTTTTCACGAACTTGCCGGCGACCACCGGCTGAGCGCCGACGCACACCGGGACGGTGTCCATGTGGGCCATCAGGAGCCGCCGCGGCCCGGGCAGCGTGCCGGGCAGCTGCACGATCAGGTTGCCGCAGTCACCCTTGAGCGGCGTCTTCTCGTGGGCCTTGTCGAAGGCGATCGCGGCGGCCGGGCAGCCGGCCCCGCGCAGCCACTTCACGATCCGCTCGGCGACGGCCTTTTCCTGTCCCGACACGCCTGGCACGGACAGCAGGTCGAGGACGATCCGGCGGGCGAGGGCGAGATCGGGCCCGGCGGGCTGCGGGCCTGCGGCCGGTGCCTTTACACTGCGGGCGGCCTTCGAGGCCGGCTTGGAACCCTTCGTGGAGCGTGGCATGCGGATCTTTCTGGCGGGAATCATGCAGGGCTCGCACGTGGCGGCCCTCGTGCATGATCAGACCTATCGGAACACCCTCGGCGACCTCGTGCGGGCGCACTGGCCGTCGGCGGAAGTCTACGATCCCTTCGCCAACCATGCCACGAGCGTCGGCTACGACACGCGGCGGGCCCGCGAAGTTTTTCTCGGGCACGTGGAGATGTGCCGCGTCTTCGACCTCCTCGTGGCCTACGTGCCGGAGGCATCGATGGGCACGGCGATCGAGATGTGGGAGGCCCATCGCCACGCCCGGAAGGTCGTGACGATCACGCCGCTGATCCACAACTGGGTGGTGCAGCTGACGAGCGACGCCGTGTACCGCGACGTCGACGAGTTTTCCCACGCCCTGCGGACTGGCGCCGTGGACCGGCTCGTGAGCTGACCGGGCGTCACCCGCCGCGGCTGCGGGCCAGCCGGCAGGCGATCGCGATCCGCGTGGCCGCGTTGTCAGCGAGCGGCCAGACCTGCACGCGGGTCTCCACGTCGGCAGCGTCGTGCAGCCAGTCGGCCTTGAGCGTCGCGGCGGTCGTGTCGTCGGCGGCCACGACGATCGTGCACGAGCCGACGGCCGCGGCGACGAGGTTGGCGAGCGACGGTCGGTCCCGCGCGGCGGCGAGGTCGTCGGCCGTGACGTGCACCACGACCGGGGCGCCGGTCTCGACCGCCAGGTCGGTGAGGATGCCGGCGTGGAGCACGAAGATCGCGTCGGGGTAGAGCACGTCCACCGC
This sequence comes from Pirellulales bacterium, assembly GCA_044344765.1. Classification (GTDB taxonomy): domain Bacteria; phylum Planctomycetota; class Planctomycetia; order Pirellulales; family UBA1268; genus QWPN01. Next base: position 8,296 of record JBIJCJ010000133.1, on the reverse strand, counting down.
CTCGGCGATCATCTGCCGGGCGGTCTCGCGGGTTAGTCCCAGGAGCCGGGCAGGCACGCCCGCGGTGGCGTCAAGAAACGCCCGTGGCGTGCCTTCCTTCACCGCCGCCAGGAACGACCGCGACGCGGCGGCGACGTCGTGGAGATGGATGCCGTACATCCCCGGGGGCTGCTCGCCCAGTCCTGGGACGCTCGAGGGGCCGCACACGCCCACCTCGATGCCGAGCGCCGCGAGCCCCGCGCGCAGGCCGTGGACCCGCGTGTGCGGGTGGTCGCAGTTGCCGTGGTCGATGAGCAGGACGCGCATGGGAAAATGTCGCGAGCGTGCCGGCGAACGTTGTCAGAGCCAGCCCGCCGCCCGAAAGGCCGCGAGGATCGCCGCGGCGTAGGCCGCCGCCGCCCAGTCGTCGGCCATGATGCCCAGGCCCGTCGGCAGCCGCTCGCAGCGGTCGCACGGGAACGGTTTGAGGATGTCGAAGACGCGAAACAGCGTGAAGGCCACCGCCATGACGGTCGGCGTGCGCGCGTCCGCCGGCACGACGAGGAGCGTGGCCGCCATGGCCGCCGCCTCGTCGAGCACGATCGCCCCCGGATCCTTGCCGCGGCCGAGCCAGGCAGCGGCCCGCGAGCAGATCGGAACGCCCGCCAGGCAGATGGCGGCCACGAGGCCCGCCTCGCACGCCAGGGCCGCACCTCCCCAGTCCGCAAAGAGTCGCCGGCCCAGCCACTCGGCCGCCGCCGCGGTGCCTATCGCAAGCACCAGTCCCACGGCCGCGCCGAACGTGCCGGGCGCGAACCCGATGCGGCCGATTCCGCCGAGCGTCGCGGCGAAGACGGCGGCCCGGTCCCAAGGACGTGTCATCGGTTCCGTGGATGGGGTCATGATCTCGATGGTAGCAATCCCGAAACGGTCCCGCAGGCGAGTATGATGTTTTTGCGGCGGTGGCACCGGGAGTTTCGGGCCACGCCGAAAACCGTACTCTGGACACGCGGATGCAAAACCCGACACACACGGCCGACGGCACGATCGGGCGGCTGGAACTGGTCGAATACCCGCACCCCGCGCTGTTGCGGCGGGCCAAGTCCATCGTGCGGATCGACGAGGCCGTCTGCGACGCGGTGGCGCGGATGTTCGACATCATGTACGAGGCCCAGGGCATCGGCCTGGCGGCCAACCAGGTGGCGTTGCCCTACCGCATGTTTGTCGTCAACACGGCGGGCCGCCGCGGCGACGGCGAGGAGTTCGTATTCATCAATCCCACGCTCAGCCGGCCGCGGGGCACCGCCGTGCAGGAAGAGGGCTGCCTGTCGCTGCCGGGCGTGCGGATGGACGTGCGGCGGCCTGAGCGGATCGTGGTTGATGCCTGGTCGCTGGCGGGCACGCCGATTCACATGGACCTCGACGGGCTGCTCGCCCGGGTCGTGCAGCACGAGTTCGACCATCTCGAGGGGCGGCTGTTCACCGACCGGCTGCCGGAGGCGGCGGCACTCGAGGTGCGACGCGACCTGGAGACGTTCCGCGACATGTTCGCGGGCAAGCAGTCGCGGGGCGAACTGCCCGACTCGGAAACGCTCGTGGCCGCCCTCGACCGCCTGGAGGCGGCCCGGTGCCAGGCGTGAGCGGCTCGTTGCGGCTGGTGGTGATGGGCACCGGCCCGTTCGCGGTGCCGATGTTCCACACGCTGCTGGATACACCACACGCGGTCGCGGCCCTGGTCACGCGGCCCGACCATGCCCCGCCGGGACGTCGGCCGCCGCCGAATCCGATGCGCGAGGCCGCTGCCGCGACCGGCGTGCCGGTGCTCGCGCCCGAGCGGGTCAACGACCCTGACGCGGTGGCGGCGCTGGCCGCGGTCGCGCCGGATCTGTTCGTGGTCTGCGACTACGGACAGATCCTGTCGGCCGCGCTGCTCGCGGTGCCGCGGCTCGGCGGCATCAACCTCCACGGCTCGCTGCTCCCCCGGCATCGCGGCGCCGCACCGATCCAGTGGGCGATCCTGGAGGGCGACGCAGTCACCGGCGTGAGCGTGATCCACATGACGCCGGCCCTCGACGCGGGCAACGTGATCGCGGCCCGGCCGCTGCCGATCGGCCCGCACGACACCGCGGCTGACCTCGAGCCGCGGCTGGCCGCCGTCGGCGCCGAGGCGGTGGTCGAGGCGATCGAACGGCTGGCCGCCGCGGCGGCGGCCAGCGTCAGCCCGGCGGAGATCGGCGTGCCGCAGGACGCGACGCGGGCCACGCGGGCGCCCCGGCTCACGAAGCAGGACGGCGTCGTCAACTGGTCGCAGCCGGCCGTGCGGATCGATCGGCAGCGGCGGGCGCTCGAGCCGTGGCCGCGGGCGACGACGTTCTTCACCCGCGGCGACGGCGTGCGGCAGCGGCTCGTGCTGGAGCAGGTCGAGGTCGTGCCGCGGCCGCCCGCGGCGCACCCTGACGTCGCCCCCGGTACGGTGCTGGCGGCCGCCGACGAGCGGATCGTCGTCGCCTGTGGTGCGGGCACGGCGTTGGCCGTCCTCCGGCTGGTGCCCGAGGGCCGCCGGAGCATGTCGGCCGCCGAGTTTCTCCGCGGCAGCCCGCTGCGCGACGGTGCCCGGCTGGGCTGAGCGGGCCGATCAGTTCGCCTGGAGGGCCTCGATGCTGTTGACGTGCACGAGCGAGCAGGTGACGCTGCGGTCGTCGTCGGGGTAGTAGACGATCATCTTCGTCTTCATGACGAAGGCACACTCCGGATGGCGGATTTCGTGGACCTCGCCGTTCGACATGCGAATCACGAACGGCTCGAAGGGCTCGCGGCGGAGGGAGTCGCGGATCGTGTCGGCGTTCATGGAAAGATCCTGGCAGAGAGCTAAATACTGTACTGGTGAACATCATAGAGAACGCTCGCCCGGCGTGCAACGGGGCGGGCGTAGCTCGCACATCTTGTGCCGCAGTTGCGCCAGACTGCCGCATGGGCGCGGCAATGGGTTTCCGGTTTGTCGGGTTTGGCGGCCCCGTTCCTTGAAGCCCGAGGCGCGAGCCGAGGGAATGGGGAACGGTTTCCGGTGACGCGACGCGTATTCCCTCAGCTTGCGCTTCGGGCTTCCCGGCAGCGGCGATGGACTTCCCGGCAGCGGCGATGGACTTCCCGGCAGCGGCGATGGGCTTCCCGGCAGCGGCGATGGACTTCCCGGCAGCGGCGATGGGCTTCCCGGCAGCGGCGATGGGCTTCCCGGCAGCGGCGATGGAGTGGCCGCATCGGCAACGGCGCCGAGCGTATCGGACACGACCTCACGGCACGCTGGCTGGGCCGTTGACGCTGGCCAAGCGGGGCCTCGCGACGGCCTTGCTGACGGCGTTTCGCGAGAGGAGCGAGTGACGCCCCAACGGGGCTGCTACACTGGCGGCATGACGAAGCGGCTGTGGATCGAGACCGTCGGCTGCCAGATGAACGTGCTCGACAGCGAGCTCGTCGTCGCCGCTCTGCGCCGCCAGGGCTGGGAAATGGCGCGGTCGAGCGGCGAGGCCGACGCCGTCTTCTACAATACGTGCTCCGTCCGCCAGCACGCCGAGGACAAGATCTACTCGGCCCTCGGCCGGGTGCGGTTCGAGAAGGCGAAGCGGCCCGGGCTCGTCGTCGGCGTGCTCGGCTGCATGGCCCAGAAGGATCAGGAACTGATCCGCAAGCGGGCGCCGTGGGTCGATCTCGTCGTCGGCCCCGGCCAGCTGCACCAGGTGCCCGGGCTGGTGGCCGAGGTGCTCGCCGGCGGCGGGCCGCGGATCGAGGTCAGCCTGGAGCGCAAGGGGCATGCCCGCGAGGCGATCGCGCGGAGCTTCGAGAGCTACGATCCCGACCGCGATCCGGCGATGCGTCCCACGCCCTTCCAGGCCTTCATCCGCACGCAGACGGGCTGCGACAAGTTTTGCGCCTTCTGCGTGGTGCCGCATGTCCGCGGCCCCGAGCAGGCCCGGGCTCCCGACACGATCGTGGCCGAGGCGCGAAAGCTCGTCGCCGAAGGCTGCCGGGAGATCACGCTCATCGGCCAGACCGTCAACAGCTACCGGTGGAGCGACGGCGGCCGGACGACGCGGCTCTCCGACCTGCTCGGGCGGCTCGACGTCATCGACGGCCTCGACCGGATCAAGTTCGTCACCAACTACCCGCGGGACATGACCGCCGACCTGATCGCGGCCGTCCGCGACCTGCCCAAGGTCTGCCACTACCTGCACGTGCCGGCCCAGCACGGCTCCGACGACGTGCTCACGCGGATGAAGCGCGGCTACACGATCGGCGAATACATGGAGATGCTCGGCCGCGTGCGCGAGGCGCTGCCGCAGGCCGCGGTGACGAGCGATTTCATCGTCGGCTTCTGCGGCGAGACCGACGCGGAGTTTCAGACGACGCTCGACCTGGTGCGGACGGCCGGCTTCAAGAACAGCTTCATCTTCAAGTACAGCCCGCGACCGGGCACGAAGGCCTACGACCGCCTGCCCGACGACGTGCCGGAGGACGTGAAGAAGGAACGCAACCGGCTCTTGCTCGAGGCCCAGGAGGAGGTGAGCCTGGCCGGTAACCGGCGGTTCATCGGCACCCGGCAGCAGGTGCTCGTCGAGGGGCTCTCCACCCGCGACGAGAAGCGGGCCGTCGATCCCGGCCCGGACGGCGTCGCCCAGCTCACCGGCCGCACGATGTGCGATCGGATCGTCGTCTTCGACGCCCCGGTGCGGCTCGTCGGCCGGCTCGTGGACATCGACATCCTCGACGCCGGCGCCTGGTCGCTGGCCGGCCTCGTGGCCGACGGCCTCGCCGAGGCGCTGCCGATCGACGGCCTGCAGTGGTCCGGCGAGCCGCCGGTGGAGCTCCACTCGATCGCCCTGCCGCCGCGGGCGGCGCGGCCGCTGGAGGCGTGACGTGCCGCCGCGTTCCGGCCGCCGGACGGCACGGACGACCGGCGCGGATGCCGGGTCGGAATCCGGACCGCCCCCCGACGCGGCCGATGTGCGGCGGCTGCTCGACGACCCGGATGCGGCGGTGGCCTGGGGGCGGACTGCCGGCCTGGCCGACCCGCAGGCTGCGCATCGCGCCCTGGTCGGCCTGGCCGGCCACGGCCTGACGTTCGACCTGCTTGCCGCGCTGGCGGCCAGGCTCGCCGCGCGGCTGCCCGAGACGGCCGATCCGGATCGCGTGCTCGCCGCGCTGGAACGATTCTTCTGCGCCATCCGCAGCCCGCTGGCTGCGGCGGCACTCTTCGACCGCGACCCGCAGGCGCTCGACACGCTCCTGGAAATCTTCGCGGCCAGCCCGTACCTCGCCGAGATCGTGATCGCCGACCCCGAAGCCTGGGAGCAGGTGCGGCTCGGCCGCGGACGGCCCGAGAAGCGGGAGGCCCTCGCCGCCGCCCTCGCGGTGGAGCTTGGCCCACCGGAGCCGCCCGGGGTGCCGGCGGCCGATCCCGTGGTGGCGATGCGGGCCCTGCGCCGCTTCAAGCGGCGCGAGACCCTGCGGATCGCCTACGGCGACATCGTCGGCGGGCAGCGGCTCGAGACCGTCACCGGCCAGATCTCGCACGTCGCCGACTGCCTCGTCGCCGCGGCCCTGCGGGTCGCCGTCGATCGCGTGGAGCGGCAACGCGGCGTGCCCCGCGGCCCCGACGGCACGCCCGCCACGATCGCCGTGCTCGCGCTCGGGAAGCTCGGCGGCTGCGAGCTCAACTACTCCAGCGACATCGATCTCGTGTTCGTGCACTCCGCGGACGGCCGCGTCGCCGGACCGAAGCCCTGCACGAACCAGGAGTTCTTCGACCGCGTCGCCCAGGAGACCGTGCGGCTCCTCGCCGAGCCGACCGAACTCGGGGCCTGCTACCGGGTGGACCTGCGGCTCCGCCCGCACGGCACGGCGGGGCATGCGTCGCTGGCGCTGGAGCCGATGCTCCTGTATTACGAGCAGGCCGGCCGCACCTGGGAGCGGCAGGCCTGGGTGAAGGCCCGGTGCATCGCCGGCGACGCGGGCCTCGGCGGGCGGCTGCTGGCCGGCCTCGAGCCCTGGGTGTACCGCCGCTGGCTGTCGCGGGCCGACATCAGCGGCATCAAGGCGCTCAAGCGCCGCATCGAGCAGCGGTCGATCCGCGAGGGCACCGACGCCGCCGACGTCAAGCACGGCCACGGCGGCATCCGCGACGTCGAGTTCACGATCCAGTTTCTGCAGCTCTTGGGGGGGGGCGACGCCGCCGCGGTGCGCACGGGCAACATGCTGGAGGCGATCCGGCGGCTGGCTGCGGCAGGCGCGCTCACCGACCAGGAGCGGGAGATCCTGGAGCGGACCTACACGCTCCTGCGCACCGTGGAGCATCGGCTCCAGATCCTCTACGACCGGCAGACGCACGTGGTCCCCGCCGACGACGCCGAACTGGGCCGGCTGGCGACGCGGATGGGCTACGGCGGCGCGGGCCGCGAGCGACTGCGGCGGGAACTGGCCGAGGCCACGGCCCTCAATCGGCGGATTCTCGATCATCTCCTGCACGACGCGTTTCCCGACGACGCCGCGCCCGAGCCGGAGGTCGATCTCGTGCTCGATCCCGATCCCGCGCCGGCGTTCGTCCACGAGGTCCTGGCGCGGCACGGTTTTCGCGACGTGCCCCAGGCCCACCGCGGGCTGATCGCGCTCGGGGAGGAGCAGGTGCGGTTTCTCTCCACCCGCCGCTGCCGCCACTTCCTGGCGGCGATCGCGCCGGCATTGCTGACCGCGATTGGCCGCACCCCCGACCCGGACGCCACGCTCGCCAACCTCGGCGCCGTCGCCGACTCGCTCGGCGGCAAGGGGGTGTTGTGGGAACTGTTCAGCTTCAATCCGGCCTCGCTCGACCTCACCGTGCGGCTCTGCTCGTCGAGCCCGTTCCTGGCCCGACTGCTGATGAGCAACCCGGGCATGATCGACGAGCTGCTCGACAGCCTGCTCCTCGAGCGGCTGCCGACGCCGGCGGCCCTCGAGGCCAGCCTCGAGGAGCTGTGCCGTGGCGCCGTGGACGTGGACGCGATCCTCCACGCTTTCAAGGCCTCGCAGCAGCTCCGCGTCGGAGTTCGCGACATGCTCGGCCGTCAGGATGCCGAGACGACCACCGCCGCGCTGTCGGGTATCGCCGAGGCGCTGGTGCGGGTGGTCGTGGCCCGCGAGGAGCGGCTGCTCGAGGAGCGGCTCGGCGTGCCACCCGGCGCCGCCGGCGGGCGGGCCGCGCCGGTGGTGCTCGCGATGGGCAAGTTCGGCGGTCGCGAGATGAACTACGCGAGCGACGTGGACGTGATCTTTCTCTACGACTACGACGGCTCCGTCGCGCCGCCCCGCGGCCGGGCCGGCGGCACGAGCAACGCGCATTTTTTCGGCGAGCTCGCCCAGCGGACGATGCGGATCTTCAACACCTTCGGGCCCCAGGGGCGGCTCTACGAGATGGATTCGCGGCTCCGTCCCAGCGGCAAGAGCGGCCCGCCGGCCGTGTCGCTCGACGACTTCGCCCGCTACTTCGCCGCGGACGGGCCGGCGGCGATCTGGGAGCGGCAGGCGCTCGTCAAGGCGCGGGGCGTCGTCGGGCCGCCGGAGGCCGTCGCCCGGGTGGACGAGATCATCGCGGCGGCCACGTTCGCACGCCGGTGGACGGCCGAGGAGGTCGAGGCCATCCGGCGGATGCGGTATCGGATGGAGCAGGGGGCTCGCACCGGCAACCTGAAGCGCGGCCCCGGCGGCGTGGTCGACATCGAGTTCATCGTGCAGATGCTGCAGCTGGTGCACGGCGGTCGTGAGCCTGCCGTGCGGGTGCCGGAGACGCTCCGCGGGCTGGTGGCCCTGCACGCGGCGGGGTTCGTCACGGCGGAGCGGTTCGCGTTCCTCGAACGGGCCTATCGCACGCTGCGGTCGATCGAGGGGCGGCTGCGGCTGCTCGATGCGGCCGCCCGACACGATTTTCCCACGGCGCCCGACGAGCAGCGGAAGCTCGCCCACCTGCTCGGCTACGACCGGCCCGACGCCCTCGTGCAGGACGTGCAGTCCACGACCGCCCGGACCCGCGCCGAGTTCGAGCGGATCTTCAACGAGACCGAGGCTCGGCTGGCCCGGTGAGGCGGCGCACTCGCGCGGTGCTGTTTGCCAACTGGAGCGGCGGTCTTTGGTCGTCGTTGCGCCTGCTACTGCATCACCCGCCCACCGTCGTGCCCTTTGCTTCCTGGAGCGGCGGTCGCTGACCGTCGTGCCCGGTTGCTGGGAAGCCCGAACCGTAAGGTGAGGGAATACGCGTCGCTCCACCGGAAACGGATCCGTATTCCCTCGGCTC
>JBIJCJ010000132.1:0-10154 GCA_044344765.1 Pirellulales bacterium | reverse complement strand
AGATCTCGGCGACGATCGCCGAGGAGGCGTTCTACGCGCTCGACGCGGCGGTGGCACGCGTCTGCACGGCGGAGGTGCCGATCCCCTACGCCTGGCATCTGGAGAACGCGGCACTGCCGGACACGGCGCGGATCGCCGCGGCGGTGTGCGACGTGGTCCGCGGCGCGGGCGAAGCCGTGGCGACGAACCGCGGGGAGTGAGCGATGACGGAGTTTCGCATGCCTTCGCTCGGGGCCGACATGCAGGCGGGGACCGTCGTGGCCTGGCTGAAGCAGCCGGGCGATTCGCTGCGCCGCGGCGACACGATCGCGGCGGTGGACACCGAGAAGGGCGTCATCGACGTCGAGGTGTTTTCCGCGGGCGTGCTGGAGTCGATCGTCGTGCCCGTGGGCGCGAAGGTGCCGGTGGGCACGGTGATGGCCACGATCCGCGACGCGGGCCCGGCGGGCCCGCCGCAGCCGACGCCACGGCCACCGACCGCATGGCCCGAGACGGGAGAGGAGCGGGCCGTGGCGGCCACTCTCCCGGCTGCGGTCGCGGCCGCGCCGCCGGTGATCCGGCCGATCCCGATCTACGGCCCCGGCCTCGTCGGTGACGGCCGCCAGAAGATCTCGCCGGCGGCCCGGCGACGGGCACGCGAGCTCGCCGTCGATCCGGCCGGTGTGTCGGGCACGGGCCGCGGCGGTGCGATCACGCTGGCCGACGTGGAGCGGGCCGCCCGGCAGCCCAGGCCCGCAGTCGGTGCGGCGACCGCACCGCCCGCCGCACCGCCCGTTCCACTCGCCGCCGTTCCACCGCCGACCGAACGCCTGGAGCGCATGCGGCGGACGATCGCGGCCGCGATGGCCCGGTCGAAGCGGGAGATTCCCCACTATTATCTGGCGACCACGATCGACCTCGGTCGGGCGATGGCCTGGCTGGCCGAACGCAACGCGGCCGTGCCCGTCGCCGAGCGGCTGCTGCCGGGGGTGCTGCTGCTCAAGGCGGCGGCACTGGCGATTCGCGAGGTGCCGGAGCTCAACGCCGTGTGGGACGGCGACCGCGTCGTCCTGCGAGAAACCGTGCACGTGGGCGTAGCGATCGCGCTCCGCGGCGGCGGGCTCGTGAGTCTGGCGCTGCACGACACCGCCACGCGGCCCCTCGCCGAGCTGATGGTCGGCCTGCGCGACCTGACGGGGCGGGCCCGGGCGGGCCGGATGAAGAGCTCGGAGCTCGCCGACGCGACGCTCACCGTGACGAGCCTCGGGGACCGGGGCGTGGAGGCGGTGTATGGCGTGATCTATCCGCCGCAGGTGGCGATCGTGGGGTTTGGCAGGATCGTGGACCGTCCGTGGGCCGTGAACGGCGGCCTCGTCGTCCGGCCGGTCGTCACGGCGACGCTCGCGGCCGATCACCGCGTCAGCGACGGGCACCGCGGCGGGCTGTTTCTCGACGCCGTCGATCGGCTGCTGCAGGAACCGGAGAAGCTCTGATGGCCAGCCGCGACGAAGTCCGGGCCGCGGCCCTCGAGGTGCTCGGTGGCATCGCCCCCGAGGCGAATCTCGCGGCGCTGCGGCCAGACGCCAGCCTGCGCCGCGAGCTCGACCTCGACTCGGTGGACTTCCAGAACTTTTTGATCGGGCTGACGAAGGCGCTCGGCGTCGATGTGCCGGACCGCGAGGCGGCGTCGCTCACGACGCTTGCGGCCTGCATGGATCGACTGGCGAGCGTTCCACGGTGAAGTCGAGGAAGTGGGCCGCGCAGCTGATGCACGGGTCGTAGTTGCGGATCAGGTGCTCGCAGCGGCGGGCGGCCTCGGGCTCGGGCAGCCCGATCACGCCGGGCACGAAGGCCCGCAGGTCGGCCTCGATGCAGGCGAGGTTCTGCGACGTCGGCGGCACGATCGCGGCCGCCGCGACGAGGCCGGCGGCGTCGAGTTCGTAGCGGTGATGGAGCAGGCCGCGGGGCGCCTCGACGGCGTGGCAGCCCGCGCCCGGCCGGGGTGTGAAGTCGATGCGGCAGGGGGCGGCGGGGGCGTGGCACATGCGGGCGATCCGCGCGGCCTCCTCGAAGGCGGCGGCGATCTCCACCAGCCGCACGCGGATGCTCTGAAAGGTGTCGCGGCACGGCTGGTCGAGGCAGGCGTCGGCGGCGCGGCGGGCCCGGGGCGGCAGCCGGTCGCGAAACAGGTTCAGCCGGGCGAGCGGGCCGGTCAGGTAGGGCCGGCCGCCGGGCTCGAGCAGGCAGTGCAGGCCCGTGGAGTGCGGCACCTGCCGCTCGACGAAGTGGGCCGTGAAGGCTGAGCAGGGGATGTCGAGGCCGGACGTGGAGATGATCCGCGGCTCGTCCTCCGCGGCCAGATAGCCGGGGCCGACCGCGACGCACTCGCAGTCGCGTGGGAAGGAGGGGCAGTCGAAGCGGCCGACGACGTCGAGCGACTCGATCGCGGCCGCATGGCCCCATTCGAGTTCGGGCACGAGCCCGCGGACCGCGGTCGCATCGGGCGCGCGGTGGAAGCCGCCCACCGTGACGTTCACCGGATGCACCGGCCGGCCGCCGAGCACCTCCAAGAGCCGGCAGCCGATCTCCTTCATCCGCAGGCCGCGCTCCACGAAGCCCGGCAGACGGGACGCGATCTCGAAGCCGCTGTCCAGGCCGAGATAGTCGGCCGCGTGCAGGAGGAAGACGTGGACGGCATGGCTCTGGATCCATTCCGCTGCCAGGAGCAGCCGCCGCAGGAGTCGAAGCGCGGGCGTGATGCGGATGCCGAGGGCGGCCTCCAGGGCGCCGCAGGCCGCGAGCTGGTAGGCCACCGGGCAGATGCCGCAGATCCGCGCCACGATGTCGGGAACCTCGCGGACCGCGCGGCCGACGAGCAGCCGCTCGAAGAATCGCGGCGGCTCGAAGATCGCGAACCGGGCGATCTCGACGGTGCCATCGGCAGCGACGCGGACATGCAGGCTGCCGGAGCCTTCGACCCGGGTCAGAGCCCGCACGTCGATCCGCCGGACAGTCGGTGATGGTGACGGAGTGTCGTTCACGGCGCGGGCTCCGTCGGGGCCGCCACGGTCTTGCCATCCAGGCGATCGCTCTCCGCGCGGAACTCGTCGGCCCACGCGTTGAACGACCGTGTCAGTCGGACGAGGTCGCCGCGCTGCGTGCCGCGCCGCTCATAGAAACCCGTCAGCGAAACGAGGTTCGGCTGCGTGCTCGGGCCGAAGCAGCCGAAGCACTCGCGGTCGCAGGCCGGGCAGATCGCGCCGCAGCCGGCCTGCGTGACCGGGCCGAGGCAGGGGATTCCGCGGGCCACGGCCACGCACACCGTGCCCCGGGCCTTGCACTCCATGCACACGCAGTGGGGCGGCACGCGGGGCCGGCGGCCGACGAGCAGCGCCGTGAGCAGTTCCACGAGCTGGCCCGTGTCGATCGGGCAGCCGCGGAGCTCGAAGTCCACCGGCACATGCGCGGCCACGGGCGTGCTCGTCGCCAGCGTCGCCACGTACTCCGGGCGGGCGTAGACGGCCGCCGCATAGGCGTCGTTGCCGGCCCAGTTGCGCAGCGCCTGGATGCCGCCGGCGGTGGCGCAGGCGCCGATCGTCACCAGGAACCGGCAGGCGGCGCGAATCCCGTGAATCCGCGCGGCGTCGGCGGGTGTGGAGATCGAGCCCTCGACGAGCCCGACGTCGTACGGGCCGGGCAGGTCGCGCGAGCTGGCCTCGAGGAAATGGTCGATCGCGAACCGCTCGGCGAGCTCGAGGAGACGGCCCTGGGCGTCGAGCAGCTGCAGCTGGCAGCCGTCGCACGACGCGAGCTTGAAGACCGCGAGCCGCGGCCGGGGTGGAGACGTGGCGGTCACAGGTGCCTCACGGCGAGAAACGGGGCGATCCGGTCGTGGCGAAACACCGGCCCGTCGCGGCACACGAACGCGGGGCCGAGCTGGCACAGGCCGCAGATCGCGGCGGCGCAGGCCATGTTGCGCTCCAGCGACAGGAAGACGTCGGCCGCGGCGACGCCGCGCCGCATGACCGCCGCGGCGACGGCCTGCATCATCGGCTCCGGGCCGCAGCAGAGCACGCTCGTGCGGGATGGAGCGACTTCGAGATCCGCGAGCAGGTCGGTGACGAGGCCGACCGGACCGCGCCAGTCGTCGTCCGGCCGGTCCACGATGGCGCGGACGTCGAGGCCCGCACGCAGCCAGGTCGCGTATTCGCGTGAGTAGAGCCGGTCGGCGGGCGTGCGGCCGCCGAGGAGGAGCCGGATCGTGCCGAAGTCGGCGCGGCGGCGGCCGAACGCGACGATCGCCGCGCGGAGCGACGCGAGGCCGAGGCCGCCGGCGACGATCAGCACGTCGCGGCCACCGAGCGCGGCGAGCGGCCAGGGCGTGCCCCAGGGCCCACGCAGCAAGACTCCGGCGCCTGGCCGGAGGCGGACGAGCGCCTGCGTGACGTTGCCCACGGCGCGAACGGTGTGCGCCACGGTGGCGGCGTCGGGATCGGAGCTGATCGAGATCGCGGCTGCGCCGATGCCGGGCAGGTGGAGCATGTTGAACTGCCCGGGGGCGAACGCGAACGGCTCGCCGCAGACGAACTGGTAGGTGGCCACGTCGGGGGCCTCGGCCTCGACCGCCACGAGCCGCGCGGGCCGGCCGTGCCACGGAGATCGGGCCGGTGCCGGCGGCGCGAAGACGTTCATGGCCTGGAGTCCGCGGCCCGGATCGCCGCCACCTCGGCCGTGAGGTCGATGCCGACGGGGCACCATGTGATGCAGCGGCCGCAGCCGGTGCAGCCCGAGGTGCCGAACTGGTCGATCCAGCCGGCGAGCTTGTGGGTCAGCCACTGACGGTAGCGCGAGGCCGTGGTGGACCGCGCGTCGCCGCCGTGCATCCGCCCGTGATCGAGCGTGAAGCAGGAGGCCCAGCGGCGTTCGAGCGTGGCCGAGTCGCCGGCGAGATCAGGCACGTCCTCCACGGCATGGCAGAAGCAGGTCGGGCAGACGAGCGTGCAGTTGCCGCAGGCGAGGCAGCGGTCGGCGACCTCCGCCCAGCGGGCATGCTCGAGGTTGCCATAGAGCAGATCGCGGATGCCCGTCGTGTCGAGGGACCGCGGCGCGGGCTCGTTGGGGATGGTCGGGCGGGTCTGCAGCCACCGGCCGAGAGCCCGCGGCTGTTCACGGATCGCGGTGGCTTCTTCAGGCGTGCAGGGGGTGAGCGCGGTCCGTGTGGCGACGTCGTCGAGGAGGGCGGCGCCCTGGGCGGTGCCCGGCTCGATCGCGAACCGGTCGGGGGTTTCCGTGAGCGCGAGGTCATAGCCGGGCCCGGCTGCAGGCCCGCAGTCCATCGAATGGCAGAAGCAGGTGGCCGCGGCCCGACGGCAGTTGACGGCCACGATGAACAGTCGCCCGCGGCGGGTACGGTAGGCGACGTCGGCCGTGTCGTCGCGGAGGAAGACCGCGTCCTGGATGCTCAAGGCCGCGAGGTCGCAGCCGCGCACGCCGAGCACGGCGAGCGGCGCGGGATCGGGCACGGCAAGGTCCTCGCGCCAGCCATCGCCGTCGCGGGTCAACGTCGCCACCGGCTCCCGCGCCGGAAACAAAAAGTTTTTCAGGGAGTGCGGTCCGACGACGTGGTCGAAGAGGCCGGCCGCGTCGTCGTGCCGCAGGCGGTAGGTGCCGCCGTCCTGATCGTCGAGCCAGCCGGCCGGCAGGTCGGCGACACTGGAGATGTCGGCGAGCACGATGGCACCGTCGGTGACTCGCGGGCCGACGACCCGATGACCGGTTGCGGCGAGGGCGTCGATGACGGCCTGGAGGCCGGGCTTCGCGAGCCACTGGAGCGGGGCGGCGGCAGAGGAGCGGGACATGGGCGCGCGGCCCTCGCGGGGATGCGCGGCGTCCCGGCCGGCAGGGAATCATTCGCGTCCGAGGACGCACGGGGCAAGTGGCACATGAAAAAAGCCACGCCGGCTCGCGCCGGCGTGGCTCTCGTTCGTTTCGTTCGTCGTGTCGCGCCCCGGCCGCGGCGTTCACTCGCGACCCAGTCGTTCAGGCTCAGCCGAGGTAGTCGTCGGCTTCGGCCGCCACCACCGCCTTGCGACGCCGCCGATTCCGTTCCATTGCCAGCAGGCCCAGGCTACCCAGACCGGCCATCACGATCGTCGAGGGTTCGGGCACGGCGGTGATAGAGACGGTATACCCTTCGGAAATGATGTTATCTGCATCCTGGCTCCACGGTCCGGACGGCGACGAGGTGCTGGCCAAGCTGCCGGCCGTGCCGACGTAACTGTAGCCAGAGGAGTTCTGGGCGGTCGGAACCTTTGTGGCACCACCCCGCAAATACCAAGCTACGCTGCCGCCGCCGTTCGGAACGATCCAGTAGCTGGTGTTCGCCGCGAGATCAGCGCCCGTGAAGGCGAATGGGTAATTTCCATCCCCTCCGACGTTCGTGATCGACGACGTGTGCAGCAGCGTGCCGGGCACGTTGCCGTTGAAGCTGTCATTCGAATAGATGCTGACCGTGAGGGGGACGGTGCCTTCGGAAACGCCGAACAGGCCGAGGGTGATTGAGCTGACGGTGAGGTTCGTGGACGTCGTGCCCGTGTTGAAACCCTGCGCCAGCCATGAAGTCGCCTTCAGGTTGGTCGAGGATCCGAAATACTGGTTGGTTCCCGACGCACCGAGGTTGCCGAACACGACCTCGGCGCGGGCGTTGAGAGAGCAGAAGGTGACGGCCGCGAGCGTGGCGGCGACGCCGAGCGAGCGGATGAACAATGACTTCCGGGTCATGAGACTGTTCCTTTCAAAAAAGCTCCGCCGGCCTAGGGCCGCCGAAGGGAAAAACGACGAACGACAAACAAACAAGCGGGGTTGAACGACCCCGTGAACGATGGGGGCGGCCGGGGCGGTGTCCGCCAGGGCCGAAGATGATGAAAGCCCCTTTTTCTCGGCGAAAACCGTGTTTTGAGACTCACTCATCAGGTTGGTGACCGACTCACCAAAATGGTGAGACCAGGCCATCAGGGGGCCGGCGTTCAGCGTGCGCCGTGCAGTCGCCCAGGCGGGCTGCAGCCGGCTACGGACACGTGAATGAAGGCCGAAAAACACTGGAAATCCTCGACACGAGCCCCGGAACGGGGCTGGGAACAGAAAAACGCTGGATGCGGCACCTGGTGCATGCGGCCGGACCGGCGTCCGGATTCCTCGCGGCCGGTTTTTACGACCCCGGCAGGGGGCGAAAACACCGCGAAAAATCGACGGATTGACCGTGACAGAGCCGAATTCAGACCTACCGGCGCCGCGGACGCACTTCCTCGGAAGTGAGCCCAACAGCTTTGATGACCATGGAGAACTGCTCCTTAAGAAGGTGTGGAATCCGGAACGGGCCACTGCGGCCAAGTTCCGGGCGTCGGGTTTCGGTCCTCGCGGGCCTCGGCCTGACGGAAGAAAGCAGTTGCACGCTGCGTGCCAAAGTCGCAAAGTTTTTCTGTGGCCCACGAAAACGCTTGTTTCCGCAGTTTTTTGAGCCGCCCCGCCCTTCAGTGGAGAAACGATGCGAATCACCATTTTGGATGGTCACACGACGAACCCCGGCGACCTCTCCTGGGAGCCGCTGGAGCAGTTCGGCAGCCTCCGCGTTTACGACCGTACCGCCGCCGCCGAGATCGTGGCCCGGGCCGCGGCCGCCGAGGTGGTGCTGACGAACAAGACGCCCCTCACTCGCGAGACGATCGCGGCACTGCCGCAACTGAAGTGCATCGGCGTGCTGGCGACGGGCTACAACATCGTGGACGTCGCGGCTGCACGGGAGCGCGGCATCCCGGTCTGCAACGTGCCCGAGTACGGCACGCCGAACGTGGCCCAGGCGACGTTCGCGCTGTTGCTCGAGCTCACGAACCGCGTCGGCCGCCATGCGGAGCTCGTCCGCGCGGGCCGCTGGTCGAGCTGCCCCGACTTCTGCTTCTGGGAAGGGGAGCTCGTCGAGCTCGCCGGCCTCACGCTCGGCATCGTCGGCTACGGGCGGATCGGCAGGGCGGTGGCGACGGTCGGTCGCGCGTTCGGCATGCGGATCCTCGCCGCGCGGCGCGGCCGCGGCGACGATCCGGAGTGCGTCGAGTTCGACACGCTGCTTCGGGAGAGCGACGTGGTCAGCCTCCATTGCCCGCTCACGCCCGAGACCCGGGAGATCATCGACGCCGCGGCGCTGGCGAAGATGAAGCCGAACGCCTTCCTCATCAACACGTCGCGGGGACCGCTCGTGAACGAGGCCGCCCTCGCGGCCGCCCTGAACGCCGGCCAGATCGCGGGCGCCGGCCTCGATGTGCTCGCGGTGGAGCCGCCCCCGGCCACGAATCTCCTGCTCGCGGCCCGCAACTGTGTGATCACGCCGCACGTCGCCTGGGCGACGCGGGAGGCGCGGCGGCGGCTGATCGCGTGCACGGCGGAGAACCTGCGGGCCTTCGCGGCCGGCGCGCCGCGGAACGTCGTCAATCCGTAGCGTGACGCGCTGAGTGAATCGGCGGGACTGCCCATGTCTCGTCGCCGGACATGGCGGTCCGCAGCGGCCCGCAGGCTGCGGCGATGGTGACCGACGCGAGGAACGAAGGGCGGCGGGCGGTGTGCGGCATCGGGGGCGTGTTCCAAGAAGGGGGCTGCCCACGAGGGAGAGAAGCCCTCAAGCGAATCGGCCGGCACGACCGATCGATTGAGCACCGGCCGCGCCTCCGGGGAGGTCGGGGCAGTCTGCGCACCTTTCCATGCTCCAGGAGCCGTCGCCGTGCCGCGCGTCACCCGTCGCATCCCGATCCAGTGCATCGTGCCGCCCTACATGGTCGAGCACATGGCCCGCTCCGCCGACCCGAAGGTTCGCGAGCGGGCGCTCGTCGATCTGGCCCGCTCGAGCGCGGTGCGGGCCGTGCGCACGTTCTCCCAGCAGATGCCGGCGCTGCTGGCGACGGCCTCGCCCACGGGCCGCAAGCATCGGCTCGTGTACGACGCCCGCAAGAAGGACGTGCTGCCCGGTAAGCTCGTGCGGGCGGAGGGCGATCCGAAGACGGCCGACCCGTGCGTGAACGAGGCCTACGACTTCTCCGGCGACACGTTCGACTTCTTCCTCGAGCGGTTCGCCCGCAACTCACTCGACGATGCCGGCATGACGCTGATCTCCAGCGTCCACGTGGGCGAGGCCGATGGCCGCGACCGCTTCCAGCCGATGAACAACGCCTTCTGGGACGGCGGCCAGATGGCCTATGGCGACGGTGACGGCGAGGTCTTCCAGTGCTTCACGCGGTCGCTCGACGTCGTGGCGCACGAACTGACGCACGGCGTGCAGGCCTTCACGAGCAACCTCGCCTATCGCGGCCAGTCGGGGGCGCTCAACGAGCACTTCGCCGACGTGTTCGGCGTGCTCGTGCGGCAGTGGCGCGGGCGCGAGTCCGCCGACAAGGCGAGCTGGCTGGTGGGCACCGAGATCCTCGTGCCGGCGAAGACGCGGCGGGCGATCCGCGACATGGAGCACCCGGGCACAGCCTACGCCGACGACCCCGCACTCGGCAGCGACCCGCAGCCGGACCACATGGAGCGGATCTACACCGGGCCAGCCGATTCCGGCGGCGTGCACATCAACTCGGGTATTCCGAACCGGGCCTTCGTGCTCTTCGCCCAGGCCGTGGGCGGCCACGCCTGGGAGACGCCGGGGACGATCTGGTACGAGTCCCTGCTGCAGCTCTCGCGGACCAGCCAGTTCGCCGACATGGCGAAGCTCACGGCCCAGATCGCGGGCGACCGATTCGACGCGTCGACCAAGAAGGCCGTCAGGGCGGCCTGGAAGAAGGTCGGGTTGTAGCCCGGCGTGGGGATCCGGCCTGCCCGACCGGCGCGACCGGAGCGACCCGCAGCCCGGCACGGCCATGTCTGCCGGCCCCCCGGCCCCCCGCGCATGTCATTTCCGGGAAACGGTGCATAATGTTTTCGGTCGCATACCGCGGCCCTTGAATTGGTCGACCTCCAGCGTTCATCCCATGGCCACGATCGCCCGCACGCGTCCGGTCTCCACCCACGGCGTGCACTGGGAATACCTGGTGCCGATCGCCACGGTGCACGTCCTGGCCTGCCTGGCCTTCGTGCCCTGGTGCTTCAGCTGGTCGGGGGTCGTGCTGGCGCTGATCGGCGTGAACGTCTTCGGC